>NYSY01000009.1 GCA_002683215.1 Planctomycetaceae bacterium
CACCACGATGCTGGTCGGGATCTTCACCGCGATGATGCTGGTCGATCCCCAGCTCGGATTCGCGGTCTCGATCATCGTGCCGCCGATGGCGATCGCCACCTGGTGGTTCAAGCGGCGGATGTTGGAGTCGAGCCGACGCATCCGCGCCGCGAACTCCCGCATCACCGCGTCCTACAACGAGACCATCGCGGGCGTCCGCACCACCCGGATGCTCGCCCGCGAGGAGACCGCCGCCGAGGAGTTCCAGGTGATCTCGGAGGACATGCGGTCCTGGACGGTTCGCAACGCCCTCCAGTCGGCGGTCTACCTGCCCGTGGTGATGAGCATGGGATCGATCGGCGTCGGGATCGCGCTCTGGGCGGGCGGGGTGCAGGTGCGGGAGGAGACCGGGCTCACCCTCGGCCTGCTCATCGCGTTCATGCAGTACGCGATGCTCTTCTCGCAGCCGATCCAGGAGCTGGCCCAGCGTTTCGTCGACCTCCAGAGCGCGCAGGCGGCCGCGGAACGGGTGCAGGAGTTGATCGAGGAGACGCCGGCGATCCGCGATTCACCCGAGGTCGCGGCGAGAATCGACGCGACGCCCGCGGATCCGCCCGAGGGCGTCGCGTCCGACGGTGGCCGGGCGGTCGTCGAGACCATTCGATTCGAGGGCGTCGGCCACGCCTACGTCGAGGGCGAACGCGTGCTCGACGACGTCTCCTTCGAGCTCTCGCGCGGCACCACGCTCGCCCTCGTCGGCGCGACCGGCAGCGGAAAGACCACCATCGCCGGGCTGCTCGCCCGCTGGTACGAGCCGTCCGAGGGGCGGATCCTCGTCGACGATGTCGACTATCGGGAACGCGGCCTCGACTGGTGGCAGTCGCAGTTCGGCGTCGTCCAGCAGGTGCCCCACCTCTTCTCCGGAACCATCCGCGACAACGTCGGGTACGGCCGGCTCGACGCGGACGACGACGCGGTCCGCACCGCGCTCGAGCGGGTCCGGGCCCTCGAATTCGTCGAGACGCTCGAAGGCGGGCTCGACTTCGAGGTCGGCGAGGGTGGCGGCAACCTTTCGCAGGGCCAGCGACAACTGGTCTCGCTCGCCCGGGCGTTCCTTGCGGACCCGCAGCTGTTCATCATGGATGAAGCCACCTCCTCGGTCGACGCGGAGACCGAGGCGACCATCCAGAACGCGGTCGAAGAGATCCTCCGGGACCGGATCGCGGTGGTGATCGCCCACCGGCTCTCCACCATCCGGCGGGCCGATCTGATTCTTCTGCTCGATCAGGGCAGGATCGTCGAACGAGGAAGCCACGATGAACTGATGGCGGCGGGCGGGCGGTACCGCGACCTCTACCTCGCCCAGTTCGTCGACGAGGCCGAACGCCGCATCATCGGTTGATCGGGAACGCCGGCCCCCCGCGGATCGGACTCGCCGGGGTCAGCGGTCGATGACTTCGAGCACGCAGGCGAGCATCGCCTCCGACTCACCGAAGACCCGCCCGATCCCCACGAGTTCGGATAAATCCTCGCTGCCGAGGAAACAGGCGATCGAGCGAAGGATCATCCGGGCGTAGGCTTCGCCGATCCCGGTCCGATCCTGATCCGCCCAGGTCCGGCGGAGCGAGGGCAGGCCCGCGAGCGCGAAGACCATCGGACCTCGGATGCCCGACGGCATCGCCTTGACCCGGGCCTTGATCTCGGACTCGTCGAGCGGACCGAGCAGATCGTTGTCCCGCGCGACCTGGGCCACCACCCGCTTCTCCACCCGGTCGAGAATCGCCTCGATCTCGGCCGATCTTTCGCCGTGTTCGCTCATGCGTAGGAATGCAGTCCGGAGATGATGAAGTTGATCACGATCCAGTTGAAGAGCATCACGCCGCAGCCGATCACCGCGAGGATCGCGGTCCAGAGCCCCTTGTCCCGGGCCTTCAGTCGGACGTGGACGAGGATCGCGAAGATCACGAAGGTGTTCAGCGCGAACACCTCCTTCGGATCCCAGCCCCACGGGCGTCCCCAGGAGTGGTCGGCCCAGATCGCGCCCATCACGATGCCCGCCCAGAGGAGCACGAAGCTGACCTCCATCAGAAGCATGGTGCTCCCGTCGAGGATCTCCCCGAACCGGTCGCGACGACGCGCCGCGTCGGGCGTCTCCTCGAGGTCGGCGAGGGTGTGGCCGTCGGGCCCGGCGAGGACCAGCGCGCCCGCCCCGCCCGCCCGGGCGTAGACCGCGCGACCACCGAACAGGCGGTAGGCGAGGTAGAGCGTCGCGGTGACCGCGGCCATGAAGATGAGGGCGTAACTGAAGATGATGACGTTGGTGTGGATGTAGAGCCACACGTCATGAAGCACCGGCATCATGTTCGAGATGTTCGGGTTCAGATAGACGGGGAGGAAGTGCGCGGTCATCAGGGCGACCATCGCGGTCACCCCGGCCCCGAGCGGCAGCAGACCCCGGAAGGAGGTCCGGCGGAGCCAGGCGACCTCGAGCAGCACCGCACAGAGCACGCCGAACCAGCTGGCGGTGGTGACCGCTTCGAACATGTTCGAGTTCGGCCACCGTCCGCTGATCCACCAGCGCAGTCCGACCGCGAAGGTCTGGAGGGCGAAGGCCCCGAGGAAGATCACCATGCCCGTGGTCATCGCCCATCGCCACCGATAGACCACGCCGAGGAGCAGGAAGACGATGGACGCCATGTAGATGAGCCAGCCGCGGGTGAGCTGGTCGGCCTCGAAGTACCAGTTCTCCCAGGCGAGTCGCGCCACCGGCGGATACGCCGCGGCGTTCATCGCCCGCATCGTCTCGGACAGCGTGACCGAGGCGGCTTCGACGCCCGAGGCGTCCTCGGCCGTCCAGGCGTTCACCAGTTCCCGCCACGCGGTGGCGGCCTGCCGCTGGAGTTCGGGGTCGATGCCCGGAATCGGTTCCTGTTCGGGAAGACCGGCGAGCTCGGGATCGAGGGTGGTGGCGTTGCCGGGAAGGAACATGATCTCGGAGAGACCGTGCCACGCGGCGTCCGACTCGCCTTCCCCCGGTGGAATCACTCGGAGACGGTCGAGCAGGAAGGCCGGGGACATCACCGTCCGGGCGGCGTTGATCGCGTCGACCTGCTTCGCGGTGCGGATCAGGTCCGACTCCATCCGCTTCAGGATCGGACCGACCTCCGGACGATCGAGCAGATCGGGCGAGACGAGCCCGGTCTTCCTGAAGATGTCCATCCGCGGCGCGAGTTCGGGATCCGTTCCTTCGATCGCGGTCGCCAGGGTGTTGCGAACCAGCTTGTTCTTGATGTAGATGCAGTCCGCGTCGCGATACGCATCGGGACGGAAGAGCATGTCGAGGTAGGTGAAGCTGGGCGAGCGGCCCGCGATCAGACGAGGCCCGCTGACCGAGTCCATGACGGTGTTCGCGTGGGAGCCCAGACTCTTGATGCGCCCCTGCACGTGGACGGCCATCCCTCCGAGGGGCTCGAGGTCGATCGTCTGGGCCCAGTCCTCCGCCTCGTCGGCCGCCTGCACGGGGGCGACGTTCAGAAGGAGAAGCAGAAGGACCGCGAGGATCCCGGACATCCGTCGTTCGATGTCGCTCATGCGGACACCTCCGCGTTCGCAGACGCCTTGGCGCGGGCGTAGACCGCTTCCCGGCGTCGTTGCTTGAGAATCGGTTTCACATAGAAGGCGTAGATCATCCCCATCACGGCGATGACGCAGCCGATCAGCTGCAGGTACACCCCGTTGCGATTGCCCACCCCGAGCACGGTGTAGTTCAGGCCGGCGCTCGCGACGTCACCCTGGAACCGGGGCTGGTCGGGCGGGTCCCACTGGGCCTGGAAGAACCACATGCCGTCGTGCTCGACGGGGGCGTTCACGCTCACCGGGCTCGGTTCGCTCCAGGCGACCTCGCCGGGGTCGCGGAAACGGAGCATGCTCGTGTAGTTCCGGATGTTCGAGGAATCCCCGTCGAAGTCGCCGATGTGCGACGTGAGGATGAACTCCTCCAACGAGACCTCGGTGGGCAGTTCGACCCGGCGGCGGCTGAAGAGCACCTCGATCAGTCTCCCGTCGTCGAGTCGAATCACGTCGGGCTCGTAGATGTGCCGGCGAAGAACCCACTCCGGCCCGTCGAAGGGATAGGCGTGATACCGGAGCCAGGGCGAATCATCGGCACCGGGAACGTCGAGGCGGAGTCGTGCGAAGAACTCCTTCGCATCCTTGGCCCGCTGCCTCATCGGCACGATGAAGGGCTTCTGCTCGAACACCGCGCGGGGTTCGTATCGCGTGACCGCGAGTTCCAGACCGCCGGGGAGCGGCACCACCGAGCCGGGCGTGATCTCGAAGATCTCGGGCTCGTCGACGCCGATGGTGTTGGCGAGCCGGAGCCGTCCGGGTTCGGGACCGGCGAGCAGCGTCAAGAGGGCCGCACCGGTCCCCGGCCGATAGAACATCCGGATCGAATCGTCACCGAGGATCGGACCCGCATGATTGTCGCCACGGTCCATCGGGGCGCCGTCGATGACGTCCCGGGTGAGCGTGGGATCGTCGAACACCCACCGCCGGAAGATCCCCATCGGCGTGGTCACCTCGATGATCGCGACCGAGACCGTCTCGCTGCCGATCGCGAGGTCGTCCTGGACGCTGAGCACGCGGTACCCGTACCCGGTGTCCCCGATGCGGTTGATCACCGGGTCGGCTTCGCCCGAGAAGACCTCCGAGACCGGCTGCTCGGCCGAGAAACCGATTTCGGGGATCTCGATCCGGAGCGTGGGACGCGCTTCGACGCCCTGGAGGTCCGATTCGGATTCCAGCGCCCGGAAGACCATCAGCCCGCCGTCCGCGGAACTCCGCTGCGGATCCAGCGCCTGCAGCACGTAGTCGGTGGCTCGATCCATCGACGGCGCGCTGATCGTGACCCACGCGGTGGGATTGTCCGCGGCGTTGGGGCCGCCCCGGGCCGCGCGGTCCCGCATCACGGCGTACCTGAGATACCCGGTCGCGGCGAGGACGAGGTCCGGCGCCGGATCATCCTTGGAGACCGCGGGGATCGCGACGTCCATCGGATCGATGGGAACCCGGTCCATCGTGGACTCGGTCCAGACCCAGTCACGGTCGGCGATGTAGTCGTTGTAGAGGAAGTCCCCGTCGATCGGCCGCTCCACCCAGTCATCGCTGCCGAGCTCCCGGAGATAGAGCGCCCAGCTCTTGGAGAGATCGTTGCGAAGGAAGAGGTGATCGGTCGGCGCGAACTCGAGCCCGACCAGCAGATCCTGATCGAAGAGCCGCTCGCCGTTCACCTTCACGTTCCGCTGGAACGGCTGCTGCGGATCCTCGGAGAAGACGAGATCCTCGGTGTAATCCGGATAACCCGCGATCGCCTGGCGGACGAACCGCTCGCCGTCGCCCCGCTGGACGAGCAGGTTGACGCTGAAGGCCCGGACGCCGGCATCCTCACCCGAAAGCAGTTCCCAGGAGGGATCGATGCTCTGGACGCTGATGTCGTAGGCATCGTCGCCGACCCCCACCGTGGCCGTGTTCCCCGGCATCGCCAGGATCTTCGTCCGGTCGATCACGCCGCCGGCCTCGCCGTTCTCCACGACCGCGATGGTGATCGCCCGGCGGGCGACGGGCGCGTCGCCCTCGATCTTCGTCGCGAAGTAGTAGACGCTCGCCAGCGAGAGCGTGATGATTCCGGTGTGGATCATCCAGACGCCGAGATTGATCGTGTTGAGGGGGATCCGCCGCAGCGTGGTGACCGTCATGTTCACGCAGAGCAGGATCATGAGCAGGTTGAACGGCCACCAGTGGAACCACTCGAACTCGGTCATCTCGAGATTCCGCCACTGCCGGAGCTGGGCGTGGGTCCACGCGTCCGGGTGGAGGAGGTTCGGATGAACCGGATAGACCACGCCCGCGGAACCGACGCTCATGTAGACGAACAGGAGCACGAGCAGCAGGATCCCGAACTTCACGTTCGAGAACAGATCGAACAGGAGGCCGATCGGCCCCCTAGAAGTTCCTGCCGCTCCATTTCGCACCGTCGCGTCTGGGCCGTTCGGTTGCATCGCTGAATCTGACTCCGGGTGTCTTCGGGTGACGACTGGGACCGCTTGGAGGAGGAGTTCCTCGGACGGCCTCGTGACGGGGAGTGATAGGGATGGTAGGACCTCCGGTCGCGATCGGTTCCGCGGCGAAGATCCACTTCGTGAAAAAAAACTCGAAATCCCGGACACCGAATTCCTCATTGAGGGCTGTCGCCCCGCCTCGACCGACGCCATCCCCGAAGTCGATGCGAGAAAGACCGCCCAACCGTCGTTCGTCGCCGTAAGATTCGATTTCCGGCGTCCCATTCACGCCGACCTCACCGCGCCCCCAGGGATTTCAGAACCATGCTCCGATCCGCCTCGACCTACGCGCTCCTGCTCATCATGCTCCTCGGCCTCTCCTCCGTCGCCGAGGCGAGTTACGCGACCATCAAGACCACGCTCGGGACCGTCGTGGTCGAACTCGACGACGAGAAGGCCCCGATCAGCGTCGCGAACTTCAAGATGTACGCGAAGGAGGGCTTCTACGACAAGACGCTCTTTCACCGTGTGATTCCCGGTTTCATGGTGCAGGCCGGTGGTTTCGACCATCACGGCGCCTACCCGCAGACCATGCACAAGAAGCCGGGCGCGAAAGCCGGCATCAAGAACGAATGGACCAACGGCGAGAAGAACAAGCGAGCGACGCTCGCCATGGCCCGGCTCGGCAACCAGCCGGACTCGGCGACCAACCAGTTCTTCATCAACCTCGCGGACAACGACTTCCTCGATCAGCCCCGCGACGGCGCCGGATACGCGGTGTTCGGCAAGGTGATCGGTGGGATGGACGTGGTCGACAAGATCGCCGGTGTTCCCACCACCACCTTCACGATCGGAGGACGGCCGATGGGTGACGTGCCCACCAAGCCGGTGATGATCGAGTCGATCGCGTTCGTCACCAAGGCCGAAGCCGACAAGGCGATGGTCGCGGACGCCCAGGCCCGCGTGGATGCCCTCCAGGCCGAACTCGACGCGGCGAAGAAGGCGCTCGAGGCCCTCAAGAAGGGCGGCGAATGACCACCCCCATGCCTTTCCGGGTCTACAAGGGCGACGGCGATCGGCTCGTCGAGGCCGGCAAGGAGACCCAGCGTCTGGTGATGCTGCCCGCGGGCGATCCGAGGATGGTCCGCGCCCAGCGGCGGATCCGGGTCCAGTGGGGCCAGCACCTGCTCGATGACGTGCTCGATGGTCGGTATCGCACGGTGATCTGCGGCGTCAACGACGAGAACAACGACCGAGGCATCCTCGGCGAACTGTTCAAGCTCATCCCCACGAGCCAGTGGACGCTGGCGAGCGCGACGAGCTACGCCAAGATGTTCCGGGACTCGGTCTCGGTGCACGCCCGCGAGGACCGGGAGCCGTACGTCCTGAAGTTCGATCTCGATCGGCTTCTGATCCTCGCCCTGCTTCGGCCCGCGGGCCGAGACCACTTCACGCTCGAAGACGTCTTCCGAGGTTTCCGGACGATCTCGAAGATGCTGGAAGGCCGCCGGGATCGACACCCGGTCGCGACGGTCTCCTTCCTCGGCGCGCGGTCGAATCGTCTGGTCGCCCACGAAGACGGCGACGAGTCGAGTCTCGAATCGGTGCTCGATGCGATGCACAAGGCTGGATTCGAAGGCGATTTCTATCCGCCGGTCACCGCCTGGGACGTGGCCCCCACCGGCGTCTTCGCCAGCTATCCGTTCCCGGAGAGCCTGGACCGGATGCGGGAAGGCAGTTCCTGAATCCAGCGGCCGCCCGGCCTCGCGATCGGCCCGCCCTCGGTACTTCCGGTCGGCCACGGCATCGAACCGGTGGCCCACCGCACGGGACGCCCGAACAAGAAGCAAGCCGGCCCCGCGTCGACGTGCGTCACTCACGCGTCGCGGAACCGGCTTGACTTTCGATCAGGAACCTCGGAACTCGGCTGCTCGCGATGGAACGGCCGGAGGAGAAAGAAGCCGGCCCCGCGTCGACGTGCGTCACTCACGCGTCGCGGGACCAGCTTTCTCTCTCCCCGAAACCTATCGAAGACAGGCAAATCCGATCAGCGTCGTCGACGTGAGGTCAGACCCGCGAGTCCGAGCAGGGCGAGGACGCCCGGGGACGGAACCGCCTGGCCAAGCACGTCGATCGAGATGGCGTCGAGGCTGCTATTGGCCAGTTCGGAATCAAAGAAGAACGACAGGCTCTGAAAACCGAAGGCGGCGCTGCTGAGGTCAAAGTTGAACGCGTAGGTCTGGGGGCTGAAGCCACCATCACCACCACGGAACTCCGGGGTGCCGGTCACGTAGGTGCCGTCTTCGGCGGTGCCGACGAGGGCGCGAACATTGGCCACGTCGATCGGGTTGCCGGCGAAGGAGATGTTCACCACGGCTTCCTGCATGTTGTAAAGAGGGGCTGCGGCGGGGTAGACGTGGATGTTCAACGCGCCGCCGGCACCATAGAGGTTGCCGGAGGAAGCGATGATCGCACCAGATCCGAAGTTGTAAAGGTTCCAGCCACCACCCTGTTCGGCGGCGTTGGGACCACCGGTGGCACTGGTGAAGCTGTCCCACTGGGCGAAGGCGGTGTTGGCGTCGCCGCGCCAGTCCGGCACGAGTGGGTTGACGAGGTCCGCGGTCGCCATGCCGGTGACTGCGGAAACCGCGACGATAGATGCGAGGAATCTCATTCGCTCAAACTCCTTGAGTTCGAATTGTGTCCTGGGAGAAGTGGGAAACGGTGTTGTTCATGACAATTCGAAGAAGCATGGACATCCGTTGGAAATTCGTGCTCGCCCTGTTTCGGCGAAGATTGTTCGGTGATATCAGAGACCGAAGGCCGCCAGCAGCCGGCCGAGGTCGCCGCCGTTCACGATGCCGTCGTCGTTGTAGTCGGCGGACTCGTCCGCCGTGTTCCAGAGCGACAGGAAGATGCCGAGGTCGGCGCCGTCCACGATGCAGTCGCCGTTCAGGTCCTCTAGGACCTCGCAGACATCGATGATGTCGACGGTGAAGCTGATGACCGAAGATTCCCGGACACCGACCTCCACCAGCGGGTTTTCTCGGAGGTAGAACTGCGTGAGCGTGGCGTCACCCTGACTGGCGCCGATGAGCGACGTGACCGCGAAGACCAGCCGGCCCTCGTCGAAACTCTCGCCGAGCCAGCCCCGAACGAGGGGGTCGGAGGTATCGAGTTCGAAGGTCGCGACCTCGCCCTCGACCGGCGTCTCACCGGCCTCGTAGCCGGGGAAAAAACCGACGGCGAGCGGGTTCGCGGTGAAGTCCTGCGTGAAATTGGAGGACGCATCGCGGAGCGATCCGTCGGGCGTGATCTCGGCGGAAAAGACGTTTCGAGTGTTCTGACCGAACAGGTCCGTGTCAGAGAAAGAGTCGCCTTCGGCCCAGTTCAGACGGTCGTAACCGTTCCGAAATCCCGCCGCGAAGAGCTCGATCGGTCGGCCCGGATCCTCGTCGGGAAGGGCGTCCTTGGCCTCTTCGGGGAGATAGGTCCGCCAATCGTCCACGGTCAGATCGATGGGCCCCGAGGCGTTCCCCGCGAGGGTGATTTCGAAGNTGAGCGTCGAGACGTCGTAGCTTTCGGGCCCCTGGCCGGTCGGCACGATCTCGGAGGTGTCGAACGCGACGATGACCTGGCCATCGCGGTTGTCGAACGAGGTCTCATCCGGGAACGGCGTGTAACCGAACGTCGACCCCGCCGGACGGTAGCCCGGGGTGGCATTGAATGGGTACATCCAGCGGTCCGCCGTGGTCGGCATCGTGATNTCGAAAGACTGGGCGGANACCGGGGCNATGACGCAACTAGCGGCCAGACCGGCGAGCACACTCGTTCGACGGAACCATCGGTTGTGAGAACACATGAAATCGANCTCCTGCGGCTGGTCGATCATTCANTCNTCGACNNCGGCTGCGACCTTTGAAATTGAGACTCATTCGCAACAACNCCNAAATATAGCGAATCNTCTTGCGATTGAGTCTCAAAATCACGAATATTTGGTAGATTTCGTAATCTCGAGGCGTGCTGCCGTCGACGCCTTCCCCCGCTCACTCATCTAGTTAGGAAGATCCTCGTGCCCACGTCCCGACTCCGGTCCGCTCGCCTCGTCACCTCACTCGGCCTGCTGGTCATGATTTCCACCGGCGAAGCCTCCGGCCAGCACTTCCAGATGCCGGAATCAGTCTCTCGCGACACCAGCATTCCGGTCGCCCATCCCTCTGGAATGCTCCCCAGATCGAGCACCAGTTTCGGGGCCGCGACCGGGGATGGCTGGCTCTACGTGCTCGGGGGCTACACCGGACCGCCCCACGACTACTACCGGGAGGCCCAGTGCAACGACTTCTTCCGGATCAACATGCACGATCCGTCGCACGTCGAGTACCTCCCCCACGACCAGAAGATCCAGAGCTGCTCGTTGGAGACGCACGATGGACGCGTGTTCAGGATCGGCGGCATGATCGCCCGCAACTCCCNGGACGAGGCGCAGGCCCTCGACTCCATCGANGAGGTGCTGGTGTTCGACTGCGATGCGAAGGCCTGGTANCCGATGCCGTCGCTGCCGGAGCGACGCTCCTCCCACGACAGCGCGATGGCGGGCTCTCGGATCGTGGTCGCGGGCGGATGGGGCATGGATCACGAAGCCGACGAGCNGTTCTGGCATGACGACGTCCTCGTCCTCGACGTCGAGAATCNCGACGAAGGCTGGCGGAGCATCCCCGCCCCGTTCCAGCGAAGAGCCCTCGCCACCACNGCGATCGACGACCGCACCGTCGCGGTGATCGGCGGCCTCAGCGCCGAGCGGAAGATGAGCGCCTCGCTCGACCTGCTCGACGTCGACACCGGCGAGTGGAGCACCGGACCGGCCTACCCCGGCATCGCGTTCGGCCTCGCCGCCGAGACTCGGAACGGCCGGGTGGTCGCCTCGGGCGCAGACGGCAAGGTCTTCGACTGGGGTCCCGGCGAGACGAGCTGGCGACACATCGGAAGCCTGACGTTCCCNAGGTTCTTCCACCAGATGGCGGTGANCACCGATGACGACGTGATGTTCGTCGGTGGCATCTCCCGCGGCCTCCGGCCGGCGCACCTCGAGACGCTCGATCCCGACGACACCCGCGAGGTCGCGACGGTCCGTCACCTCACGATCCCGGCCCCCATCGCGTCGAAGAACCGGCAGGGGATGTTCATGCACGACGGCCGGATCTACCTCTTCGGCGGGAACAACAGCACCGGGCAGCACGACTTCGAACCCGAGAACTTCCTCGACGAGTCCTACCGGCTCTCCCTCGCNAACCTCGAATGGGAGGAGTTCGAACCCTTCCCGCACCAGCGGCAGACGATCCAGACCGCGATGTCCGCAGCCGACGGCCAGATGTTCGCGCTCGGTGGCTTCGGTCACGACGGCGAGGTCGCGAGGACCTGGACCGAGGGATATCGCTACGACCGCAAGCGCGACGAGTGGATGGACGANGCTCCGAACCTCCCGATCCCGCGGAGCCAGTTCGGTCTCGCCGAGCACGACGGCACGCTCTGGGTCTTCGGCGGCCTCGACTACGACCCGAGACGGGCGAGCGACGATCGCTTCCGGCACGTCACCGAAGTCGTGTCCGCCTCCATCGCCGACGGCGACGAGGAGTTCGGGTACGACGGCGTGAACCTGACCGAGCCCCGGCGGGCGTTCGGCGGCGCCGTGCTGGACGGGAGCTACTACCTCGTCAACGGCATGCGGGAGAACTTCCAGATCGTGGACTCGGCCGAGCGCTTCGACTTCGAGACCGGCGAGTTCACGAGCATCGCCTCCCCGACCCGTCCGAGGCTGAGCGGGCAACTCGTTCCGTTGAACGGGCGGTTGTACTACGCGGGCGGTTCGAGCCCCAAGGAGGGCGGCGGTTTCGAACCGAACCCCAGCCTCGAGGTCTACGACCCCGCGACCGATCGCTGGTCGGTCGTCATGGACGAGATTCCGGTCACCCCCACCCATCTCCGGATGATGCCCTACCGCGGGCGGATCCTGCTCTTCAGCAGCCACGTGGACGAGGGCGGGAAGGTGGACCTCGTGTTCGTCGATCCGGGCTCGACCGGGATGTCCGCCATGATGGAGGATTCCAACGCCTTCGCCACGGAGATCGACGAACGGGACTGACCGCCGCCGTCCCCGCCGCGGGGGATCAGCCGAAACTGATCCCCTGCGCCAGGGGCAGGTCGGTCCCCCAGTTGATGGTGCAGGTCTGGCGACGCATGTAGGCCCGCCACGCGTCCGACCCGGATTCTCGACCTCCGCCGGTGTCCTTCTCACCACCGAACGCCCCCCCGATCTCGGCTCCGCTGGTGCCGATGTTCACGTTCGCGATCCCGCAATCGCTCCCGGCGTGGGACAGGAAGCGTTCCGCGCTTCGGACGCTGTCGGTGAAGATCGCCGAGGAGAGTCCCTGGTCCACGTCGTTGTGGATCCGGATCGCCGCATCGAGATCCTCGACCGGGAAGACGTAGAGGATCGGCGCGAAGGTCTCGTCCTTCGTGACCGCGGGCACCACGCCCTTCGGCACCCGGACGATCGTCGGCTCGACGAAGTTCCCGGCATCGGCCGCGTGCCGATCGATGCCTTCAACGCCACCGGACACCACTTCGCATCCTTCCGAGACCGCCCGCTCGATCGCGGCACGCATCGCGGCGACGGAGTCGGGTGAGATCAGCGGCCCCATCAGGGTTCCGTTGGCGAGCGGATCACCGATGGGCACCGAGGCGTAGGCGTTCCGGAGTCGTTCCACGACGTCGTCCACGATCGACTCGTGGCAGAGCAACCGTCGGGTCGAGGTGCACCGCTGGCCGGCGGTCCCCACCGCCCCGAAGAGCACCCCTCGGATCGCGAGTTCGAGATCGGCGTCCGGCATCAGCACGATCGCGTTGTTTCCACCGAGTTCCAGCAGGCTGCGTCCGAGCCGCCCCCCCACCACTTCACCGACCCGGCGCCCCATCCGGCAGGAGCCGGTCGCCGAGATGAGCGGCAGCCGACGGTCGGCGATCATGGGTTCACCGACTTCGTCGTCGGTACCGATGACGAGGCTGAAGACGTCGCACGGATCACCGTGCTTCGGCGTGAAGACGTCCTGAGCCCGCATCACGCGGTGCGCCACCTCGGTCATCGCGATCGCGGTGATCGGCGTGACCAGACTGGGCTTCCAGATCATCGCATCGCCACAGACCGCGGCGAGCATGGCGTTCCAGGCCCAGACCGCGGCGGGGAAGTTGAAGGCGGTGATGATCCCCATCGTCCCGATCGGATGCCACTGCTCGTACATGCGGTGCGAGGGCCGCTCGCTGTGCATGGTGAGCCCGTGGAGCTGCCGGGAGAGACCGACCGCGAAATCCGCGATGTCGACGCACTCCTGGATCTCACCGATGCCTTCGGGGCGGATCTTGCCCATCTCGAGCGTGACCAGATCGCCGAGCGGCTCGAGGTGCTCGCGGAACGCGTTCCCGATGCGACGGACGAGTTCGCCGCGCTTCGGCGCCGGGAGCATCCGCCACTCGGCCTGCACCGTCATCGCCCGCTCGACCGCGGCGTCGTAGGCGGCGGTCCCGACCAGCCCGACCGCGGCCAGCGGTCGACCATCGGTCGGGTTGAGACTGACGACGCGATCCGTCCCCGCCTCGGCGGAAAGGATCGCAGGGTGGTCGGCGAGCGCAAGCCGCTCGAGAATGCCCGCGAGGGCCGGATGGTGCTGATTCGTGGTCATTCTAGGAATCTAGCAGGAGTGCAGGACTCCGGAATGAAACGACCCGCGCCGAAGGTCGACGCGGGGCGCGGAGGATCGAATCAGGACGGGGTCGGGGATCAGTCGCGGCGACGTCGCCCGCCGAGTCCGGCGAGCCCGAGGAGGGCGATGGCGCCAGGCGCCGGGATGACCGACTGGACGTCGATCGAAACGCCTTCCAGCGTGTTCGGCCCGTCGATCTTGAAGAAGGACGCCCAGAACAGGTCGTCACCGCTGTAGCTCGACGCATCGAAGACGAAGGCGTCGGTGACTCGGAAGAGCCCCTCGCCGATGAACTCCGAATAGGTTCGCACCGACGACACGGGGTTGAAATACTCACCCGGCTGCCCCGGACCGAAACCACCGACGAAGAACTCCACCGACGTCGGCGACGGGTCGAACGAGGTGTAGGTCACGTTCAGGACCGCCGCGGCGGTCGGCAGCCCCTCGCCGTAGACGTGGACGTTCAACCCGCCGGGGCTGAAGATTCCGCCGTCCACGATCTGGGCCCCGCCCACGAAGTTGAAGACCTGGGCGGAGAAATCGAACGGCGGGAACGTGGGGAAATTCGGGGCTGCGAATGGATCCGTGAAGGAATCCCACTGGTAGAAGAGGCTGCCCGCCTCCCCCCGCCAGTCGGGAACTTCGGGGTCGACGAGATCCGCCATCGCGGATGATCCGATGGCGAGGACGATGGCGCAAGCGAGGGACTTCATCTCGGTGTGCTCCAGGCGTCGAAAAGACGCGTTTCTGGGTGAGAAGGTGACGAACCTGAGGCTAGCGGTCGCCCTGACGGGAATCAATAACTGAACGCTGGTCGAGCCCACTTCCGGACCGGCTTCGACGGAAACCGGTTTTCCCGGAAAGTCGCGGACTTTCGTAGACTCTTCCGAACGCTCGCCCCCCCGCGTCGAAATCCCCGAAGGACCGAAAATGCCGCTCGACCGAAACGGAATCACCCGCCGCGCCGCCCTCGAACTCCGAGACGGCTTCTACGTCAATCTTGGCATCGGAATGCCCACCCTGGTCGCGAATCACGTTCCGGAGGACATGACGGTCTGGCTTCAGTCCGAGAACGGACTGCTCGGCATGGGCGCCTTCCCGACCGAGGACGAGGTGGACGCGGATCTGATCAACGCTGGTAAACAAACGGTGACCGGGGTGCCGGGACATTCCTTCTTCTCGAGCGCCGAGAGCTTCGGAATGATCCGGGGTGGCCACATCGACCTCGCGATCCTCGGCGCGATGGAAGTGAGCCAGGCGGGCGACATCGCGAACTGGATGATCCCCGGCAAGATGGTCAAGGGNATGGGNGGNGCGATGGANCTCGTCGCCGGCGTCCGCCGGGTCATCGTGACCATGGAACACAACAACAAGAAGGGCGCGGCCAAGATCATTCCCGAGTGCACCCTGCCGCTCACCGGCCTCGCCTGCATCGACATGATCATCACCGACCTCTGCGTGATGGAGATGGATCCGGATCGACGACGCTTTCGAGTGATCGAGATCGCCCCCGACGTCACCCGCGAGGAGATCACCGAGCGGACCACCGCCGAAATCCTCTTCGCCGACGAACTTCGGATGATCGACACATGAAATCGCTCACCTCCGCCGGCGTGCTCCTCGTGGCGTCGGCCCTCTCCATCGGCTGCGCCGGCCCGGACTCGTTGAATCCGCGAGAGGCGGGATTCGTCCCCCTCTTCAACGGAACCGACTTCGACGGCTGGAAGGTCGACGAGCTCGTGACCAGGCACTGGTCGGTGGTCGACGGCACCCTCGACTTCGACGGGGTCAAGGGGGATCTCTGGTCGCTCGAGTCCTTCGAAGACTTCGAACTCCTCCTGAAATGGAGATGGGAAGGCCCGTCGCAGGGCCCGATCGAGCGCCCGGTCATCGAGCCGGATGGGTCGTATCGGAAGGACGATGCCGGCGACACGGTGACCGTACTCGTCGAGGAACGGGACAGCGGCGTCTACCTCCGCGGCAATTCGAAGAGCCAGGTGAACATCTGGGAGTGGCCGGCCGGAAGCGGCGAGGTCTACGGGTACCGCACGGACGGGTCGATGCCGGCCACCACCCGGGCCGCCGCCACCCCGCTCGCCTGCGCCGACCGCCCCGTGGGCGAGTGGAACGCCTTCCGAATCTCGATGGTGGGCGAGACGCTGAACGTCCATCTCAACGGCCAGCACGTGCTCGTGGACTGCGTGCTGCCCGGGGTCCCCGCTTCCGGCCCCATCGGTCTCCAGGCCCACGGCTCGGGCATCCGGTTCACCGACATCCTCGTGCGACCGATCGTCGCCGACGACTGACCAGGACATTCCAAGGCACCATGAAGACGCCCCGCCGACCGGTCTGGTCGGCGGGGCGTTCATGCAGTTCGAGTGGTTCGTGTCGTCGCTCAGCGACGGCGACGGCGACCGACGAGGCCCAGACCACCGAGGGCTGCGAGGCCACCGACGCCGGGAACCGCCTGCGAGCCTTCGACCACGATGTTCATGCCGAGGGTTCCGACCTCGTCCATGTTTCCAAGCGTGTCGTCCCAGACCTTGATCGAGACGGTGTAGGTTCCCAACTCGTCGAAGTCGTAGCCGAGGCCGCTCCAGGCGCCCGGCGCTGCGCCCTGCATGAAGCCGTAGGCCGGAACCCAGACATTCTGATTCGCGTAGTTGGTCCCGCTACCGGGGTAGGCGATCAGTTTGCTCGAGTAGGCCTCATCCAGGTTTCCCCAACTGCCGCCGCTCGGCCCCTCGATGCGAAGCGCCATGTAATAGTCTTCCGGCACGCCCGCCCCGCCGCCATCCTCACTGAAGGTGACGCTCCACTTGAAGCCCCAACGACCAGCGCCCGCGGTTGCGCTCGGGTTGCCGGACTGATCAGCCCCTGCCTGCGCGTAGAAGGTGTCGACACCGTTGTTGGTGACGGGACCATTGCCACCGCCGTAATAGGTCTGGGTACTGAGCCCCATGGTGAGGAACCCGTTGTTGCCGGCATGATTTCGATAGATGAAATCGGTGTTCGAATTACCGGTGCCGGCATCGAAGGAGATTCCCGACCCGTACCCGTCGGTGAGCGTCCCGAACTGGTCGACCGTGCCCGCGAGCGCGGATCCGGAAGTTACGGCTGCAACGACAGCCCCCAATGAAATGATCTTCATCGCAACGTTCCTGTGCAACAGCATCCCCGGAAAAGGAAACGCCGTGATGTGAGAGGGCTCTTTCGTGAGTCCCCGGAAAACGAAAGTGCACGAGCGTGCACGTACTGTGGTGACTCGNAAGGCGCAGCGCCGCCACGTCCCGCCGAGACGCNATGAATCTAGCGCAAATGCAGATCATTTTCAAGACCGGATTTCGATTATTTCGGTCGTTCGCCCGCAGCGCACCCACTGACCGGGAGGCTTTTTTCATGCAGGAACAAAGGGCGATGCCGTCCAACATCGCAGACGATGACGGGGGATCGACGAAGACGAGCGGGCCNTCGATCGAAGCTGCCGCGCGTGGCCTGGCACTCGCCCGTCGGGACACACGAGGATCGAGCGATGCGTCAGGCGATCTGGACGCTCGACGAAGTCGGGGTCGCCGCCGATCGCTTCATCGCCATCCTCGCCTCGCNGCGGCGGATGACGATCAGCCGCCCGGCCTCGGAGAGACGCCTGACACGCGGCGACTGGAGCCCCTGCCACNGCACCTCGACCGGCGAAGAAACCTCCCGGGTGTCATCGAAGGACTCGACCTCCCGATGTCCGGGGCGATGGAAGCGAGCCGGACCGGCGAGACCGCGGGCTCCAACGGCCTGAGCGAGATGGCAGGTCCGGGGGGCGATCATCTTCGAGGTCCACGGAACGGGGAGTCCGCTTCCGNGACCTGCATGTTCACGAACTCGCGATCGCCGGCTCACGACTGGAACCCCGCGACTCCGGGCCCGATCGACGNTTCCCTCCCGGCCCATCGAGGCGTTGGACGAAAGCACCCCTCCGACCATTCGGCCGGAGGGGTGCATCGCTCGTCTCGTCCACGTGTTCCCGGTGACGGGAAGTCCGATCAGCGGCGTCGACGACGACCGATCAGACCGAGACCGCCGAGGGCCGCGAGGCCACCGACGCCCGGAACCGCCTGCGAACCGGAAAGGTTGTCGATCAGCATCGAGTGCGAGGTGACCTCGCTGCCACCCTGCAGGACCTGCAGCTCGATCTTGTACTCACCCGTCACGTCGGGATCGAAACCGAGCAGGGAGAAGAACGTGTAACCGAAGTTCCAGGAGTTCGCGTAGAACGCATCACCCCATCGGAGGTTCTCGCCGCTGTAGGTGCCATTCGCAGCCTTGGTGACGGACCCATCCGCGGTCGAGCTCCCCGGCTTGAAGAAGTTGAACTTGAGATCGTAGTTGGCGTCGGTGGGAATCTGCCCGTTGATGGTGAACGACCAGTCGAACATCCACTTGAAGTTGCCGTCGTTGCCTCCGCCGGTCGAACCGCCGGCCGAGCCGTAGTAGGTGCCGGCGCCGTCGTTGTAGAGCGAGTTGCTGGACGAATCGCCGATCGAACCGTCTCCGCCGCTCCGCGGATCGCCACCGTTGGTCGGCATGTTGTCGTAGTAGGAAGAGCCCTTGAGCCCGAGCGTCAGCCAATCGCCGTTGCTGNNCTGGTAGTTCCGGGTCCAGAAATTACTGCTGCCGATGCCATTGGCGCTCGCAAGGGAATCGAAGTCGAGGGCGGACTGGCTGCCTTCGGCACCCCAGCCGAGATTGCCGAAACTGTTGTAGCCGTAGGTCTCACCGGCCTCCGCGACCTGGGTCATGGCGGTCGACACGGCGGCCGTCATAAGAATCGTACGAATCATGCGTTCTTTCTCCATTTCAGATTGAGCGACTCGTGCCCGGATCACGCTTGCACCGGGCAGCCGGACTGACGACGTGTCAGGCCTCGGAGGAGCGAACNTATTGCATGGCCACGCCTGGAACAAGTTCCAAATCGATGTTTCCAGCAACGATCCTGCAGATTCCGGCCGAAGTCGGGGCTTACTGACAAAACCGCCCTGATCGTTGGATCAGGGCGGTTGTTTGGTTGTTATCAGACCGCTTCGGCCGTCATCCGCACCGGGCGGATCCTCGCCTCAGAACTCGCGCTCGCGATGCTGCATCTGGGCCTTGAGCCGGGCGAGGATCGAAGAGTGCATCTGGCTGACGCGACTCTCGGAGAGGTCGAGCGTGATGCCGATCTCCTTCATGGTCATCTCNTCGTAGTAGTAGAGGATGACGATCAGGCGTTCGGCGCGGGAGAGGCCCTTGGTGAGCAGCGACTGAAGATCCTGTCGCTGGACCGCGGTGAGCGGATTCTCCTGCCGGGTGTCCTTGACCACGTCGATCTCGCGGACGTCCTTGCTCGAATCGGTCTCGAACCACTTTCGGTTGAGACTGACCTGGGTCACGGGACGGGAGTCCCGCTTCAGCTTCCGGTATTCCTCGGGCGGCAGCTGGAGCCGATCCGCGATCTCGTCGTCGGAGGCGGCACGGCCGGTCTCCATCTCGATCTGCTTGCGGGTCGACTCGAACTTGCTGGTCCGGGATCGGACCAGTCGGGGAACCCAGTCCATCGAACGCAGCTCGTCGAAGATCGCACCGCGGATCCGCTGTGTGCAATAGGTCTCGAACTTGACGTTCCGGCCGGGATCGAACGCGTTGATCGCGTCCATGAGACCGAACGAACCGGCCTGCATCAGATCGTGCGTGTCGACCTCGGAGGGCAGCCGCATGGCCATCCGCTCCGCGGTGAAGCGGACGAGATCGTGGTACTTCTCGATCAGGAANTTACGGACGTCCTGCGTCTGCTCCTCCCGATACATGCTCCAGATCTCGGCGATCGGCAGCTCCGAGAGACAGGTGTCGGTGGCTCGCGTTCGCGATCCACTGGTCCCGCTCCGACTGGCCGCCCGNTGCTTGCGAGGCGCGGGCTTCGGCTTCTCGACGACGGCGGCGATCGTCGCTTCAACGACGGTCGTCTTCGTGGCCGAGGGCTTCGGTCCGGACTTCTTGGTTGATGGAGAAGCGGCCTTCGACGACCTGGGGGTCGACTTCCGCGTCGACTTTTTCGTCGACGCCTTGACGCGCTTCGGGGATTCGACGGCTGATTCAACCGTCGCCGTGGCAGATGCCTTCGTCGTCATCGGTCCGCTCCTTGACCTTCGATGACCATGTCTGATCGCGACGCGTCCAGATGCGTCGCGTGATTGTCGATCCGTCACTCCCGCCGTTCCAGCGGGTCTTCGCGTGGTCGCGTCGTAGCGACGTGCGAAGAACGTTCGGGATCATCCGGGTTCCGACAGGTCGGTTCCCGGGGTTCGTCAGTCGCCGGTCCTTGACGAATGACGAGCCGATCATACCGCGAGTTTCCGGACACGTGCGGGTGTCCATCTTCACGCGGTGGAAAATCCGTGAACGAGGTACGCCCCTCGATCGAGCGGATCATGCCGAGTCGGACGCGGATGTGACCGCGGCGTCGACCCCTGAAGAATCCAGTACACCTTCGGATTCGTCAAGAATCTCGACATCTCCACCCGGTTCCTCGGCCGAACGGTCCTCCTGATCCATCTGTGAGGTCTGATTCGACACATGTTCTCGGAAGAGACGGTCCAAAACCAGTCCGACCACCAGTCCGATGGGCCAACAGACCACCAGCGTCACCAATGCACGCGCAAGAATCGCGCTCAATGGATTCTCCACGAACATCCCGGAAAGCACGGCGACCATGAATCCCCCGACGGCCAGAATGCACGCCGTCGGCACGGCGATCGAAGATCGTTGGGAATGGGAAGCGGTTTCCATGGGTCAGCACCTTGCTCGGGGGATCACCCGGACTGGCGTTGCGACGAGCTCGATCGTCGCGGCCGGCGGAACGCCCGCATCAAGCCGGCGATCAACCCACGATCCTCGACGCCCGCCTCGCCATCGATCTGCTCCGGCTTCGCCTGCAACCCGGCGGCGAGTCGACGAATGGCGATGGCGGCCGGTGTTTCCGACGCCACCAGGGAGAGCGGCCGACGCCGCTTCACCGCAGCCACCACGGAGAAATCGAAGGGCACGACCCCGGCGAGCGGAATCGATCGCCGGAGATGCCGCCGCGACACACCGTCGATGCGCTTGTGGACGGCCACGCCTTCGTCCTCGCACCCCACCATGTTCACCACGAGGGAGAGGTCGACGGCGGAATCGCGCGCGATGATCGCCTTGGCCGCCGCGTAGGCATCGGTCATCGCCGTCGGTTCGGGCGTGCAGGTCAGAAGCACGGAATCCGCGGCGCTGGCGAACCCGATCGCGTCCGCGCCGATGCCCGCGCCGACGTCGATGAGCAGGATGTCGACCACGCGTTCGAGGGCGGAGAGCTGTTCGACGATTCCCTGCCGTTGCACCGCGTTCAACGCCGCCAGTTCGGCCACGCCGCTCGCCCCGGGAATCAGACCGAGCCCGCCGCGGCCGCGAATGCCGGGGACCTTCATCACGATCTCCGCGAGTCGACGCCGCCCCTGCAGCACGTCCTCGAGGGTCGCCTTCACCGAGAGTCCGCACAGGACATCGACGTTCGCACACCCGAGGTCGGCATCGAAGAGCGCGACCCGGTGGCCCGACCGCGCGAGTTCGATGCCGAGGTTGAGGGCGATGTTCGACTTGCCGACACCCCCCTTGCCACTGGCGATGGCGATCGCGCGAGCGAGCCGGCGCGTCTCGAGCTTCGGCGACGCCGGTCGCGCGTTCGGCGCGAAACTCACCCGGCCGCTGCGGACGCTCGCCACGGATTCCCGGGCGCTGGGGCCGACGCTCGGACGGGCGTTGCCCGCAACGAGCCCTCGAAGCATGGATGCCTGATCAGTCACGACTTCACCGACTCCCCGAGCATGAGGTTCGCGAGGCGGTGGCTCGTCGCCCGTTCAACGTCCGTGGGCACTTCCTGGCCGGTGGTGACCCAGCTGATCCGACGACCGATCCGACGCACCACCGAGACCAGCATGCCGAACGTCACGGCTTCGTCGAGCTTGGTCAGCACGACGCGGTCGGGCCCGAGGGTCGAGAACGCTTCCGCCTCCCGAAGCAGCACCCGTTCCGCCGCGGTGCCGGAGAGGACGAGGTGCGTCTCGTGCGGACGTGCCGCGTCGACGAGCGCTCTCAGATCCGCGATTCGATCGGTGTCGTTCTGACTCCGACCCGGCGTGTCGATCAGGACCGCATCGAGGTCGGCACATCGTTCGAGGGCGGCCCGCATCTCCACGGGAGTCGAGGCGATCTCCAGACGAAGACCGAGGATCTCGGCGTAGGTCCGCAGCTGATCGACCGCGGCGATGCGGTAGGTGTCGGAGGTGACGAGCCCCACCTTGATTTCATCTCGAAGGGTCATGGTCGCCGCGATCTTCGCGAGCGTGGTGGTCTTGCCGACTCCGGTCGGCCCGACGAAGGCGATGGTCCGAGGCCGGCCGTCCCGGGGACGCGTGAACTCGAGATCCTCGGCGGTCGGCACCAGCGTGGCGAGATGGCCGAGCAACGCGGCACGAACCGCCTCCGGGTCCTCCAACGACGCTTCGTCGAGTTCCTCCTGGAGGGCGGACACGACTCGTTCCGCGAGGTCGCGGGAGAGCTCCTGGGCGATGAGCGATGCGTAGGCGTCGGCGAGGGCGTCGCTCCGGCCACTCGCGAGCGATGCCGGGTCCTCGGCGTCGGGGCTCGGCACGCCGCCCACGGCGAGCAACCGCCCCACCGTCGAGCGGATCGCGTCGAGTTCGTCGGCCTCGGGCTTCGACTCGGTGGAGTTCGAATCAGTGGCGTTCGGGCCGGGCGATGCGGGCGTCACGGCCGAACTCGCATTCACCGCGGCCTCCGCGTCTTCCACACGTTCCGGCTGCGTCTCGGAGGACGGAGGCGAGGCGGGCGCGGGGTCAGCGATGGTCTCGCCCGTCTCGAAGGTCTCGATGACTGGAACGACGACACGGTCGGCGGCACGCGGCGATACCGATTCGGTCGGCGGGGTGAGCTCGATCACCCGCGGTGCGGGCGAGGTGGCCTGGCGCTCGGGAATCAGGACGCCTCCAGCACCGATGACGAAGTGCTCACCGGGATCGCGGGGTGGCGTGGAAGGCATGGGGGAAGGCGAGGGGGAAGGCGAGGGGGAAGCAACGACCGGAGAATCGACCGCGGCAGTCGCTCGCGGTACCGGACTCGGATCCGAGGCTGACGACGAGGCGGGCGTCTCGATCACATCGTCCGGCCCCGACACCCCGGCGGATGATCGCGCCGCCTGCTGTCGTTCGAGCCGGATGGCCAGCGCCCGGGCGAGGGTCCTCGTCTTTTCCCGGTCAACTTCGAGCGAGCCGCTCGCCGGTGCGTCCTCCGGGCGAAGACCACCGACCGACGATCCCTCGTCGGCATCGGCATCCCCCGCCGTCGCGGGCGCTGCGGACGCGGCATAAGCGCGGGTCGCGGCGGTCGTCACCTGGGGCGAATCGACGCGGGCCTGCTGGTTTCGAGCTTCGGCTCGAGCGATCGGATCGATGCCCGACGACGCCTCGCCGCCGACATCGGTCGTCTCCTCCGTCGATTCCACGGCTTCGGAAGCGATGATCTCGACGATCTCCCGCCCGCCGATTCCAAGGAAACCGCCCCGCTTGAACGTCCTCGTATGAAGGATGGCGGCTTCATCGCCGAGATCGGCCTTCGCCGCCTCGAGGGCTTCGTTCAGCGTGAATGCTCGAAAGGTCTTCAGTCGCATGGTGTCGCCCTCCTGGCGCTTCCCGACGCGGCCGGCGGGGTTCCACCCACCGACGACGGCCTTTCGACGATCGTGATCGCCGATCAAGGCCCGCGGCCTCGCCGTCGAATCCTCCGACGCGGGCCGTGCCGGAAGGATACCCGACTCGGGGGACAATCACGCTGGAACCGCCATCTTTCCACGTCGCGAGGACATCGGTGGGTTCCAGCGCGAATCGAGGCTCGATCGGCTCAGTTCATGCCGACCGGGGACGTCCCCGGCGTGGCGGCCTGCTCCACCTCCACCGGACTCGACGACGCGATCGGTTCCGGTGAACCGAGCTGGACCAGCCCGACCGACTGAACGTCGAAACCGTCGACGAGTTCGTTGTAGCCCAGGACCACCACCCCCGCGAGATGCGGGTGGAGGATCTGACGGAGCGGCGCCCGAACGGTCGGAGACGCCACGACGATCACCGGACGTCCGGCGGCGAGCAGCGGCTTCGCCGCGTCCGCGACCGCCCGAGCCACGTCGCCCGCGAGCTGGGGCGGCACCGAAACGGTCGTTCCGCCGGCCCCCCGATCGATGTAACCGTTGACCCGATCCTCGACCGCGGGATCCATCGTGACCACGTGCAGGCGGGCCCCGCCTTCGGGATTGGCCTCGGCGTGCATGGTGCAGATCGACCGACGCAACGCGTTCCGGACGTATTCCACCAGCACGTCGGGGTCCCGCGTGTGGCCGATCCAGTCGCCGACGGTCTCGACGATCGTTTCGAGGTCCCGGACCGGAACGCCCTCGCGAAGCAGGCTCTGGAGGACCTTCTGGAGTTCCCCCATCTTCACCTGGGCGGGCACCACCTCCTCGACGAGCCTCGGGGCCGACTGCTTGAGCTGCTCGATGAGATTCCCGACCTCTTCCCGGGCGAGCAGTTCGTCGGCGTGGCGACGGACGACTTCGGTGAGATGGGTCGCGATGACGCTGGTCGGATCGACCACCGTGTAGTTCTGAGTCTCCGCCCGCATCCGCAGCGCCGGGTCGATCCAGGTCGCGTCGAGCCCGAACGCGGGCTCCTTGCCCGGAAGCCCCTCGAGCGTCCCGGTCGCGATCCCCGAATCCATCGCCATCAGCAGGTCCGGATGGACCTCGCCCTCGTCGACGGTCGCCCCCCGGATCTTCAGGCGATATCGATCGGGCGGCAGCTGCATGTTGTCGCGAATCCGGACCGGCGGCATGACCAGGCCGAGTTCCTTCGCCAGCTGGTTCCGGATCATCGAGACCCGATCGAGCAGATCGCCCCCCACCAGCCGGACCAGGCCGTAGCCGACCTCGAGTTCGAGCGTGCTCACGCCGAGCAGTTCCTCGACCGGCTTCGGTTCCGACCGTTCCGCCTCCGCCTCCTTGCGGGCCTCCAGCTCCTTCGCGACCTCCACCGCCTTCTTCGCGTCACGCATGAACCAGCCGATGCCGCCGGTGCCGATCGCGGCGACCAGCAGCGGAATGGTGGGAAGCGGCGTGAGCGAGAGCAGTCCGAGGAATCCGCAGATCAGGAAGAGGGCCATCGGCTGCGAGGCGAGCTGGTTCGGGATCTCCAACCCGATGTTCTGCTCGCCGCCGGCTCGAGCCACGATGAGGCCCGCGGCGATCGCGACGATGAACGCGGGGATCTGCGACACCAGGCCGTCGCCGATCGAGAGCATGCCGAACACTGCGATCGACTGTTCCGCGGTCCATCCGTGCATCAGCATCGCGATCGCGAATCCACCGATGATGTTGACCCCGGTGATGATGATGCCGGCGATCGCGTCACCGCGGACGAACTTCGAGGCACCGTCCATCGCCCCGTAGAAGTCCGCCTCCCGGGTGATCTCGTCGCGTCGGGTCCGGGCGTCGGTCTCCGAGATGAGGCCCGCGGAGAGATCCGCGTCGATGGCCATCTGCTTGCCGGGCATCGCGTCGAGGGGGAACCGCGCCGCGACCTCGGACATCCGCGTCGCACCCTTGGTGATCACCACGAACTGCACGATGATCAGGATGATGAAGATGATCGCCCCGATGATGGGGTTGCTTCCCGCGACGAAGTTCGCGAACGCCTGGATCACCTCGCCGGCCGCACCGTCCGCCTCCGTCTCGTTGAGCTCGCCGGCCGCGAGGATCAGTCGCGTCGACGCCACGTTGAGCACCAGCCGGAACAGGGTCGTGGCGAGCAGCAGCGCCGGGAAGACGCTGAAGTCGAGGGGTCTTCGCATGTAGATCGTGGTCAGGAGCACGATCGCCGCGACCGCGATGTTGGCGCTGATCAGGATGTCCAGCGCGAGCGGTGGAAGCGGCACCACCAGCACCCCGATCAGGCCGAGGAACCCGATCGGAACGATCAGGTGACGCTGGGCCGCGATGCGGTGGATGATGGTCGGGATTTGAAGCTGTTCGGACAGGGGACGATTCCTCGTTCGGTTCGGGGGACGGGCCGGTTCAGGCGGCGCGTCCGTTCATGCGATAGACGAAGGCGAGCACTTCCGCGACCGCCGAGTAGGCGTCCGGCGGAACGTAGTCCCCGGTCTTGACGGTGCCGTGGAGCAGGCGGGCGAGCGGCTTCCGCTCCACGATGGGGATCGAGTGCGTGGCCGCGATCTGACGGATCCGGAGGGCGACGTGGTCGACGCCGATCGCGACGACCTGCGGGGCGTGCATCGAATTCGAGTCGTAGCGGATCGCGACCGAGATGTGCTCGGGGTTGGTCACGATCACGTCGGCGGTCGGCACGGACTGGTTGATCCGCTGCATCGCGATCTGCTGGGCGAACTGCCGGCGACGCTGCTTGAGCTTCGGATCGCCTTCGCTGTCCTTGTGCTCGTCGCGGACCTCCTGCTTGCTCATCCGCAGATCCTTCGCGTGCTTCCACTTCTGGAACATGTAGTCGAGTAGGGCGAGGATCAGGAGGGCGAGGGCGACCATCAGGGCGAGTTCGAGCATCAGACGGCCGATGAGGGCGAATCCCTGCAGCAGCGAACCCTCCGGCAGCACGATCAGGACGTCGTGCATCCGCCAGGAGACGATCGCCGCGACGCCGCCCGCGATGGTGACCTTTCCGAGATCCATCGCCCCCTTCACCAGCCCCTGCACGCCCACGATCCGCTTCGCCCCGTTGATGGGATTGAGCTTGTCGAGCTTCGGCTCGAGCGGCTTCGGGGAGATGAGCCAGCCGACCTGCCAGAAGTGTCCGACGTAGGCCGCGAGCCATGCCGCCAGCGAGAGCGGCGCAAGCACCGCCACCGCGCCGACCGCGGCCATCTCCAGCGACGTCGCGGCCCCGAGCGAGGCGGGATCGCCGCTGGTCATGAGGATGAACTCGAGCATGCCGCCGAGTCGTTCGATCGACGGCGCCGCCATCACCCAGAGCAGGAGCGTGACGAAGGTCAGCAGCAGCGCGCCGGCGAGATCGACGCTCTTGGCGATGCGTCCCTCGTCCCTCGCCTTCATGATCTTGCGCGGGGTCGCGTCTTCGGTCTTCTCGCCGAGGTCTTCCGCCATGTCAGACGCCCCCCCCGGCGGGCGCGGTGGTCGCCCAGGCGTGGATCCGGTCGAGGACCTCGCCGATCCATGCCGCGGCGACCGCGTCGATCACCGCCAGACCCGCGATCATGATGGTGAGACCGATCATGATCCGCAGCGGGAACCCGAGGCTCAGCACGTTGAGCTGCGGCACGGTCTTCGAGACGAAACCCATCGCCACCGTCTCCAGGAACACCACGCCGAGCAGCGGCAGGGCCACCCGCATGCCGATCTCCGTCGCCCCGAGAACCATGCCCATCATGATCGGCAGGGTCCGGTCCCCGTCGAGGAACACCCCGGCGCCGACGTATTCGAAGCTTCGAAGCGTGGAGAGGAAGATCGCGTCGAGCCCCCCCATCATCAGGAAGGTGGAGAGGGCGAGGAAGTACAGCAGCTGCTGGACGACGTCGGATTCCTCGCCGACCGCGGGGTTGTAGAACCGGGCGAAGCCGAGCCCCATCTGCTGACCGCTGATGATGCCCGCGGTCTGCATCGCGAGCATCGGCATCGTCGCGAGGAATCCGATGAACGCCCCGATCCCGATCTCCACCGCCGCCAGCGGCACGATGGCCCACGGTTCCATCGACACCGCGGGCATCGCGACCCCCTTCGCGGAGAGGGCGGCGTATCCCGCGAGCCCCATCACGAAGATCAGCAGGACCTTCACCCGCATCGGCACCATCGCGGTCGAGAGCACCGGCGCGAAGATCGCGAGGCCGCCGATCCGCATGATCACCAGCATCGCCGGCCCCACGCTCTCCTGGATGGACTCGATCGCACCGTTCAAGTGGACATCCGATCAGGTGGGGAGAATGAACATCTGCTGCGCGAACTCGACCATCTGGGCCGAGATCCACCCGAGCAGCGCGACCGCGACGAGGATCATCGCGGCGATCTTGGGCACGAAGGACAGGGTCTGTTCCTGGATCTGCGTGACCGCCTGCGCGATGCTGACGATCAGGCCGATCACCAGACCGGCGACGAGGATCGGCGTGGCGAGCCAGAGCGAGATCAGCAGGGCGGAACGGGCGAGGTCGAGCGCGTCGATCTCCATGCGGGACTCCTTCCCGGGGACGAGGCGTCGCATCCTGCGACGCCGGAATGAACGGTCAGCCTCCGCCGACCCGGACGACGCTCTCCATGAGACTGCCGGCGACCAGCGTCCAGCCGTCGGCGACCACGAAGAGCAGCAGTTTGAACGGAAGCGAGATGAACACCGGCGGGAGCATCATCATGCCCATCGAGATGAGCAGGCTCGACACCACCATGTCGATGACGAGGAACGGCAGGTAGATGCGGAACGCGATGAGGAACGCGATCTTGAGTTCGCTGAGGACGAAGGCCGGAATCAACGCGACCATGTCGACGTCCTTCCACTCCATGCCCGCCCGCGCGTCGGCGTCGTACCCCTGGAAGTTCAGCATCATCTCCACCGAGGACTCGTTCTCCGCGCCGCGGATCTGCGCGATCATGAAGTTCCTCAACGGCTGCTTCACGCCCTCCCAGGCCGCGAGCGAATCGCGTTCCCCGACGGGGGCGTCGAGATAGGGCCGGACGCCGTCGCTCCACATCGCCTCGAGGGTCGGCGACATCGCGACGAAGGTCAGGAACAGGCTGAGTCCGACGACCACCTGGCTCGGCGGCAGGCCCTGGGTGCCGATCGCCTGCCGGAGCAGGCCGAGCACCACCACGAATCTGGTGAACGACGTGCAGAGGATCAGGATCGCCGGTGCCAGGGTCAGCACCGTGAGCAGCAGCA
Organism: Planctomycetaceae bacterium; assembly: GCA_002683215.1. GTDB lineage: Bacteria > Planctomycetota > Phycisphaerae > Phycisphaerales > SM1A02 > UBA12014. Next base: position 28,825 of record NYSY01000009.1, read on the forward strand.
CGATGCTGATCGGGGCGGACGTCGAACCGTCCATGCCCGGCACGGCCTGCGCCGCGGCCTCGACGAACCCGATGGGGTTCTCGAGCTGCGATGCGGGATCGACGCCGGGAAGGGACTGGGCGAGCATGAAACGCGGTGCGGAGATCATCAGTTGCCACGCACCCCTCGACGGGGGCGTCGACGCGTCAGATCAACGGTCTCGATCGGTCCCTGGACGGGCAGGCCGTCCTCACCGCCGAACCCGCGCGGGCGGCCGCGTCGGTCGTAGAGGCCGAGGTTCTGTTCGAGTTCGCGACCGAAGCCGCCCTTCGCATCTCGCTCGGTCGCGGTGAGCCGACCGCGCAGATCGGCGACCTCGTCGCGATCGCTGAATTCGGCGAGCGTCGTCACCTCGCCACCCTTGCCGGCGTGTTGGTGGAGCAGCAGGACCTTCGGCCCGCATTCGAGCAGGACCAGCGAGGCCGAACGTCCGAACGGAAAGCGGCCCAGGACCGACACCACGCCGGAGGGCCTCGGCCCACCCGCGAGTCCGATGCTCCGGCCGCCGTGTCGCTTCATGAAGACCGCCGCGAGCACGAGCAACGCGAGCAATCCGAAGACCCGCAGTTCGGGGGCGTTCCACCAGCTCGTGGCCGTGCCGACGGGCGTGGTCGTGGTCAGCGGCGTCCCAGCGGCCGTTTCGCCCGACGCGTTGCCGGCACGTCCGAAGATCGGCGTGCGATCGAACGAGGCGATCTCGCCCGCGGTCGAGAGGACCGCGGCGGCCGCGGCCCGGGAAGCGTCCTCGTCCTCGACGCTCGGTTCCGGCCCGGGATCCATGTCGGCATCGAGCGGGCGGGAATCGCCGTCCGCGACCACCACCGATTCCGGAGACGTGGACTCGATCACGGGCTCGATCGGCGAATCACCGACGGCCATGACTGACTGGACTGACTGGACTGACGGGACTGACTGGACTGACGGGCTCGACGCCTCGACGTCCGACGTCGTCGGCATCACGTCGACCTGCTCGGGTTCGATGATCACGGGCGCGTCGAGGTCCGCCGCCGGGGCGATCTTCGCGACGCCGTTCAGCTCCGAAGAGGGCGGCGTCGCGGTGGCCATGGTCGTCATGATCGACATCGACGTCAGCAACGTGACGACGGGAACGACGGTGATTTGAGAACGGATTCGCGCGAGGTCCATGGACGCCTTCCTGGCTGGTGGTCACGACCGGATCCTCCGGTCGTCGCGATCGACGAGATGTGTTCGAGGGTCAGCCGGAGCTCGTCTCGGGGATCTTTCCGACGATCTCGCTCACCCGGACGCAGAAGTTCTCGTTCAGCACGAGAACCTCGCCGCGGGCGACGTGTCGACCGTTCACGAAGATGTCCACGGGATCACCCGCGGCCTTGTCGAGTTCGACGACCGAGTCCGGCGACAGCTTGAGCACGTCGTCGACCAGCATGCTGGTCCGGCCCAGTTCGATGCGGACGTCGAGATCGACGTCGCCGAGCATGCCGATTCCGGCGGCCGCGGCCTCCGAGGTGCCCGCCCCGAAGTCCGGGAGCGGGACGGATCCGGCCGCCGAGGCGGCGGTGTCGTTCATGGCGTCGACCTGCTCACCGGCGTCGCGAATCGCCTCCTCCACCATCTCGGCAGGGGCGGGTTCCGGACTCTGGGGCGTGGGATCGGTCGGTGGTTCGGTCATTCGGTGCGGCTCCGCCGTCCGTGGGGATCCGGAATTGGACGGGAAGACACCAGCATCCATGCCGGACCCGCCTAAGGATCATCGGACGGGCCGATGTCGGGACTGCAGAGAATGCCTGTCCCGCCCGACCGTTTCGCGCAATTGACGCGCAACAGCCTCGGATCTCATGGATTCCGTTCAGCGGAGGCGCACGATCGGCCTGAAACCGTGGTTCAGCGGTTGACCCGACGCCCGAGCTCCATCACGACGATCACGTCGTGGATGATCGGTCCGTCAGGCAGCTCGAACGAGACCGGCATGACCTCGCCATGGTCGTCGTGGCCGTCCTCACCGACGACTCCAGCCGACGCGGGGCGTCGATCGAAGAGCCCCTCGCTCACCAGGGCGCGGGCGACCCGGGCCTCGAGGGCGCCCAGTTCGTCTGATTCGAGGTCTCGACGAGTCGCGGACTTCCAGATCGACATGAGCGCCGCCTCGATCTTTCCAGGTGCTCCCTGGGCTTCGATCTCGAGCCACGCCTTGTCACGCTGGTCGATCTCGAGATACACCCGGGTCGAGTACATGAACCCGATTCCCGAGGCGTCGTTGAAGAGGTGGTCATCGAAGATCAGAACCTCGGCCAGTTCGGGTTCGAGCACCGGGGCCGGCGCATCGAATGCCGTGGCGCTGGCTTCGGTCCGTGCGGGTTCGGCGAACATCATGAAGCCGCCGCCGATGAGTCCGGCTTCCGCGACGAGCAGCGTGAGCGTCATGACCGCGGTCTTCAGGCCACCCCGCTTCCGCTTCCCGGAATCCTCGGTGCCCTTCACGTCCTCGTTGTCCGTTGCCTGATCCGACATTGCCTGAGTCTCCCTGCCACTCGCGTACGAGTGTTCCCCCCGGAACGGACCGGAAGCCCCGGTCCCTCGCGTCGCATCGGCGAACCCGGGACCGACCTTGACCCCCGTCGGCACTTTCGGGCGGAATCCGCCGGCACGACCCGCGGATCAGGCGGTTCTCGGATGTACGAGCACTGGAAGCACGCCGGATTCGATCTCGATTTCGAGCCGTCGAACCACGCTGGAGTGATGTGGCGGGTCCCCGTCCACCTGCCAATGGACCGGCTGGTCGAAGTCGATCCGGAACCGCCGCCCTTCCCGGTAGACGGCCCGGGGGGCCTCCAGCTGACGGCGGCGAAAGATGGTGAACATCCAGCGAAGAAGGCCGAACCGCCCCCGGCAGGGCAGGATCAGGAGGTCGAGTCGGCCATCGTCCATTCGAGCCCGGGCCGCCGGATCGAGCCGGCAGGCGTACTGACGGGAGTTCGCGATCATCACGATCGCCGGCCCGACTTCCGGGACGGCGACGTCATCGACCATTGCGTGAACGGCCGCGGGGGCGAATCGCAGGAAACTCCGAATGGCGGGCAGCAGGTAGGAGAAATGCCGGACCGGCCCGCGTCGCTTCGACGCGAGATCATGGACGACGTCGGCATCGAAGCCGACCGACGCCATCAGCACCATGGTCTCCGCGGGCCCGCCGTCCGCGGCGGCCGAGGCGAGATCGACGCGCTGGACCACGCCATCACGAAGGCGGCGGACGACCTCGTCGACGTCGTCGGTCATCTCGAATTCACGGGCGAAGAGATTCTCGTTTCCCGCCGGAAGGTGAACCAGTGGAACGTCCGCGTGGGCGGCCTCGGCCGCCGCGGCTCGGACCGCGCCGTCGCCGCCGACCACCACCAGTCGATCATGCGACGCCAGCGGCTCGCGCAACCAGGCGGCGGGCGGTTCGGCCCGGGTCGGCATCAGGACGACTTCGAGACCGGCGTCCGCGGCGGCCCGCTCCAGATTCGTGGCCGACTGGAGGGCCCGACCGGCGCCCGAGATCGGGTTGTAGATCACCAGCGTCGACATGAAGGCCTCCACGATACCCCCGGTCATACCCCCGGGGCGGCGGAGGAAGTGCCCGAAACGATCATTCACCGCACGCCGTCGACGTGGGTCTCGTACCATTCCCAGCGGATGAAAAGCCTTGCTCCATCTCCGTCCTCCATCGGCTTCCTGACGCTCGCCGCGCTGGTCATGGCCGTCGGACTCGCCGGACCCGCGTCCGCGCGGCAGGAGACCTACGAGCTCGGAGACGACGACGTCTGGCAGGCCGAGGACAAGCCGACCGACGCCGCCGCCCGACAGGTCGTGCTGGCCCGCCGGGCCCTGGCGCTCGGCGAACCGCAGCGGGCCCGCGCCCTCGCCTCGGCCTTCCTCGACAAGTTCCCCGGGGGCGAGGCTCGCCCCGAGATGCTCCTCGTCCGAGGTGACGCCCTCGTCGAAATGGGCGATGAGTACAAGGCGCTGTTCGACTACGAGGCGATCACGCGGACCTATTCGGGGAGCCGAGCCTTCGTGACCGCCCTCGAACGCGAGTACCAGATCGCGGTCGCGTACGCGAACGGCCTGAAGCGGAAGTTTCTCGGCACGATCCGGCTCATCAACGCGGACGACGATGCCGAGGAACTCCTGATCCGGATCCAGGAGCGGCTTCCTGGAAGTCGACTCGCCGAGGACGCCGGGATGGAGCTCGCCGACTTCTACTTCATTCGCTCGAAGATGCGGCTGGCGGCGGATGCCTACGACCTCTTCATCCAGAACTATCCGCGGTCCGATCGGATCGAGAAGGCGCGGCAGCGACTCATCCAGGCCTATCTGGCGTCCTTCCGCGGACCTCGGTACGACGACACCGGTCTTCGCGACGCGAAGCGTCGACTCGAAGTGCTCGAGACGACCCAACCCGGACTGGCCCAGCGGATCGGCGCCGAGGCGCTGCTCGTTCGAATCGAGGAATCCGAGGCCCGAAAGCTGCTGACGACCGCGGAGTGGTACCTCTCGATCGACGATCCGGTCTCCGCCGAACAGTACCTCCGCCGGGTCGTGGAGAAGCACCCCGCGACGGTGGCGGCCCTCGACGGGCTCCGGATCGCGCCGACGATCCTGGCGAGCATGCCGGCGGGGATCGCCGCGGAATGTCCCGACTACCGGGCGATGGCGGAGGCCTTGCTCGGCGCGGCCGGACCGGTCGAAACCGGGGTCGAGGCCCGTCCGGAGGTTCCGCTGCCGACCTCGCGTTCGCTGGCGCCGGAAGTCCCCGTGGACGCGACGGCGACGCCGGAGTCGACGCCATGAATCCCGGTCAGCAGCGCTTTACACGGGCGGCGGTCACGATCGCGGTCGGGCTCTCGAGTCTGGCCTGCCTGCCGGGCTGCAACAAGGACCCCGAGTCCGGTTGGGCGATGACGTCGACACACGACGACCGCTTCCAGACCATCTCGATTCC
>NYSY01000010.1 GCA_002683215.1 Planctomycetaceae bacterium
CTTGGCGTTCTCGATGCGTTCGCGGTCGACGTCGTTGCGGTTCTCGAGCCGGTCGAGCTTGTCGAGCCGGTTGCGGACTTCGCGACGAAGTTCGATCTGCCGGATCCGGAGTTCGGCGAGCCGCTTCTCGGAAGCGGGGGCGGTCTCCCGGGCGGCGATCGAGACGAAGACCAGCTGCAGGGCTTCGAGTTCCGCATCGTCGTGCGGCGACTTCTTCACCGCCTCCCAGGCGGCTTCGGCCTCGTCGATGGTCACGTCCGCCAGCGGATCGACCGGCTCGTCCTCGGCGGCGGGTTCAGTGGTGTCGGCCGTGGCGTCGGTGGTTTCGATGGCGGCCGGGTCGTCCACCTCCTCGACGACGACGACCACGGCAAAACCGCCGGAGGCGTCGGCTTCCGTCGCGGAATCGGTCGCTTCGTCCTCGTCGACGAGTTCCACCACCGCGACCTCCGCCGCGGCGGGGTCGGTCGTCACCACCGGAGCCGGCGAGGTGGGCTCGGCGGCGGTGGCTGCAGGCTTCGCTCGGAACGCCGCGGGGATCTGCCCGGGGGTCGCGTCTTCGAGAAACGAGGCGAAGACCCACAGCGTCGCGGCGGGCGGGGCTTCCACCACGAGGAAGGAACGGCCGGCATCCTCGAAGCGGTCGGTGATGGTCAGTCGGGCTTCGGGCTCGAGTCGAAGCACGGGGCGGGTGCTGCGGTTCGGGTCGACCTGGGCGTTTTCCGCGTCGGCGGGTCGGGAACTCTCGTTGGGGGCCATCAGGCTGACCCGCCCCTTCACGACGACGGCTTCCTCACCGTCGATCCGTACCCGGTCGTCGAGTTCGAGGAGCAGGCCGACCTTGGCGAAGGTCGGGCCGACCATCCGGACGCCGGCCCACTTGCCGTCCTTCAGGTCCGCGACCAGGACGGGATCGCCCTTCTTGATCTTGGTGACCAGATAGTCGTTGGTGCTCGGGCCGGATCGGACCAACAGGTTGTTCGACCGGCTGGCCTTCCAGACCGGGTCAGGCTTCGTCGAATCGTCGTCCTGCCCCGCGACGGCCGGGCCGACCAGAAGAAGGAGGACGGCGGCCAGCGCCGCGGGTCCCGCCAAGCGATGGAGGAAGGTTGGGTTCATGCCGGCAGTCTACCACTCCGGCGTCGGTTGTCGGGGTTCCCGAGGGGGGGGTACGATGGTCGGATGTCCTTTCACGAGCGAACCTTGGCGTCCGTCACCATTCCGTCCACCGCGTTGACCGGGATCACCGGCCTGCTGGTGGGCGGAATCCTGCTGGTCGGGTGCCGATCCCCCCTTGACCGGGATCCGGAGGCGGATCTTCGAGCCTCGGTGCGGACCGCGGTCGACGAGCAACTTCGGGATCTCGATGCCGACGCGGCCCCGCGGGAGACCCAGGCCTTCGTCGACGACCTGTCGCAGGAACTCGACTCGCGCCTCGACGAGCTGGAAACACTGGGGCCACAGCCCAAGGACGGGGGCGCGGCCCTCGCCCTCGGGCCGGGACTCGACGGGGAACCGCTGGAAGTCGTGCCGATCTCCCTCCAGACGGCGATCCGGACCGCCGTCCGTCAGAACCTCGGCGTCCAGCAGTCCCGCGTCGACCAGGCGGTCGCCGCCGCGGAGATCGTTCGGGCCGAAGCCGCGTTCGACGCGGTACTCGGTGCGGGGGTGAACTTCGCCCGCATCGACGAGCCCGGCAACGATCTGCTGCTCGAGATCCCGGGTGGACAGCCCGTGATCTTCGACCAGGGCCAGGATGCGCGACAGTGGGGGTTCACCACCGACGTCTCCAAGCGACTCGGAAGCGGTGGGGCGGTGTCGGTGTCGTTCGGTGCCGATGAGACCTCGGTCTACAACACGAGCAACGCGATTTCCGACGCCTGGAACTCCGCGGTGTCACTCGGCATCGGGCAGCCGCTGCTTCGGGGCTTCGGCGAGGACGTCAACACCGCGGAAATCCGACTCGCCCGCAACGCGGACCGCAAGGCCGCGGTGGCGATTCGGGCGAACCTGCTCGCGCTGCTGGTGCAGGTCGAGAACGCCTACTGGAACCTCGTGCTCGCCCGGCAGGATCTCGTGATCGCCGAGTGGCTGGTCGAGGAGGGCGACCGGATCCGGGAGATCCTTTCGAACCGCCGCGGCTTCGACACCACGCTCGCCCAGTACGCCGACGCGGTCGCCACGGTCGAGAGCCGGAAGACCCGGGTCATCCAGGCCCGGCGCGACGTCGGCCGCACCGCGGACGCGCTGAAGGCGCTGGTCAACGACCCGGACCTCCCGGTCGGCGGGGAGTTCGATCTCGTGCCGGTCGACTTCATGATCGACGCCCCGTTCGGCTACGACCTCCGCAATTCGATCTCCACCGCGCTGGCGCGGTCCCCGTTCATCGACGCGGCGATCCTCGACATCGACGACGCCTCGATCCGCGAGATCGTCGCCCGGAACGGCCGGCTTCCGCAGCTCGACCTTCAGGCGGAGGTCAGCTGGCTCGGGCTCTCCGATGGCTTCGGTTCGAGCGTGCGGGAGATCGACGGCGACTACATCGACTACCTCGTCGGGCTGCAGTTCAGCCAGCCGATCGGCAACCGCGCCGCGGAAAGCGTGCTCCAGCAGGCGAGGTTGCGACGTTCCTCGGCGGTCATCGGTTATCGCAACGCGATTCAGGACGTGGTGCTCGACGTGAAGAACGCGGTCCGNGACATTGCCGCGGGATACGCCCTCGTGGCCCAGGCCCGGAACTTCCGCCTCGCCCAGGCGGAGAACCTCCGCTCGCTGGAAGCCCTTCGTGAAACGCTCGCGGCGTTGACCCCCGAGTTCCTCAACCTGCTCTTCCAACGACAGGAACGGCTCGGCGAGGCGCAGTTCCAGGAGTTGAAGGCCATGGCGGTCTACAACCTCTCGATCGCCGAGCTCGGCCGGGCGACCGGCAGCGGGCTCGAAGCCAACGGGATCGATCTCGTGGTGGTCGGTCCCGATGCGGGATCCGCGGCGAACGGCCTGAACGGCGGTTCCTGAGTTGGCGGATCCGCTCCCCGGTGCCACGGTTCGATCGGGATTCGATCCCGCCGTCCTCGCCGACGCGNTCATTCGTCTCCGAACGAGCCGGCTCGTCGGCATGCCGACCGAAACCGTCTACGGGCTCGCCGGCGCGACCCTCGACGCAGCCGCGCTCGAGGCGATCTACGCGATCAAGCAGCGGCCCTCGAACAATCCGCTGATCGCCCACGTCGCCTCGGTCGACATGGCCCGCACGCTCTGCCGTTCATGGACGGACGAAGCGGAGGAACTGGCCGCGGCCTGCTGGCCCGGCCCGTTGGCGATCGTGCTCGATCGGGCCGACGCGGTGCCGGCGATCGCCGCGGGCGGACGGGATTCCATCGCCATTCGGATGCCCGCGCATTCCGTCGCCCTGCGGCTCATCGAGTCGTTCGGAACGCCCGTCTCCGCGCCGAGCGCGAATCGATCCGGTTCGATCTCCCCGACCGAGGCCCGCCACGTGCTCGCCGACTTCGCCGAGGAGGATCTCCTCGTGGTCGATGGTGGGCCGTGTCGGATCGGGCTCGAATCCACGGTCGTCGATCTGCGTGAAGAACAGCCGGTCGTGCTTCGGCCGGGTGCGGTGACCGCGGACCGCATCGCCGAGATCCTCGGGGTGGGNGTGACGCAACCGGAGATCGTCGGTCAGGCCGCGTCGCCCGGAACCGCCTCCCGGCATTACGCCCCGATGACGCCCACCCGCCTGTGCTCGCTCGAAGACGCGGGGGGCGACGGCGTGGCGGTGATCACGATCGCGGCGGAGGATCCGAACNCGGCGCCCGCGGCGGGTATTCGCTTCCGCGTGGACCTGCCCGACGATCCGACGTTGGTGGCGGCGATGCTCTACAGCACGCTGCATGCCGCGGATCTCAGCGGCGCCAGTCGGATCGACATCGTGCCGCCGCGGGTCGACGACGCGTCGACGGCGTGGAACGCGGTGCTCGATCGGCTCGGTCGCGCTGCCGCGACCGACTGAATCCCGGTGGGGATCGCCCGCGGAGTCGCTGGAGGCTTCCGGGCCACGCGTCCGGACTCAGCGATTCTCGTCGGGCACGCCGGGCGGCGTGATCGTGGCGAGGTTTTCGGCGAGATGTTCCGCCCAGAGGTCCATCGCTTCCTTGGCGTGGCCCCAGGGGTCGAGCTTCTCGAGGCCGAAGGGGCTGCCCCGGCGGCCGCCCATCATCGCGAAGACGATCTCACCGGTCATCGAATCCGTGACTTCCGCCTCCATGGCGGCGGCGCCGAGGCCGAAGCCTGCGATCGACGTCGCGGGGTGGATGTTCAGGGCGACCACGGCCTTGCGCACGTCGGTCACCGCGATTCGCACCCGAAGCACCTCGGGACCGGGCGTCTCGACGATCTCATGATCAGCGTCGAGGAAGTCGACGACCTGGCCGTGGAAGTACTCGGCGAGTTCGGCCTTCCTTTGGTCGCTCATGTCGCTGGCGTCGGCGTCGTCGTCGATCTGCAGTTCGACGGGATCGACGAGAAACGCCCGGTAGTCCTCCACGTCAATGGCCTCGTTGCTCCAGGTGACCAGCTGATCCTGGAATTCACCGTCTTCGAGCGACGCGTAGGTCTCCTCCGCGAGGAATCCCGAGGGGGCGACCTTGTAGTCGGAGGCACAGCCGCCGAACAGGATCAGGCCCGGCAACACGAGGCTGGAAACGAGGGTCGAGGAACGCATCGGGGTACTCCCTGTGGAAGACACGCGAACTGGATCTCGGGGCGACCATCGGCCCGCACCCACGGTGAGCCCCTCCCTACGCCGGGGGGCGGCGAAGGTGCGTCGATCGAGTCGGATTTCGTGCGACGATCGATGCGGTGATCACCCCGAAACCCCGAGGATCAGATGGCCGCGGCATCGAGGGGGTGGTGTTCCAATTCGTTCCAGCGTTGGCCGGCGCGAAGTCTCGGAACATTACAACCGGAATGAGCAATCGTTTGGTTGGTTCGGGTCGCTCGGATCACCGCATCGGCTTTGGAAATTCGGAAGATCAATCCTTCGAAATCGGAGCGATATCCTCTATTCTGCGATGAGTTCGGCGATCAGAAGTTTGTTGCTTCAAGCCGTTCAATGCACGACACAACCTGAGAGAGATGAATCACATGAGAGACCTGAACCAGACCGCCGGCTCTGAACCGGTCCGGCGCCGCACGTCCACGTTCGCACTCGCCGCCGGACTCGTCGCGTGCCTCGGCACCGCGGCGACCGCGGGCACCGTGACGATGTCGTTCACCGCCGACATGTACCGGGTCGATGGAAGTGGGAACAACGTGGACAATGGCGTCGGCACCTATGCCGTCTTCGACGTCTTCGCCACCTTCAACCAGGGTGGAATCCGTGCCCTGAACCTCTACGACATGTCGATCTCGCTGAGCACCGGCGACTTCATTCACAACGACGCCAGCACCTCCAACAGCGAGTTCGGCCGCTGGGACGCAGCGTACGACGCGGCCGGTGCGATCGTGGGCGCGGACAGCTTCGTGACGATCGGGGCGGCGGCGACCCCGAACTTGGCGGTCACCGACCCGAACTTCTCCGACAGCGGCTCCGCCACCGACGCCCGTGCGATTTCGGCGGATGCGGGCTGGTACGCCGGCGGTGGGGAGACCTGGGGCGACGTGGACGTGAACAACAAGGTGTTCCTGGGCCGGTTCGTGATCGCGGACGGCGGCAGTGCGTCGGGCGTGGCCCTGACCTTCGGCGGGGATCTCGCGTACAACTTCCAGACGCCGGATGACCCGATCTTCGTGAACGACACGCAGACCTTCACGATGCCGACCGCGGGCTCGAGCGCGGTGCCGGGCCTGGGTGGCGTGGCCGCACTGGCGGGGGTGGGCCTGGTCGGTCGACGGCGACGTCGCTGAGGCCGGGGCGAACGCGAACATCCGGCGGAGATGTGATATCGGAATCGGATCCCGCATGACGCCGGGTCTGAATCCGCGCGAGCGCGAGGCAGCATCAACAGTCCCCCTCGCGCGACGTCACGAAAACTTGTAGAGAGAGACTCCGAAATGAATCGGGTGATGAAAGCGATGAACATGAACCGACTCCGATCCTTCCGCGTGGCGACTTCACTGCTCGCCTTCTGCCTGCTGGCGTTGTTTTCTCCGGCGACGGCCGACGCCCAGAAGGACGGCACCACCCACTACGTCAAGCTGGGTGGCAGCATTCAGAACGCGATCGACGACGCCAACGACGGCGACACGATCCAGCTGGCGGCTGGGCAGTACGACATCACGACCACCATCGATCCGGGCGGCAAGGAGGTGACGATCCTCGGCACGGTGGACGGCAACGGCGATCCGACCAGCATCCTCGACGGAGGTGGTGCGTTCCGGGTGCTGATCTGCCAGAGCGGCGAGACCAGCACGACGATCTTTGAGAACCTGATGATCCAGAACGGTCTGGCCAGCGGGACTTTTCCGGGCAATAGCGGTGGTGGGATGTATAACTACTCCAGCAGCCCGACCCTGACCAACTGCACGTTCACGAGCAACTCGGCCGACGTCGGCGGCGGGATGTACAACACTTTTGGCGGCAGCCCGACCCTGACCGACTGCACGTTCACGAGTAACTCGGCCGACTACTACGGCGGCGGGATATTCAACGACTCGGCCGACGGCGTCGGCGGCGGAATTTCCAACTCCTCCAGCAACCCGACCCTGACCAACTGCACGTTCACGAACAACTCGGCGGACGACTACGGCGGCGGGATGTACAACACCGCCAGCAGCAGCCCGACCCTGACCGAATGCACGTTCA
>NYSY01000011.1 GCA_002683215.1 Planctomycetaceae bacterium
CCCAACGACAACGGCAGCTTCACCTTCGAGATCGACGTGATCGCCGACGGCAGCCTGACCTTCGATCTCACCGGCGGCGGTCTGGTCCAGATCGACGGGGCCTTCACCACGACCAACGGCGGGACGATCCTCGTGGAAGGCGGCTTCGTCGCCGTCAACGGCGAGACGACCTCCGGCGAGGGCACGGTCTGGAACGCGAATGATGGTGGTTTCAACTTCAACGGCGTCTTCAACGCCACCGGAGCCCAGACCTTCGCGGGCCTCAGCGGAACCGTCGCCGACGACGTCTTCACCTTCAACGACGTGAACTTCCAGAACGGAATCGATCCGTTGGCCGACATCGCGACCTTCGACGCCGCGACCGTGGACTTCAATGGTGTCACGACCATCGCCGCCGGATACGGATTCGATCTGAACAACGCGGCGGTGGTGACCTTCAACGACTTCATCGCGGAAGGTGACCACACGATCAACTTCCTCGACGCGGATTCCACATTCACGGTCGATGGTGATGCGTCCTTCGTCGATGCCGCCACCCTCACCGTGAGCGGAGAGGGCGAGGCCGGGTTCGGTGGCGAGGTCACGCTGGGCCAGAACTTCACGGCGAACGTCGTGGATGCCGATTCCAAGATCACGTTCCGTGGGACGACCATCTTCGAGTCCGGCGCGAATCTGACGGTGCTGGGACTCGGCACGTTCCAGCTCGGGGGCTCTACCGAACTGCCGGGGCCGTTCACGCTGCTGGTCAGCGATGGCGGCACCGTGGACTGGCTCGCCACCACCACCCTGGACGGTGACTTCACGATCGACACGACCCAGAACGCCACCAACGGCGCGAACGTCAACTTCGGAACCGTCGCCGTCGATACCGGCGGTGGGTTCGCGAACGCCGCGGGCGAGGACGATCTCACGATCGACATCACCACTGACGGCGAGAACGACACCGTGAAGTTCGCGGGGGGGTTTCTTCGCGAATTCACGGGGACGGTCAACGTCAATAACGATTCCGCGGTGACCTTCGAGGGCGGCGGCGCCGGCGGAAACGGAAACACTTCGCTGCAGCTGGGCGATAACGCGAGCGTCACGCTCGACAGCGGGACCGGCGGTGGCACGATTGCCTTCGACCAGCTGATCGGTTCCGACACCGTGGGGGCCATCACCGCGACCGGCAACGACGACATCACGCTTTCCGTCAAGGGGGGTGGCAGCATCGACGACCCCGAGACCGGGCTGTACATGGGTGCGATCACCGACGTGACCGCGGCCGGGAACGCCGGCAAGCTCTCGCTCACCGTGACCGACGGAATCTTCAACTACGGCGGTGTCGCCAGCTACACCGGGAACACCACGGTCAGCGGCGGCGGGACCTTCCGGATCGACGGCGACGGTCTCACGACCGGAGTCGTGACGGACACCGACAGCCTCCTGATGACGGGTGGAACGCTCCTCCTCGAGTCCAGCGCCCGCCTCCTCGGCGAAGGCGAGGTCGGACTGGCGAGCGGTTCCACGATCGACATCACCGCCGACGCGACCAACGGTGCCAACCTGCAGTTCGACAACGCCGGCGCCATCGACGGAGTCGTCACCCTCTCGGGTGACCGGCTCGCGACCTACAACCTGATCTTCGGAAACTCGGCCGTCGACGACTCGACGATCCGTGGCTCCCTCACCGCGTCTGGAAACTCCGGTGCATTCTTCGCCGGCGACCTGACGGTCGCGGGCGACGGGCAGATGCTGCTCGAGGAGACCGCGATCGCCCAGGTGGATGGGACGATGTCGGTCGGCGGCCTCGTGGATCTCAGCGGAACCTCGGCCGACGGGCTCACGGTCCTCGACGGGTTGGACATGACCGATGGCGGGCAGGTCCAGCTCGCCGGCTCGCGAACCCTCTCGGTCACCGGCAACAGCACGATGGCCGCGAACACCGGGCTGTTGCTCGACGAGGAATCGACCGCGACCATCACCGGCGATCTCGACAACGCCGGAACGATCTCCCTCAACAACGCGACCAGCCTGAACGTGACCGGTGCGGTCACCGGCGACGGCATCCTCACGCTCTCCGGCACCGCCAACGCGACCCTCGGAGCCGATGCCGCCTTCTCGCTCATCCAGGCCGAGAACGAATCGGTCGTCGACGTCACCGGCAATCTGGCCCTCACGCGGACCAGCTCCTTCGAAGCGGGTACCAGCCTGTTGGTGGGCGACATCCTGACGATCGGTGACGGCACCGACCCGATGAGCCTGATCTTCAGCGGGAACGGCGTCGAGCAGACGGACGTGATCGCGGCCAACGGCATCAACCTGCAGGCGGGCTCGACGCTGTTCGCCAATGCGAACATCGACACGGCGGCGATCGACTACGCCGGCGACATCTTCGTCGGCGTGGTGGGCGACAACCGAGGCGTGTTGAATCTGAACACCGGTGACCTCGACTCCGATTCGTCCGACGCCACGCTGAACATCAACCTGACCGGTGACTACGTCAACGAGCTCGATGCCGGTACCTTCGGCCAGACCTCGGTCATCAACGTCGCCGCCGGCATGAGCGACTTCGCCGACGGCGGAAACGTCTTCATCGACGTCCTGGACGCCGCGTACATTCCCGACGACAGGGACATCCTCCTCCTGGACAGTCCCGGCGGAATCACCGGCGACACGTCGGTCACCACCAATCAGGACCAGTCGATCACTCGGACCTGGGCGGTCAACCCCGACAATGGTGGCGGCTTCGATCCGCTCACCCAGCTCTGGGCCCGGTCGTCGGCGGACTACGCGTCGCCGTTGCAGGGCACGCCCGAATATCTCCGCGGTGTCGAACTCAATTCGCTCCGACCCGAGGCGAACCTCGACCCCACCGGCCACTCGGGCATCCTGCTCGGGGCCCTCGACGCGATCGACACCCTCGAGGCGTACGAGGCCGCGATCGACGGCGTCGGTCCGACCACCCAGGTGTCGACGATCCAGCTGGCGGCCAACACGCAGTACTTCACCGTGCTCCGCAAGGAGATCCAGCGTCGCTACGACATCGTCGAGCAGCGGACGCCGGCACCGTTCCGGCTTTCGAACGGCACCGAATACACCTCGTCCGACGATCAGGCGGTGCAGAGCTCGATCCGCCGGATGACCCCCGAGTCGACGACCGCGGAAGGCTTCGGCGTCTTCTGGGGGCGAAACCTCGACACGCCGAGCGAGGGCGACATCATCGGCATCTCCGGCAACGAGTACGGCGGGATGGGCGGCTTCGCCTGGCAGTTCGGCAACGGCTTCCTCGGTGGCATCAACATGGGCTATTCGCAGATCACCGGTGACCTCGACCGTGGCTTCGGCAACACGCGGGTGAGCACCGTCCGCGGTGGCGGATTCCTCGCCTGGAGCAACGGCGACGGACTCTTCTTCGACGCCGCGCTGGCCGGTGGCTGGAACAACTACAAGTTCACGCGAGTCATTCCGGGAACCCAGATCTCCGCGGATTCGGACGCCAGCGGCTTCCAGATGGACCTCACGATGGGCGGCGGCTACCGCTTCGAGCTCAGCGAGGGCTGGGCCCTGACGCCGGAAGCCTCGTTCATGTACTCCTACGTCAACACCGGCGACATCAACGAGGAAACGAGTTCCTCGGCGGCCCTCAACATCTCCCCCGGCGACCTGAGTTCGGTGATCGGTCGAGTCGGCGGCGGCCTCAGCTGGAGCGCCCTGCCGGGCCTCGTGCTCGATGCGGAACTCGGCTGGCAGGGCAACTTCAACTTCAACGGCAACTACGGGGTCAGCCTTGCGAACCAGGGCACGAACCTGAGCTTCGACATCGACGACCAGGCCGTCAACACCGCCTACTACGGCGGTGGTGTGGTGTGGACGCCGACCTACAACGTCAACGTGAGCTTCCAGTACGAAGGTCGCAATGGCGAGGGTTTCTCGAGCAACATGATCTTCGGCGGCGTCTCGATCGGCTTCTGATCAAGCCACCAGGTTGTCCACGGAACGACGATCGCCCGACCCTTCGCAGGGGCGGGCGATCTTCCATTTAGAGCCGGCTTCGGGCCGGCCGCCGATCGGGGGGCGTCGCGACCAGCGTGGACGGCGTCGCGGTTTCGCTAGCATGCGTCGACGATGTCGAACTCGATCGAAGCACGCGTGGCCCGCCTGGTGTGCGTCGGCTTTCCCGGCCGGGAGCCCGATGCGGACCTCGCTTCACTGATCGATCGCGGGGTGAGAAGCGTGATCCTCTTCGCCCGAAACGCGGGCGATCGAAAAGCGGTCGCAGACACCATCGATCAGGTCAAGCGGCTTTCTCCCGACCCGGTCGGCGATCCGATCCTCGTCTGCGTCGATCAGGAGGGTGGCGAGACCGTTCGATTCAAGGAAGGTTTCGACCCGCCGCTCCCGATGCGGTCGGTCGGCCTGGAGGGCGTGGACGCGGCGGCCGAGGTCGGACGTCGACTCGCGGAGGATCTGCGCCCGGTCGGCATCGATCTCGATCTGGCGCCGGTGATGGACGTCGACAGCAACCCGGCGAATCCGGTCATCGGTCCTCGGGCGTTCGCCGGGGATCCCGCCATCGTCGCGGCCTGCGGGGTCGCGTTGATCGAATCGATGCAGGCGGGTGGGATGGCCGGGTGCGCGAAGCATTTTCCGGGTCACGGCGACACGGATCTCGACAGTCCCCACGACCTGCCGGTCCTCCGGCACGATCTCGAACGTCTTGAAGCGATCGAACTCCCCCCGTTCGCGGCGGCGATTCGCGCGGGGGTCGCGGCGATCATGACCACGCACGTCGTCTTCGAGGCGATCGACCCGGGCGTGCCCGCGACCATGAGCCCGGCCGCGATCGATGGATTGCTCCGCGAGACCATGGGGTATCGCGGCGTGGTGATCTCCGACGACCTCGAGATGGCGGCGATCGCCGACCTCGTCGAGATCGGTGAGGCCGCAGTCCGGACGGTCGAGGCGGGCGTCGACCTTCTTCTCTGCTGCCATCTTCCCGATCGTCAGCATCGGGCGATCGACGCGCTGGCGGACGCCGTGCGAAGCGGCCGGATCGGTGAACGTCGGATCGACGACTCGCTCCAGCGTTTGGATCGCCTCTTCGCCGCCTACGTCCTACCGCCTCGTCCCATCGATTCGAATCCCTCGCATTGACTTTCGTCCTCACCCTGGAGTGTTCCATGTCGTCCAGTCGCACCTTCATTGCCTTGAGCCTCGGTGGGCTCGTATCGACCGTTGCGTTCACCACCTCGGCCGCGTCACCGACGAAGACCGACGACCCGGTCTCGATCGATGATCGGCTCCTCGAGACGGTCGCCGAGACACCGACCGCGGCCGGCCTTCGCGCCTGGCACGACCTGCTCGGTGGCCAGCCACACGTCGCGGGCGGGCCCGGTGATGCCGCGGTCATCGCCGCGATCGCGGGGGCGTTCGAAGGCATGGGGCTCGAGACGGAGATCTGGCGGTTCGAACCGCTGCTCAGCCGCCCGATCGCCGCAAGCCTCACCTTCGTCGAGGAAGCGTCGACCGCGGGGTCGGGTGATTCCGAATCGACCGCGGACGAGGCCCGACCGTCGAATCGACGTCGTCGTGGCGTCGTCTCGCTTCCCCTTCGGGAGCGTGAGCTGCTCGCCGATCCGGCGACCCGTCATCCGGAGCTCGACTGGGGATGGAACGCCTACTCGGGAAGCGGTCTCGTGGAGGCCGGCGTGGTCTACGCGAATCGAGGGCGCCCGGAGGACTTCGCGCGGCTTCGCGAGCTGGGGATCGACTGTGCGGGTCGGATCGTGCTGGTCCGCTACGGCGGGAACTACCGGGGCTTCAAGGTCCGCTTCGCGGAGGCGGCGAAGGCCGCGGGGGTGGTGATGTTCACGGATCCCGGCGATTCCGGCGACGACCGCGGCCCGACCTGGCCGGAGGGCGGGTGGGCGAACGAGACGTGCATCCAACGCGGCTCGATCGTGACCTTGCCCTACAAGGGTGATCCCCTGACGCCCTTCGAGCCCGCGATCGAGGGAACCGAACGGCGCTCCGTCGACGACGTCGCGCTGCCCACCATCCCGGTGCAGCCGATCGGATACGCCGCCGCGAACCGGATCATGGCGGCGATGAAGGGGCCGTTGGTCGAGGACGAGGACTGGAAGGGCGGCCTCGACGTCCCCTATCGCATCGATGGGGGAGACCTCGAACTGCGACTCGAAGTTCGTCAGGAGCGCCTTCTCATGGAGACCGCGAACGTGCTTGGGACCATCCGCGGCCGGGAGACGCCTGAGGAGGTCGTGATCGTCGGAGGCCACCATGACGCGTGGGGTTTCGGTGCCGCCGATCCGCTCGCGGGGACGATCGTGCTCATGGAGACCGCCCGTGCCTTCGCGACGGCGCTCGAGGCGGGGATCCGTCCGAGACGGACCGTGGTGTTCGCCGCGTGGGGCGCCGAGGAGTTCGGAATCATCGGTTCGACGGAGTGGTGCGAAGCGCACCGGGAGCGACTGGGGGCGGACGGCGTCGCGTACGTCAATCTCGACATGGCGGCCATGGGCACGAATTTCGGGGCTTCGGCATCGCCGTCCCTGCATGAGGCGGTGTTCCGCGCCGCGGATCGCGTCGAGCAGCCAGATGGTGCCGGCCGGTCGGTGAAGGAGGTCTGGCGTGGTGATCGTCCGAAGCCGCGGCCCGGGAGCCTCGGCGGCGGAAGCGATCACGTCGGCTTTCTCTGTCACCTCTGCATCCCGAGCATCTCGCTCGCCGCGAGGGGCGCCGAAGGTGTCGTCTACCACTCGAACTACGACACGTTGGAGTGGTACCGTTCCAACGTCGGCGACGACTATGCCGGNGCGTTGATGCTCACCCGAATCTGCGGTCAGCTGGTCGCCGATCTGGCGGATGCACCGGTGCTGCCGCTCCGGCCGACCGCGGTCGTCGGTGACCTCGAAGGTCGTCTGGATGGAATCGCCACCGCCGCCTCCGCGGCGGGGCTGCGACTCGACCTGGAACCGATTCGGGCCGAGCTGGCCGATGCGACCGCCGCCCTCGTCGCGGCTGAGGCGGCACTCGACGGGATCGACGCCGTCGCCGCACGACATCGAGCGAACCAGGGGCTCCGCCGGCTCGAGCGGGTCTGGTCGGACGGCAAGGGGCTGCCGGGCCGGCCCTGGTTCCAGAACCTCTTCGCGACCTCGAATCGGGACAGCGGCTACGGGGCCGTCGTCCTGCCGCTTTTTCAGGAGGCGATCGTCGATCAAGACCAGATCGCGCTCGATGCCGCCGTGGAGCGTTACCGGACTCGAATCAGGGCGTTGTCGGGGGAGGCTCGTCGGCTGATCGAAGATGCCAACGATGGTTGATCAGCCGCGGCGGACCGGGATCGACCTTCGGCCTGCTCAAACCCCCATAAAGCGGGGCCCGAACGTGGAAATCCGCCTTGTGGATGCTACTGTCAGGGGGTCGGATGCCGCTTGGTCCTGATGGATCCGTTCGGTATTCGGTGAGTTTCCCGACGACGGGGAACCATCCGATGTCCCGGGACGTCTTACTCGGGACAACAAGCAGAGGTTGCTCCGCCGGGTCAGGAACCGGACGTTCGGGGCGACGTACGTGATCAGGCCGAGTCCGCACCACACCAGCCGCAACATAGTCTGGATTTTCACGATTTTCTTTTTCCTTTAGCTGTGTTTTGATTTCTTCTGAAATTATCGCCTGAAATCGTGCAACCATATCTGGATATGGATGCGGGCCGACAACCGAACCGATAATATAATGCGTATCTACGGGATTATTAATCCAATCGCGAATCGCTTCGTTGGTTGCATCTTTAAGGGTTTTACTACCCGATTTTGCAGGAACTACTTTGGCGCCAAGCATTTTCATACGGGCTACATTTGGTGCCTGGCGTTCAATATCGATTTCCCCCATGTACACAATACATTCTATTCCCATAAGCGCACAAACGGTAGCAGTGGCAACACCGTGCTGTCCGGCACCGGTTTCAGCGATAATTCGGTTTTTACCCAGTCTTTTTGCCATTAAAATTTGCCCCACAGTATTATTTACTTTGTGAGCGCCGGTATGGCAAAGATCTTCACGTTTTAAATAGACTTTAGTGTTATATTTTTTACTAAAACGCTCGGCGTAATAAAGTGGGGTAGGGCGGCCTACATAATCTTTAAGAAGCGCTTTAAATTCTTTCTGAAAAGAATCTTCTTTCATAATGTCTAAGTACTGCCTGCGCAATTCTTCAACATTAGGATATAGCATTTCAGGAATAAAGGCGCCACCAAATTCGCCGTAATATCCTTTTTCGTTTGCCTGGTATGTCATTTTATTTAGCTTTTTAGCCTACAGTTTTTAGCTTTCGGCTTAATTTTTCTTATTTATATAAAAGTTTACAGTTAACAGTGAACAGGTTTTGTAAGGGATTTCTCCGTTTCGCTACGCTTCAGTCGAAATGACAATATTTATAATTCAAAATTCAGCATTCAAAATCCATAATAATTCATCCTGTTTCCTGGTTCTTGTCTCTTGTCTCTCAATTTAAATTTACAAATCACCACATTATCAAATCATCAAATTCTCTATTCTCTATGTTCTGTCAGCGGAGCGGTCTATATTCTTCCTAAGGGATTTCTCCGTTTCGTTACACTTCAGTCGAAATGACAATATTTATAATTCAAAATTCAGCATTCAAAATCCATAATAATTCATCCTGTTTCCTGGTTCT
>NYSY01000012.1 GCA_002683215.1 Planctomycetaceae bacterium
CGTCCTCGACTTCGGCGGCGCCGACTTCGATCATGTTGATGCCGTTGGGATGGCCGGAGAGGACGAGGTCCAGATCCGAGTACTCCATCTGCGCGACGGTCGGGTTGAGCACGAAGACTTCACCGTCGTCGGTCAGGATCCGACCGACTCGAACGGTCGCGACCGGGCCCATGAAGGGGGCGTCCGTGAGGCAGACCGCGGCGGAGCCGGCGGTGCAGGCGAGCACGTCGGTGTCGTTCTGGCCGTCGTGGCTCATGACCCACGCCTGGATCTGGATCTCGTCGATGAATCCGTCGGGGAAGAGCGGACGGATGGGACGGTCCATCATCCGCATGGTGAGGACTTCCTTTTCGTTCGGGGCGCCTTCACGCTTGCGGAAACCACCGGGGAACTTGCCCGCGGCGGTCAGCTTCTCGCGATAGTCGCACTGAAGGGGGAAGAAGTCGATTCCCGGTCGGGGGTTCGCCCGGACGCAGGTGGCCATGACGGTGGAGTCCGCGTAACTCGCCATGACGGCGCCGGACGCGAGCCTGGCGACGCGACCGGTCTCGAGTCGCAGGACGCGACCGCCGATCTCTCGTTCAACGAAAGTGACTGGCATGATTGCCTCTCTTTTTCACATGCTGATCGCGGGCGTCGAGCCCGGGATCGCGGGGTGAGCGTGGCAGCTTCGAATCGATGCCACGCGCGGGAACGCGAAACCGCGTCCTGGGGCAGAGGACGGAGCGCAGGCGTGCAATGAGTCCACACTGCGCACCGTCGACTGCCGCCGAAAGCGGCCGTCGCGGTAGATTTCGACCTACTTGCGCAGGCCGAGCTTCTTGATGGTCTCGAGGTAGGAGTCGCGGTTCTTTCGCTGAAGATAGCGAAGAAGACTGTTGCGACGGCTCACCATCGCCAGAAGTCCACGGCGCGACGAGTGATCGTGCTTGTGGTCGGCGAAGTGGTCCTGGAGGGTCTTGATCCGGTCGGTGAGGACCGCGATCTGGACCTCGGGCGATCCCGTGTCGGAATCGTGTCGGCCGTGGTCCTTGCGGACGTCGGCCTTGCGGGCGAGTGAAATGCTCATGAGCTTCTTCGATCCTGTCGTTGCGTTGGGCGGCCGTCTCGACCGCCGTCAGTGTGATGAGGTCTCTGCTGATTTCTCGAATCGAGGATTGTAGCGATCCACGGTGGGCAGGCAACCCCGGATCTTCCCGGACCTTCGTTCCGGGGCCGCGAGGCGGTAAACTCTGAACGGTACGGGTCCGAAACCCGTTTTTCAGGTCTGCAAACCCCTCGGCCCGGTTCAAATCCGCGGTTCAGGCCCTCGGAGGCACTCGAGAGCACCATGGCGTCCGACACTCTCCAACAGGCGATCGAGGCGATGCGGACGGAGGCCGACCGGATCCGGTTGGGTGGTGGCCCCAAGGGCATCGAACGACAGCATCGGCATGGAAGGCTCACGGCGCGGGAGCGGATCGACCAGCTCGTCGATGCCGATGCCCCTCGATTCGAGTGCGGGCTCTTCGCCGCGGCCGGCATGTATGGGGAGTACGGGGGCGCACCCTCCGCCGGGGTGGTCACCGAGATCGGCCAGATCGGTGGTCGGCCGACCATGATCGTCGCGAACGACGCCACCGTGAAGGCCGGCGCGTTCTTTCCGATGACCTGCAAGAAGATCATCCGGGCCCAGGTCATCGCCCAGGCGGCCCGACTTCCGCTGGTCTACCTCGTGGACAGCGCGGGGGTCTTTCTTCCACTGCAGGAGGACGTCTTCCCGGACACCGACGACTTCGGACGGATCTTCCGGAACAACGCGGTGATCAGCGCGAGCGGAATCCCGCAGATCGCCGCGATCATGGGCAACTGCGTCGCGGGTGGGGGATATCTCCCGGTGCTCTGCGACACCCTCCTGATGACCGAGGGCAGCGGGCTGTATCTCGCCGGTCCCGCGCTGGTCAAGGCCGCGATCGGTCAGGAGGTCGACAGCGAGGAACTCGGCGGCGCCGCGATGCACGCGGAGATCTCGGGCACGATCGACTTCCACGAGAAGGACGACGAGGCCTGCATCGAACGCCTGCAGCGGCTGATGCTCGCCTGCATGTCGGCGCGGACGCGGCCGGAGTCCCCGTTCCCGTCGGCGAAGCCGGACCGCGCCGAAGCCGAGATTCTCAACGTCTTCAATCCGGATCCCGGCCGGCAGTACGACATGCGCGACCTGCTCGGCTGCGTCGTCGACGGGGACTCCTTCGATGAATACCGATCGGATTTCGGTCGGTCCCTGGTCTGCGGATACGCCCGGATCGAAGGCAGGCCGTGCGGCATCGTCGCGAACCAGCGGATGATGACCAAACGGAAGATGCCGGGCGGAAAGGCCGGGCCGTCGGAGGCGGTGAACATGCCCGCGGTCATCTACGACGACGCGGCCGACAAGACCGCCCGCTTCATCATGGACTGCAATCAGAAGCGGATCCCGCTCATCTTCGTTCATGACACCACCGGATTCATGGTGGGACGCGACAGCGAACAGGGCGGGATCATCCGGGCCGGTGCGAAGCTGGTGAACGCGATGAGCAACTGCGTGGTCCCCAAGATCTCGCTGCTGATCAATGCCAGCTACGGGGCCGGGAACTACGCGATGTGCGGTCGTGCGTTCGATCCGTTCCTCACGCTGGCGTGGCCCAACGCTCGGTGTGCCGTGATGGGGGCCGCCCAGGCGGCGAACGTCCTGCTCCAGATCGATCTCGCCGCTCGGAAGCGACGCGGGGAGGAGGTCGACGAGGAGACCCACGCCCAGCTTCTGGCCGCGATCACCGCGAGTTATTCCGAACAGCAGGACGTGCTCTACGGCGCGGCCCGCGGCTGGGTCGATCGGATGATCGATCCGGTGGAGACGCGCCGGGAACTCGGTGAGGCGTTGATGCTCGCCGACGGGTGCGACACCTCCGGACCGTTCGCGACCGGCGTGCTCCAGACCTGATTCGATTCGAATAACTCGTTCGTTCAGTGCGCCCGCCGCCGTCCTCGGAGGAATCCGCCGACGCCCAGCAGGGCGATCGCACCCGGGGCGGGGATCGACGTGTACTCCACGATCAGCTCGGGTCGGAGCGCCGCGTCGCCGATGAACATCGAATCGAACCGGAACGTCGTTCCGTTGCCCGTCTCGTCTCCGAGCAGGAGCCATCCGAATCGGGAAGCGTCGCCGTCGACCATCGCCTGAAGATCGTCGACGAGTCCGGCGCCGCTCCAGGACTTCCACCCGTTGCCTTCAAGCAGGCTCGACGCGGATGCGTCGGAGGCGAAGTCGCCACCCGGACTGGTCCAGGCCACGGTGTCGTAGAACGCGCTCTCCCAGGTGGCCGATCCGGGCGTCGCGGGACCGCCGCCGCCCTCGCCGCCGCCGGCGTCGGTGGTGCCCACCCCCCAGTCCGCGAGNAGGCGATGCAGGCCGACGTTCGCCGGTGCCGCGTTCGTCTGGGAGACGTGAAGCCGAAGCGTCACGGATTCGATGGCGACCGGGCCGGCGAGGAGCGGCGCGAGATCGAAGTCGATCAGGCCGCGACGGCGGAATCCCTGGTTGGTCACCCCGGCGAAGAGATGTTGACCGAGTCCGTTCGCACGCGGATCACCATTGGTCTCGTACAGGGTGCCGTGTCGGGCCGACTGCAGCGTCACCAGGTCGGCGGAGGCGGTGCCGCCGAGGCCGCCGAGCGAGGCGATTGCAACGGTGGGAATCACGATCATCGCGAACGTGGCGGGGTCGATTGGCGTGGCGGAATTCACTTCTGGGACTCCTGGGAAAGTTGGTACGAGCAAGCATGTCCCCAATCAGGGTCACCGCCAGTCCTGGATCGATAAAAGCATCCGAAACCCCGGGTGAGGCCCTTGGATGATCCATACCATGCGGTCTTCTGGACCTTGAACCCGTCGGAGCGATCCCGTGGATGAAATCCTGCTGGCCAGCGGTAATCCGCACAAGTTGGAGGAGGTCAGGGCGGTCCTCGAGCCGATCGGCCTGCGGGTCATCGGTCTCGACGAGCTGGAGACGGTTCCCGAAGAGCCGGAGGAGGACGGCGTCACCTTCGAAGCGAATGCCCGGATCAAGGCGATCGCCTACGCCCGTGCCACGGGTCGTGTCTCCCTCGCCGACGACTCCGGCCTCGAGGTGGACGCCCTCGGCGGGGCGCCGGGCGTGCGAAGCGCCCGCTGGTCGGGGGTCGAGGGCGAACGCGAGGTTCGTGATGCGGCCAACAACCGGAAGCTCGTCGAGTCGCTTCGAACGGTTCCGGAGGCGGATCGCGCCGCCCGCTTCGTCTGCGCGATGTGCCTCGCCGCGCCCGACGGCACGGTGCTGGCCGAGACCCGCGGGACCTTCGACGGCGTCGTGACCCTCGCACCACGGGGTGGGAACGGATTCGGCTACGACCCGTATCTGCTGCTCCCGGACGAAGGTCGCACCAGCGCGGAACTCTCGCCGGCCGAGAAGAACGCNCGAAGTCATCGCGGGGTCGCCACTCGTGCGATGGCGCCGCTCATCGAGGCCCTGGAACGATCCTGACATGGCGAAGCGGGTTCCCCTCGAGATCCTCGACCTGCCCGATCAACGCTACACCTGCCACGGGTGTGGCGACTGTTGTCGTGATTTCAGCGTGCAACTCCGCGACGAGGATCTCGACCGGCTCGAAGCCCAGGGTTGGGAGAAGGAGCGTGGCGAACCGGTGACCGTGGAATTCCGCGGTCGGCGTTACCTCCGTCAGCAAGCCGATGGCGCGTGTCTTTTCCTGCAGGACGACGGACTGTGCACGATCCACGCCCGGTACGGATTCCACGAGAAGCCGGTCGCGTGTCGCTTGTTCCCCTTCAATCTGGCGCCGGACTCCGGCGGCACCCGTGCCGGGCTCAACTTCGCCTGCCAGAGCGTGCGTGCGAATCGAGGCTCCACGCTCGAGTCACATCGGGACGACCTTCGTCGGGCGTTGCGTGAAGTGCCTGAATCGGTCGCGGTGGCCCCGCCGTTGCTTGCCGGTGACCTGCGGGCCGAAACCGCCGAAGTGAACGCCTTGATCGCCGGAATCGATCGGTGGCTCGGCCGCGATGAAGTGCCGCTGACCATCCGACTCGATGGATTCGCCTGGCTTGCGCAGGGAATCGGCGCCGCGTCCTTCTCCGAGGTGAGGGGCGAACGGATCACGGAGCTCATCGGGCTTCTGGTCTCGGCGCTCCCCGATGAGCTTCTGCACCTTCCCGTCGATCCGCCGGGGCGTGGTCAGTGGAAGCAGCTTCGGCAGGCGGTCTTCGCTCGGATCGAAGATCCACGGTTCACCGACGACGAATCGCGGCCCACGCTCGGGGCCAAGCTCGATCAGTGGCGCCGAAGTCGACGGTTCGCGCGGGGTCGGGGCTCGATCCCGGGCCTGGCCCGAGGTTGGGCGATCCCCGACGACTTCGAGACGGTGGAGTCGATGCCGAAGGTGCCGGGAAACGGGGAGGTTNCCGATCTCGTCATCCGATGGCTGCGATCGACGATACGCGGGGGCCGAGCATGGGGAAGCGGCTACTACGGTTGGAGCATCGCCGACGGGATCCAGGCGCTCGCGCTCAATCTCGCCTGCGTCGGCTGGCTCGCCCGGGCGCACGCGGCGGGGGTGGGTGAGCCGATGGTCACGCTCGAGTCGGTCGGTGAGGCGCTCGGGCGCATCGACCGCGCCTCCGGCCGCGCGGTCTGGCTCGGGTCGATGGGAGAGCGGCTTCGGCTTCGCTATCTCGCGACGGACGACGGCCTCCGCCGGCTCGTCCGGTCGAACTGGTGAATCGCGCCCCGCTCATTCCGTCGGCGCTGGTTCCGGCCCGCGGGCTCGCGTGAACGGCCAGACCGGATACCGCCGGCCGTTCAGCAGGACGCCGAGCGCGGTCCCGCGAACCGCGACGTGGTACACGACGAGCAGGACGACGGTCACCAGCACGATCATGACCGGCATCTTCACGATGCCCCAAACGTTCCAGCCCCGGAAGAGGGACGGAATGAAGATGGTCAGGGGCAGGTGCATCAGGTAGATCCAGTACGAGGCGTCGACCATGTAGCGCACCGCCGGGTTCGCGCGGGTGAAGAGTCGTTCGCTCACCCCGGTGATGCCCAGGATCAGGACCCAGCACGTGATGGCCTGGAGACACTGGTTCGCGATGAACATCGCGTTCCCGTAATCCTCCTCGGCGTCCACGGCGAGACTGGTCGCGACCCCCATGCCCATGGCGCAGATCAGGAGCGCTCCGCCGATCCCGAGCCGGATCCACGCCCAGTCCTTCAGCCTCTCGACGATCTCGCGGTCGCCGAAGGCCAGCCAGCCGACTCCGAAGTAGATGGCGTAGAGGTAGATCACGTGCCAGACGGGCCAGAAGGACTCGGCGGTGTCGATTCCGGGCTCCGTCATCGTGAGCATGAGCAGCGACGTCGCGACGATCAGAATCGGAAGTCTGATCAGGCGGAGCGGCCCGAGGGCCACACATCGAAATCCCGCACGCAGCCACCCGGCGACGGGGCCCGCGAACCGGCGGAGGAGGAAGGTCGCCGTCGCGAAGGCGAGATAGAAGTAGACGAGGTAGTACAGGAACCAGAGGTGCATCGGGCCGGCTTCGGCGAAGTCCGCGTTCAGGGACATCTTCTCGTAGGCGAGCCCGATGGTCCGCGATTCGGCGGGCAGGTACTGCCAGGTGAAGGCGAAGCTGATCGACCAGGCGAGCAGCGGGTAGATGACGAACCACCCGATGACCAGGGGAAGCACGATCCGGTCGTAGCGATGACTCGTGAATTCCCCCGGCCCACGGCGATCGAAGAGCATGGCGCCGAAGAACCCGGCCATCACGAAGAAGGCGGGCATGCGGAAGATGTGGATCGCCAGCACGAGGAGACCCGCGGACTCGGTCCGGTCGGGATCCGCGTAGATCCAGATCTGCGGCTCGCAGTAGACGAGTGCGGTGTGGATCACCACCCCGAGCAGCATCATCGTCGCCCGCACCACGTCGAGCCCGTGGTATCGCCCGGTTCCGGGAGACCGTGGGTGGAGCGGGTGATCGGATGGAAGGGGGAGTGGAGATGAAGCGGCGATGCCGCCGTCGGTCGCGTTCATTTCACCGCGCCCTCGAGCAGCGGTCGGCATGCCTGGCGGCCGGCTTCAAGNGCCTCGCGATCGAGCGGTATCTNGAGNAANTCGATGACCCCTCCGGTGAANTCCCANGNNACNTCNAGCGCNTCGAGCGGGGTGATGCCATCCTTGTTCATCGCCTTGGGATCGGCNCCCGCCTCGAGGAGGAGNCTGACGCACTCGGGGCGACCNAGGAAGGCGGCGCCGANCAGTGGCGTGCNACGCTCACGGCTNCGGACATNGACNTNCCCCCCGGCCTCCAGGATCGCCTTCATCGCGTCGACCTTGCCGAAATCGGCGGCCCATTCGAGTGCGGAGACGCCGAAGGTCGGATCGAGCGCGTTCGGGTCGCCCGCCTTGGCGAGCCGCGCCTCGAGGGTGGCGACTTCGCCCATCGCGGCCGGGGTCCAGATGTCGACCACTTCGGTGGAGGCGGGCTCGGCCACGGGAGCCGGCGCGTTCGGCGCGGCCGCGGGACCGCTCGTCGAACCGGTCGAAGATGAATCATCTCCGCATCCCAGCGGCAGGCCCACGACGGCGATCAAGGCCAGGGCTCGCAGTCCGAGACGAATCGGGCCGTGGGAATCTCCGGTGGAGGCGGGGGTCGGCATCATCGAGGGCTCCGTTGGCGGATGAGCGGGTGATCCAGTTCGCGGTGGAACTCCATCAGCGTACCGCTTTCGAGGCCTCGTTCATCCGTCCGAGGTGTCTCCGTTCCCTGGAAATCGGACACCCGGCGTGGTCGAGATCGATCTCCACGATCGACCGCGACGGTCAGCCCTTGCCCGACTTCCCGCGGCCACCATCACCGGCCTTCCCCTTCGCACCACCCGCGCTCTTGCCGCCGCCCTTGCCGCCGCCGTTTCCGGTCTTGCCGCGGCGTTTGGCGTCGTTCCCGCCGCGTCCCGGACGCTTCGGCAGTTCCTCGAAGCGGTCGGGACCGAGTGCGGCGAGCAACTGTGCTTCGACCTGGTCGTCCAGTCGATCGAACCCCTCGTACCCGGGTTCACGCCAGGCCTGTTCGCCGAGCGACTTCGCTTCGACGCCTTCGTCGACCACCGCTTCGACCATCGCCCGGGCGATGCGGGTCTCGCTTTCGAGCCGTCGTTGAATCGCCGTGGTTCGAAGGAACGCGATCTGGGAACCGATGCCGGCGTCGATTTCGGCGAGCGACGCGAGGATTTCCTCGTCGAGATCGTCGAGGTTCAACGCGAACTCGGTGGCCTGTTCGCACCACCGGGAACGCATCTGGGCTCGAAAACCGGTCCGACGCGCGACGTCCAGGAAGGTGGCGGCCGACTCGGGATCGACGTCTTCGAGGCGGGCGCGGATCAGATCGACTCGACCGATGATCGCGTCCCGCACGGCGAGTTCGGCGGTGAGTTCGGCGGTCGCGGCATTTCGAAGCCGCGCGCGAATTCTCGAGTCGCCCTCGCCCCCGGATTCGCTCATCTCGATCGAGCGTTCCAGAGCCTGCTTCTCGCGGCGGATTCTCGCTTCGGTCCGGGCGTCGAAGCTCAGGGCGATCTCGCGGAGCATCTCGGGTTCGTCGGTGGCGAGGCCCGCCGCCTCGTACGACGCCGCGTCGATCGATCCGAGTGCGGCGACGATGTCCGTGGTGGCACCGCCCATCCGGGAGTCGGCCATGCCGTGTTGGATTCGAATCTCGTCGAGCAGGTCCTCGAGCGATGTCTCCATGCCGGGTTCGATCAGGGTGGCGATCGAATCGACGGTCGCGGTGCGGAGTTCTCGTCGTCGTTGATCCATGCGGTTCATCGCGGCGATCACGTCGCGGGCGTCGATGTCGCCACCGGCGTCCGCGAGGCGCTCACGACGTCTTTCCACCATCGGTTCGAGCATCGCGAGTCGGGTCCGCATGCCTGCCATCCGCGAGTCGATCCAGTCGAGGGTGCCACGGACCTTCTCGTCACTCACGCCACGCTCGGCCATGCCGTCGGCGATACGGGATTCCAAGGCACGCTGGTTCGATGCGTCAGCCGCCTGGAAGATCGGCTCGAGGCGTGCGATTTCAACCTCGTTCGCAGCGAGTTCGAGCAACTCGCGGAACCGCGAGGCCTCGGTCTCGAAGGCATCCTCGTAGTCGAGCAGGACGCTCT
>NYSY01000013.1 GCA_002683215.1 Planctomycetaceae bacterium
TCTCGAAGACGGCTCCGGCGGCCGGGCCGCCGTGCCCAGCGGCGCGTCGACCGGGGAGAACGAAGCGGTCGAACTTCGCGACGGTGGATCCGCCTGGCTCGGCAAGGGCGTGTCGATCGCGGTCGAGAACGTGAACGAACGCATCGCACCCGCGATCGAAGGCCTCGACGGACTCGACCAGGAGACCCTCGACGCCACCCTTTGCGAACTCGACGGCACCGAGACCAAGGCGGAGCTCGGCGCGAACGCGACGCTGGCGGTCTCGCTCGCGACCGCGCACGCGGCCGCGTCGGCCACCAACCAGCCGCTCTACCGATACCTCGGGGGCACCACCGCACGCGTCCTTCCGATGCCGATGCTCAACATCCTCAACGGCGGCAAGCATGCGGACAACACCGTGGACTTCCAGGAGTTCATGATCCAGCCGGTGGGTTTCGAAGAATTCGAAACCGCCCTTCAGGCCGGGGTCGAGTGCTACCACGCCCTGAAGACGGTCCTCAAGAAGCGCGGCCTTTCGACCGCGGTCGGCGACGAAGGCGGTTTCGCCCCGAACCTGCGGAGCAACGAAGAGGCGCTGGAGGTCATCGCCGAAGCCGTCGGCACCACCGAGTACGAATTCGGCAAGCACATCACGGTGGCCCTCGATCCCGCGACCAGCGAGCTCGCCAACGAGGCGAAGAAGCTGGGCAAGGAGGGCTACTGCTTCTTCTCCAGCGAACCCGACAAGGTGATCTCCGCCGAGGAGATGGTCGACCTCTGGGCGTCGTGGTGCGAGAAGTGGCCGATCACCTCGATCGAGGACGGGCTCGCCGAAGACGACTGGGACGGCTGGCGGCTCCTCACCGAACGGCTCGGCGACCGGATCCAGCTCGTGGGCGACGACCTCTTCGTGACCAACCCTCGATTCCTCGAACGTGGCATCGAGGAAGGATGCGGCAACGCGATCCTCGTGAAGGTCAATCAGATCGGAACGCTCAGCGAAGCCCTCGATGCGGTCAACCTCGCGACTCGTTGCGGGTTCGCCAGCGTGCTCAGCCATCGCTCCGGCGAGACCGAGGACTCGACCATCGCCGACATCGCGGTCGCCACCAACTGCGGCCAGATCAAGACCGGCGCGCCGTGCCGGTCGGACCGGAACGCCAAGTACAACCAGCTCCTCCGGATCGCCGAGAACCTCGGCCCCAACGCCATTTACGGCGGTTGAGCGGGACCGTCGTCGCGTGACCGTCGTTACGAGGACTCGAAGTACAACCGACGTCCCGCCCGGAGTTCGGTCCACCAACGGTCGTAGTCGTCCGAAGACCACGTCGTCCATTCGGTGCCGGAGTACTGCAGGAACCGGCCCAGATCGCGACCGAAGGAGATCGCATCGCGGGTCTCCCCGCGCCGCACCTCCGCCCACCGATCGAGTCGCCGGTCGAGTTCGCCGTCGGATCCGTCGATGGCGGCGGCGAGACTTCGAGCATCGATGATCGCCATCGACGTTCCCGCGCCAACGTGGGGAATCGCGATCCGGTTCGCGTCGCCGATCAGGACCAGTCGTCCCGACACGGCGCGGGATGCGGTGCCTCCGTGGATCGCCTGCAGGGACCACGAACCGCTCGACCGGAGGATCGACGACATCGACGCGGGCATCGATTCGGATACCTCCCGACGAAAGGTCTCGAGGTGAGCGGCCGGAATGCCTCCCGGCGGCAATGACCAGCGATGGACCGTGGGTTCCCCGGTCCCCAGGAGATCGTCGAGGTCCTCCATCGTCGTGTTGCGGTACCACATCCAGTTGATCAGAAGGTCGCCCGACGGCGACTCGATCGGATAGGCGACGACGTGGGATCGGTCGAGGTAACCGTTCACCATGGATCCATCCAGCACCGCCTCGCGCACCGGACCGGCCTCCGGCGGGAGGGCCTCGACCGGAATCAAACCCCGGATCGCGACGTAGCCGAGGAACTCCGGTTTGAAGCCCGGATCGACCGCCTCGCGGACCCGGGATCCGATGCCGTCGGCACCGACCACCACATCGAACTCCCGACGATTTCCGGACTCGGTCCGGACCCAGGCCAGGTCGTCCTCGACCCCGACCTCGAGCACGTGCGTCCCGCGGTCGACGATCCCTTCGGGCAGCCCCGAGGCCAGCACCTCGTGAACCACGCTCCAGCGGACCGTCCGCTTGGACAGGGCCTGCCTCCAGCGAACGACCCCGGTTCGGTCGAAGACCACCCGCTGGTGAATGGGGATTCCGAAATCCCCCCCGAGGGTTTCCGCCACCGACGGGTCCATCGCGATGCCGAGCCCTCGATCCACGAGATCGGATGCGGACCGTTCGAGGATCTCGACTCGATGCCCCGACTGAAGCAGTCGATCCGCCAGCGCCGTCCCTGCGATGCTGCCTCCAACGATGCCGATGTTCATCTTCAACGTGTCTGCTCCACCCGTGGGCCGGCGCGGCCTCTCATTCACGACGGGGAGGCGGTATTCTCATCCGTGATGCCGACCGAAGTTCCAGACTCACCGCTGTGGAAATCCTCCAGCGCCGGTTCCGAGGATGCGGTGGGCACCTGTCTGGTTCGGTCGGGCACCAGCCGCATCATCGTAGTGAATCGACGCGACGCACCCTCCGGGATCGAGGATTCGGATCTCGCCCTCCGGCTCTTCGGCAGGGACTCCGTCGCCGACGGCATCGGTGGCGACCACTATCAACTGAACAAGCTGGCGATCTGGAACCGGCACGCCACCGACGGGATCGAGTTCGCCTTCTTCAACCTCGCCCCGGGATCCAGACGCGTCTCCCGCGGCGCCGAATGCGGGCATGCGGGCGTGGCCGTCGCCCTGGTCGCCGGACCCGATCGACCCGACGAACCGGTTCGCGTTCGCAACGTCGACACCGGCCAGCTTCTGGAGGTCGCCTCCCACGGGGCGTCGAAGGGGCGATCCGGCGCCTTTCTGGCGAAGGTGATCCACGACCCGGCGATCACCGTGATGAACGAGGCCGAACTGGTGGCGACGTCCCCGACCGGCGACGAACTCCGGTGGGAGACCGTTCCCGCGGGGAACATCTTCGCACTGGTTCCGAGCCTGAACACCTGCGATGACGAGGCCGCCCGCCGGCAGATCCAGCGCGTGACGCTGGAATGGGCCCGCGACACGGGACGCGTCAATGCGACCGCGGAGTTCATCCGGACCATCTCCTACGACGCACGTTGGGAGGACGCCGCCCGGTGCAGGGTCGATGCGGTGTGTCACAACGGATCCGAAAAGCACCATTCCCTTCCGGTCTCGGGTTCCTCGGCGCTCTGCACCCATCTCGCCGTTCATCGGTTGCGATCCGCCGGGCTCCCGCCTTCCACGGACCCGAATCGATTCCGGATCGAATTCGATCTGACCTCGGTGTCGGGGACGGAAACCGTCACGGTGGAGGCCGAACGCCGTTCGGGCGACTGGGGGATCTTGTCCACCAGCTGCAGTACGAACGCCCGCCTGCTCCTCGAGGGAATCACCTTCCTGTCGCGCTGACCGGCATCGCCGGAGGAGTGGATCGACGATGTGTGGCATCGCAGGCATCTTTCATCCCGAACGAACTCGTTCTCCCCGCCGAATGAAGACGGTGGTGGAAGCGATGCTCGACGTCCTGTCCCATCGCGGACCCGATCATCAGGGCTGCTGGACCGACGAACGCTTCGGAGGAGGAACCGCCCGGCTCCGCATCACCGGCGGGCGTCGAAGGGCCGACCAACCCCTGATCGACGAGTTCGGGGGCGTGTTCGTGTTCAACGGCGAGCTCTACGACCCCGCGGAAGTGGCGAGCCGGATGGATGTTCCGTATTCCTCCGAGGATTCCGACGGGACGGTCCTCGCGCGGCTGGTCCGGGANCGCGGTCCGGCCGGCCTGCAGGGAATCTCCGCGATGTTCTCCCTCGCGCGCTACGACCCGCGTGAAGGGTCCCTGCTGCTCGCCCGCGACGCCTACGGACAGAAGCCGCTCTACCACCGGACGCTTCCCGATCGCACCCTGGTCTTCGGATCCACCCTCGCCGCGGTGCACGTCGCCGCGGGTCCGTTACGGATTCGCGAGGAGGCGATCGACGAGTGTCTCCTCTTCAAGAGCGTGGGAGGATGCGNGACNGGATTCGAAGGGGTGGAACAGCTTCCCCCCGGCGGGTGGCTGCGGATCGATCGCGCGGGTTCGGTCACCAGCGGCGTNTGGAACGAATTCCCGGAACCCGGTTCCGAACCACCCCCGAGTCCCGACCGACTNCAGGAGATGATCCTCGAAGCGATCCGCAAACGGGTCACNCCGAGNTTCCGGCCCACGGTCTTCCTGAGCGGCGGNCTGGATTCCTCGATCGTGACCGCGGGCGTGGAACGGCTCCGGATCGGCGATCAGACGCCNCTCGCCTTGAGCATCGGATACGACGTCGGAACNTCNGAGGACGAGACCGANCACGCCCGTCGCCTCAGTCGGGANCTCGGCATCCAGCACGAGGTCGTNATGCTTCCCGCCGCGGACGTGCCGGACCTGNTGGAACGGGTCTCNGGATTCCTCGAGGATCCGGTCGCGGACCCGATCACCATCCCCTACTTCCATCTCGCCGGGGTGGCGGCCGCCGAGACCAGNGTCGTCCTGACCGGTGACGGTGCGGACGAATTCTGGGGTGGCTACGACCGCTTCGCGGANCCACCGGACTCGATCGACGAGTACCTGCGGCGTTCGATGGTCTTCAAGCCNGAGGANCTGGGGCTNGAGTCGCACCCGGCCTCCTATCTGGCGGGCGTNCCGATCGAAGACCGGCTCGAACCGCTGGACCGGATCATGCGCCTGGANGTCCGAAACCGCCTGAGGAACTACCACCTCTCCCGGATCGACAAGCTCTCGATGGCCCATGGTCTCGAGGCCCGCTGCCCGTTCCTCGACGCCCGGCTTTCCCGGACCGCGATGGAGATTCCGGGGAGCCTCAAGCGAGATCGCGACCGGGTGAAGGTCCCGCTCCTGGAGGCCTCGCGCGACCTGCTGCCCCAGTGGCTCCTCGACCGCCGGAAGCAACCGTTCACCGGCCCGGTCCTCGGCTGGCTCCGATCCTCGCTCCGNCCCCGNCTCCGGGACCTCGCGCAGGGATCGGACCCCCGGCTNTCCGANCGCGTCGACGTCGNCGGACTCGTGGAGANNCTGGACCGNCCCGAGGCGGNGGGCGGGATCGCCAATCGACTCTGGTCCCTGCTCATCCTCGAGACCTGGCTGNTNTCGACCGCNNCTCGATTCGCGAANTCCNCTCCGGAACAACTCGATGCAACTTGATGAACGAACCGAAGCGCTCTGGTCCAGGATCGTGGAACGCGGCCTCGTCGACACCCACTTCCACATCGGTCCGGAGTTCGTCCCTCGNAAGTACGACGTGCTCACNCTCGCNGAGGCCGCNCGANNCGTGAACGCGACNATGGTGCTCAAGTGCCACACCTGGCCGACCACCCCGCTCGCCGCACTGGCGCGGCTGGAGTTCAAGGTCGACTTCCTCGGCAGCGTGGTGCTCAACCGTGGGGTGGGCGGACTCAATCCCCATGCGGTGAGGGCCGCGGTCACCGGCAACCACACCAGCCTTCAGGGCGCGAGCACCGACGATCCGCCGATGGTGGTCTGGATGCCCACGGTGCACGCGGGGGCCCACATGCGATTCCACGACGGCGGCACCTTCGATGCACGCTGGCTCGGCTGCGGAGGCGGGGATTTCGAATCGCTCTCCGACGAGAAGATCGAACCGATCGAGGCGTTCGACGAGTCGGGCGCGCCACTGCCGGCGCTGCTGGAAGTCGTCGATGCGATCGTGGACACCGGCAGCACCCTCGCCACCGGTCACCTCGGCCCNCAGGAGACCATGGANCTGGTCGACATCGCGGTGGNNCGGGGCGTGGAGCGGATCGTGGTGACCCATCCCCACTACCCCTGCACCGATCTCTCCGACGACCAGCTGGTCGAACTCGCCGGTCGCCCCGGAGTCTGGCTCGAGCACTGCATGGCGATCCACACCCTGGAGAACGTGCCGATCGAGCGATTCGCCGCCTCGATCAAGGCCACCGGACCCGACCGGGTGCTTCTGGCCAGCGACTTCGGCCAGGTGCATTCCGAATCGTTCCCCGACGGGAACCGATCGCTCCTCGCCAAACTGGTCCCGCTGATCGAGGACGAGATCGAGGACGACGCGATCGTCGCGATGTTCACGACCAACTGCCGCCGCGCCCTGGGGCTGGCGGATCCCGGGACTCAGTAGTTCTCGGCGAGGTAGGCGTCCTCGTCGGCGAGGAACTGGTCGTACTCGTGCATCAGCGCGACCAGTCGTTTCCGATCCGGGGGGCCGTCCTCCGCCGCGATCGCCGCGAGGCCCTCGAAGTACCGCTCCCTCGCCTTCCCGGGGGTGAACATGATCAGGAATCGAGCGGGGACCTCGCCCCGCTGGGAGAAGTGATGGACGGTGTTCGGCGGAACACGGACGAATCCCCCCGCCTCGACGACCCGGACGACGTCGTCGAGGTGGAACTCGAGACTCCCCTCCAGGAGGTAGAACATCTCGGTCGTTTCCTTGTGAAAGTGCGGTACCGGACCGGGGTCGCCCTGCTGCATCGTCTGCTCGAAGATCCCGACCCGGCCTCCGTTGTCCGCGCCGACGGTCTTGAAGACCACGTTTCCATTGCGGATCCGGATCGACCGACCCTGTCCGGCACCCAGAATCGAATCAGTCATCGTATGCTCCTCGCACACCACCAAGGACGGGGGACGGCCGTCGTGCTCTCCCCCAGAAGAGGACACGTCAATGAACGAGAAGAGCAGCTCGCCATTCTGGGAGGGACTCTACGCCAACCGGGACGCCGTCGACACCTTCGGCCCCCCGAACCCCGAGATCCTCGAGCTGGTTCCCACGCTGCCCCCGGGGGCGAAGGTCCTCGACCTCGGTTGCGGCGAGGGCCGACTGGCGCTCCCCCTCGCCGAGGCGGGATTCCAGGTGGTCGGCGTCGACGTCTCCGAGGCCGGCATCGCGAAGTTGACGCGGATCGCCCGGGACCGCGGCCTCGAGATCGAGGCTTCGGTCGAGGATCTGAACGCCTATGAGATCCCGGGGGAGTTCGATCTCATGATCAGCGACGGCGTCTTCCACAACATCCATCGCGAGCACGCGGAGCGACTCATCGCATCGATGATCGCCCGTACCCGGCCGGGCGGCTACAACCTCGTCAAACTGTTCACCACGAAGGTGCCGCCTCCGCCGGAGCTCGCGAAGTTCCACATCGGCCTCTGGGAGGAGGAGGAACTCTTCGACCGCTACGACGGCTGGGAGTTTCTGATCCGATCGTCGTTCATCCTCGAGGACGAGCACCCGGACGGCTCCCGGCATCGCCACCCGATCAACAAGATCCTCGCGCGCAAGCCGGCCTGACCGGGACCGTGACACGCGACGGCCGAGCCGCCCCGTCGATCAGCATGCCCGACGCGGGCGTCACCGGATCATGACCGGATCATGACCGGATCATGACCGGATCATGGGCGAGCCGGTGATGCCCTCACGCTTCGCGTTCCACACGACGGCCTCTCCCGCGCGACGGTGTGGGTGAAGGACGTCCGGAACCCGGCCGTGCGCCTCCCGGTGCGACCGCAGTCGCCGGTGGTGGGATCGGTGATCACGCAGCAGATGCCCCGGTGGCCACGACCACCAGGACGGCGAAAGCCGTCCCCAAATGCGTGCCACCCCGCCCGCGACCTCGGGCCGCCTTGACGGCGATCACCGATTCGTCCGCCCGATCAGAAGAAGGCGGAGACACCGGTGAGTTCCCGGCCGAGCACGAGCCGGTGGATGTCCCGGGTCCCCTCGTAGGTCGCGACCGACTCGAGATTGATCATGTGCCGCATCACGCAGTGGTCGTCGAGGATCCCCACGCCCCCGAGCAGGTCGCGACAGATGCGAGCGACGATCTGGGCGCTCTCGCAGGCGGAGGTCTTCGCGAGCGAGACCTGCGGTCCCGTGCCGTCGCCACCGGCCTTGAGATCCGCGAGCCGGTGGGCGATCGCCTGCATCTGCACGATCCGGATCCAGCACTCGCTCATCTTGTCCTGCGTCAGCTGGTAGTGGTCGAGGGTCTTGCCAAAAACCTCGCGGCCGCCGGCGTGGCGGACGACGTCCTCGAGACAGGCCTCCGCGGCACCGATGACGCCCCAGGCGATCCCGAACCGCGCCTGGTCGAGGCAACTCAGCGGCGACCGAAGCCCGCCGCTCTCCGGCAGGAGATCGTCCTCGGTGACCGGAACGTCCTCGAGGCTGATCCTCGAGGTCCGGCCGACCCGGAGGCTGTACTTGTTTCGGATGAGTTCCGGTTCGAAGCCCGGCCGGTCCGTCGGAACCAGGAAGCCCCGGATCGCCTTCGAGCTTTCCGGGTCGACGTCGAGCCCCTCGGTCTTCGCCCAGATGATCGCGACGTCCGCGATGTCCGCGTTGCCGATCCACATCTTGCCGCCGCCGAGCCGCCATCCGGTGCCGTCGCGACGGGCGACGGTGGTCATGCCACCGGGGTTCGAGCCGTGGGCGGGCTCCGTCAGCCCGAAACACCCGAGCTTCTCGCCCGTCCGCATGGTCGGGAGCCAGTGATCCCGCTGCTGGTCGGATCCGAAGAAACGGATCGCGTTCATGGCCAGCGAGCTTTGCACGCTCGCCATGGTCCGGAGACCGGAATCACCCCGTTCGAGTTCCCGCATGATGACGCCGTTCGCGCGGGCGGAAAGACCGGGACACCCCCAGCCCTCGATCGTCGCGCCGAAGCAGCCGATC
This sequence comes from Planctomycetaceae bacterium, assembly GCA_002683215.1. Taxonomy (GTDB): domain Bacteria; phylum Planctomycetota; class Phycisphaerae; order Phycisphaerales; family SM1A02; genus UBA12014. The sequence continues at coordinate 8,805 of NYSY01000013.1, forward strand.
TCGCCCATCTCCTGGACGAGTTCGGTGGGAAAGTCGTGCCGGTCCCAGCAGTCGTTCACCACCGGCATGAACCGGTCCTGCACGAAGCCGCGAACGCGGTCGCGAAGAACCCGCTCCTCGTCGGTCAGGAGGTCGTCGAAGCGGTAGAG
>NYSY01000014.1 GCA_002683215.1 Planctomycetaceae bacterium
AGCACCCGCTCCTGCATCGTCTTCGAGGCCCGGAGGGCGTCCCGGCGGTGGATGATGTGCACGGTGGAGGCGAACTTCGTGAGGTACGCGGCCTCCTCCATCGCGGTGTCGCCACCGCCCACGACCGCGAGCGGCTTGTCGCGGAACACCGGAAGCGCTCCGTCGCAGACCGCACAGGCCGAGACGCCGCCACCGTTGGTGGCGAGTCGCAGTTCGTTGTCGAGCCCGATCCAGTTCGCGGTCGCACCGGTGGCGATGATCACCGACTTCGTCCGGACGACGTCGCCGTTGGACAGGTGGAGTTCCATCGGCGATTCGCCGAAACCGCACTTTTCGACGTCCGCACCGAGCACCCGCGTTCCGAAGCGTTCGGCCTGCTTCTGGAACATCATCATCATCTCGGGCCCGGTCACGCCCTCGGGGAATCCGGGGTAGTTCTCGACGTCGGTGGTCAGCATGAGCTGGCCACCCGGAAGTACCGGCGCGGGGTTCTGCTTCGGGACGCCCACGATGCACAGCGGTTCGAGATTCGCTCGGGCCGCGTAGATCGCCGCGGTCCATCCCGCCGGGCCGGATCCGATGATCACCACGTCTTCGATCCGTGCTTCGGTGTTCTGGTCGCTCATGCCGTCGTGCTCCGATTCATCCGGCCGACCTGACGTTCAGGCCGGTCGTTCATGCCTGCAGTCGATGCGGGGCCCGAAATGATCCGAGGACCCGCGACACGCTTCACCCGGAGGTGCTCAGTCGATGAGCCCCTGCTCGCGGGCGAGGGCCCGGAGCGGCGGCCAGACGACCATGTCGCCGGTCATGCCGTCGAGACTCGCTTCCTTGAAACCCGAGTCCTCGTGATCGTCGCCGCGGGCGTAGACGATGCAGTTGGAGACCTCGATCCGGCCGTAGTCGGTCTCGACCGCCTGCTTCCGATTCCCCAGGAAGTCGAAGAGGAGCCTTCCGTATCCCTTGTCGTAGGGATCGAAGTCGAATCGCTTGGGAATGAAGCGGACGTACGCCTTCTCGCGGTCCTCCGGCCACTTGCCGTACTCGACCCGGTATCCGCAGAGCCCGCAGCCGAGGATCGTGCCGTTGATTTCCACGGCGAGCTGGTTTCTCGCGTCGAAGAGGGACCGCATGTCGGCGATCGACTCGGCGACGATCGCGTAGCGGACCTCGTTCAACCTGGAGTACTCGCTGGGCAGGGCCTGGATCGGATCGTAAGGCTTGATCTTCCAGCGTCGCCACCAGTCGTCGTAGACGTCGACGAGCTTCTCCTTCGACGCATCGAGGCTGCCGTGGACCTCCGCGATCCGCTCCCAGCGCTTGCTCGCGCCGAAGCGGGTCAGCGGCGTGCCTTCGGACTGGATCACCCCGAAGACCTCGGCGAGCCGCTCCGGATTCGGGGCCCCGTTGTCGAGGAACACCTCGTCGAGGACCGCTTCGAACACGAGTCGGTCGCCCTCGGGCAGTTCGAGCCGCTTCAGGCGTTCGGTGTCGGAAACCTTGAGGAACGGAAGTTCCTTGGTGGCGATCCGGCTGTAGACGTCGGCGGGAATGCGGTCGACCGAGGTGTACATCGCATCACGCATGACCGAAAGCGACTCGGCGAGGAGCCGCATCGCCGTCGACTTCTCCGCGAGCATCTGGCGGTCGCAGAGGTGACGAAGCACGCGGGCGTTGGAGACCGCCGCGTCGAATCCGGCGTCGTATTCGCCGGCCTCGATCTGGGTGTAGAGATTCGCGGCCGCCCAGGTGGCGAAGGCGTCGAACGCCTGCATGTAGGGGAATTCAACCTCGATTTCGCCGTCGGGCTCGAGTCGCACCACGGCGGCAAGCCCGGCATCCCGGTATTGCGCGTCGACGGCGTCACTCCCGTAGGGAAGCCCGATGATCACCTTGTCGGCGGCGGTCGCCAGCGCTGCCGCGACCTCCTTGTTGGTGGTCGCCCAGTCGCTGACCGCCGCCCAATCGTCCATGCCGGGATGGATCGTGGTCTGGTTGAAGCCGGAGCCGATGGCCATCGGCGGATCGGTCATGTCCAGGTAGGCGTCGAAGAGGCCCTTCCAGGCGGTGCTCTCCGCCCTGGCCTGCTTCTGGATGTTGTCGTTGAGCTGCTTGGTGACCTCGGAATCCGCGGAGGCGAGCGGCGCGGCAAGACCCAGGCCGGCGACGCCGGCGGTGATGATGGTGAGCAGTCGGATCGACATGCGGACTCCCGATGGGGACGGACGTGGGGATTCAGGACGGGAGGTTCGTCGCGTCCACCGCGGCGAATCCTCGGAATGAACTTTGAAATGTAGCAGATGGACCCCCTGTCGATCACCCCGGCGAAGTCTCCCGGGCGGCTACACTCCGGAAATTCGCCGCCCCGGAGGAGCCTCGGATGCCCGCCACGTCTCGACCAACCATGCCCGACCGCCTCAATGTCCTCCTCGTCGGAGGCGGTGGCCGTGAACACGCCCTCGCCTGGCGACTCGCGCAGTCGCCGAAGCTCGGCCGCCTCTGGGTCGACGCCACGGCGAACGCCGCGTTGCTGGGCATCGGCATCGCCTGCCCCGAGCCGATCGAGAAGAAGGCGTTGTTCCGCCTCAACCGGTGGTGCGACAAGGAGGAGATTGGCCTGGTGGTGATCGGACCGGAAGCCCCCCTCGCCGAGGGCTGGGCCGACGAACTCGCCAGCGAGACCCGAGTGGTCTTCGGTCCCGGCCGGGCCGCGGCCCGGCTCGAAGCCGACAAGTCGTGGGCGAAGGACATCATGCGGGCCTCCTCGATTCCGTCCGCCGAAGGCCGTTCCTTCAAGGATCGGGGCCCCGCCCTCGCGTACGCCGCCAGCCGGGAGGAAGGCTGCGTGGTCAAGGCCAGCGGACTCGCGGCCGGCAAGGGGGTCCTCGTCTGCCCCACCGCCGAGGAGGCGGTCGAGGCCGTGGACTCCATCATGGGTGACCCCGAGCGTCATACATCGGGCGCCTTCGGAAGTGCCGGCGACACCATCGTGATCGAGGAGCTGCTCACCGGGCAGGAGATGATCGTGCTCGCGCTGGTCGACGGCCGCAACATCTGGGTCCTCGATCCCTGCCAGGATCACAAGCAGGTCGGCGAGGGCGACGTCGGGCCGAACACCGGTGGCATGGGCGCTTACTGCCCCACGCCGCTGGCCACCCCCGAGATGATGGCCCGAGTCGAACGGGACATCCTCGTCCCGACGATCGACGGACTCCGCCGCGAGGGCATCACTTTCCGAGGGGTGCTGTATGCGGGCCTGATGCTCACGACCACCGGGCCGAAGGTCCTCGAATACAACTGCCGGTTCGGCGATCCCGAGTGCCAGCCGTTGATGGCCCGCCTCGAGGGCGATCTCCTCGAGGTTCTCTGGTCGACCGCCGCCGGACGCCTGGATGATCTGGAGACCGGCCTCACCTCGGATCCGCGGACCGCGTGCTGCGTGGTCATGTGCAGCGAGGGGTATCCGGGATCGATCACCAAGGGGCATCCGATCACTGGAATCGAGGAGGCGGAGGCCGAAGCGGGCCCCGGCGAGTCGGTCAAGGTCTTCCAGGCCGGCACGGCCGTCGACGACCGCGGCCGGACGGTCACCTCGGGCGGGCGGGTGCTCGGGGTGACGGCCCTCGCCCATGATCTGCAGGCCGCCCAGTCGCTCGCCAACCGGGCCGCGGATCGGATCGAGTTCGCCGGCGCCTTCTTCCGCCGGGACATCGGCGGCCGCGTCATGTCGTCGACGCCCTGATTTCGGAAATGGCCGGATCGGGGAACTGAAACCTCACCGGGACATCTCTTAAACGGGGAGTTCGATTCCGGGCGGCCGATCCACCCCCCCCACGTTGCAGGGTGGTTCCAGCCCCGGTTACACTATTCTTTCGGGCTCACCGCGCAGGATGCGCGGGAACCTCCCGTTTCTTCTTCCGTATGTATCCCGAATTCCGACTCGCCTTCCGTATGGAATACGGCGGCATTTCGAAACCGGGACCGAGGCGGCCTGTCCGCCGGCTCGATGAGAGCTGATTTGGAGATCTGACGCATGATGCTGAGAACGTTCGCCGCCCTGGGACTCTGCTCCCTCGTCGCCGCCTCGGCCATCGCGACCACGACCGCACCCGCGATCGAGGCGCGCAAGACCGACGCTCGCACGAGCGACGACACCCGTAACGTCGGTCTCGACACCGGGAAGTTCGGCACGCCGATCCAGCTTCCGCCCCTCATGGGCCGGCCGGAAATGAAGCGGTCCGCCTCGATCGAGGTTCGACCCGCGACAGTCGTTCGAAAGACGCCGACGGCCTCGCTTCAGATCCCCACCGTGTCGAACGGTATGGCGAACGCGACCGGACGTCTGATCATCAAGTTCAATGACGATCTCAAGGCGCGAGCCTCGATGGCGGCGGGAACCCGAGCGGTCAGCCTCACCGGCCACGACCTCTCCGCCGCCGAGATGACGATCGCCCGCTTCGGCGGCACGATGCGTCAGCTCGTCCCCATGACGGCGACGAAGCTCCAGCAGATCGAGCAGAAGGCCTTCGATCGCAGCAATCGGATCCAGCCCGACCTCGCATCGATGATGCTGGTCGAGTTCGACAACCCCCTCGACGGCAAGCAGCTGCTCGCCGCCGCACGCCAGCTGAACGACCTCGACGTCATCCAGTGGGTCGAGATCGAGCAACCGCTCAAGCGAGCCTCCGCCGGCCCGCCCCCGCAGGGCTGCGACCCCGGCAATGCGGTGATCTGCAACCGTCCGAACCCGAACCCCGGCGCCGGCTGCTGGGATGGCCCCGGCACCGCGGCCCCGTTCCTCGGGTTCTGCAACCCCGATCCCGGGAACCTCATGGACTCCGCCGAGTACGGCTGTGCCGATGTCGCGTGCTGCGACATCGTGAGCGGGCTCAACGAAAACTGTGGCGAAGAAGACGGTGCGGAAGGCTGGGACGTCTACTGTGCCGCCCTCGCGAACCTCTTCTGCCAGGGCTCCGTCTACGACACCGAGAACCCGAACCTTGCCAGCCCGGATCGATACGACGGCTGCCTGTCGAACTACGACCCCGATGGTGATCCGCTCGACCCGGCCGTCGCCGTCCTTCCCGAGGACGCAACGCCCAACATCGTCTTCGCCAATGTCGCGGGTGCCCTGCTCGGTTCCTGCGACGAGGCCCACCCGGGCCCCGGCTGCAGCCAGCCCGCGTGCTGTGCTTCCATCTGCGTGATCGACCCGACCTGCTGCACCGACGAGTGGGACGAGAACTGCGTCACGCTCACCCAGACCACCCCGAGCTGCGACCCCGAGCCGACCCCGGGCATCGATCCCACCCCCGACTTCGCGTCCTACTTCGATCCGGTGACTCGCCGGGCCGTGGGCTCGCAGGCGTACACGGTGGCCTTCCCCGCCGGGGAAGCCGGTGACACGGCCGATCCCGCCGACAGCAGGACCTGGTTCCTGGCCAGCGGCTTCCTGGGTGGCGGACACGACCTCGCGGGCATGGAACGGTTCGTCGGTCAGGTCTGGCGAAACTACGGTAGTGCCGGATCCGGCTCGAACGCCGGCTCCGCCGTCCTGCCCGAGCCCGACATGGTCTGGCTCTACGGCGCCCAGTATCAGGTCGTCGAGCAGTCCAAGGTCACGACGGAAGCATGGGCCGAAGCGGTCGCGGGTGGCTTCTCGGTCAATCCCGATCTCACCGTCCCCCCCGGCCCCGACAACCCCTTCCCGAACTTCACGCTCGCGGATCCGAACTTCCCGTGGGATGAAGTCCGCTTCGTGCCCACCGGCCGGCTCAGCCAGGCGGCGGTCATCGAATTCGCCGCGTATGCCGGGATTCCGTCGGCATCCGGCGATCTGATCTTCACCCACGAGGATCTTCTCTCCACGACGCTGCCCGGAACCACGACCGAGTGGGCCTCGACCAACGTCGAAGCCGACCAGACCCAGACCCTCATCGACGTGGGCAACGCCAACCACGGTACGGCCTGCCTCGGTGTGATCGGCAGTCGCAACAACGGGATCGGCACGCGGGGCATCGCCTCCGAGTGCGAACTCTGGTTCTTCCCCTCGGTCAGTCTCGAGGAGGGTGAGCGACTCGTCGCCTCGATCCTGTCCGCGGCGAACACGCTCGATCAGGGCGGTGTGGTGAACTACTCGATCGGCTTCGGCGATCAGCCCATCACCACCGTCGCACCGGTCTATACGGCCCTCGCCGTGGCGACCGACGCCGGCCTCATCAACGTCTGTGCCGCCGGCAACTCGGCGGTCGCGGTCGAAGAGCCCGCGGGCGAACAGCCCGTTGCGATCGTCGTCGGCGCGTGCGAGCCCGGCTTCGAGAACGGAGACCCCCGTCCCCCGTGCCCGGCCCCCGGCCCGATTCGACGGTCGAACTTCAGCAACTTCACCGGTGACGGCACCGTTCACGTCATGGCCTGGGGCAGTGCCGGGGCGACCACCGGATACGGCGATCTCTTCAACGGTGAGACCAGCGTTGATCCGAGCGACACTCCGCCCCCCGTGCTGACCAACCGACTCCGCGCCTACAGCGGCCCTCGGCCCGGTGGATCGACCGTTCCGGACCCGAACGGCGGACCGCCGATCGAGATCCCCGGCTTCGGCGGTGGCTTCAGCGGGACCAGTTTCGCTTCGCCGCAGATCGCCGGCGCCATGGTCTGGATCCAGGGTGTCTCCCAGATGTTCTACGGCACCAGCATTTCGACCGAACAGATCCTCGGTGGTTCCGCCGGCCCTTCGATCGTCACGGGCGCGGAGAACTGCTACCAGCTCCCCGACGGCACCGAGTTCGGCAACGACAACCCGAATGGTGGCGACTACTTCGTGGAGCAGGAAGGCCACAACATCGGGATCTTCCCGAACCTCCCCGGCTGTGCCCTGAACGTGCTCACGGTCATCGGGACCAACATCAGCGGCGGCTTCCAGGTCTACCACGGTGACCTGATCAACGGCCGTGCGTTCTCCCTCGGAAACAACGACAACAACAAGGTCGTGATCCGCTCCGAGTTCGCCGGTCAGGGGTCCGCGGAAGGCGGCCTGGCCTACCTCGCGAACGGCCAGACCACCGACCTCGGGGTCAACTGGTTCACGGGCTACGAGACCCAGGACGTCGCGACCTGCTCGCTGACCGTCGCCTCGCAGGCGACCGCCAGCGTGGTGATCGAACTGGCGTGGGCCTACAACTTCCGGTCCGAGCGGTTCCAGACGCTGGGGGCGACGGTGATGACCCCGTTCGAGCAGAACAACAACTACGACATGGGTGCCTTCGTGGTGCCTTCGTCCTACTTCTCGGAGCCGGAGGGCGAAGTCTCGGTCCGCATCTACGCGGTCGGCCTCGGCTTCCTCGGGACCTCGAACTACAAGACCCTGTACGACGAGGTGTCGCTGAACATCAACGATCCAAACCAGCCGAACGATCCCTGATCGATCGGCTCCGGATCATCCGTTCAATCATCCAAGCCCCCGTCGACCCGAGAGGTCGACGGGGGCTTTTTCTGGCCTGGCGTCCCACCTCCCGTCTCGAGAGGCCGATCAGGATGCCATACGAACTGTTCGGGGCATCCGCATCGACCGCTGGTCTCGAGGTCCGAGAATCTGGCCGGGATCAGGCGGCCTACCTCATCCGCACGGAAGATCACGAAGTTTCAATTTGTTCTGAAATCGAAGCCCCGGGCAGCGGGTCGCAAGCTACTGTTCCTTGGTCTGTCCGATTCTGCAGCCCGCTTCTGGAACGAGCTGATGAGCCTCTCGCCCGCCAATGCACCCCGCCCCGACGAGGACGCCGTCCTTGCTGGTGATCCCCTGGATCGCAGTAAGGATGCCTTCATCGCGCACTGGGCGGACATGGGCTCGAGCTGGGGTGTTCCGCGTTCGGTGGCCGAAGTTCACGCACTCCTCTTCATCGAGGGCCGGCCGCTCTGTGCCGAAGACATCATGGAACGGCTTCAGGTGAGCCGAGGCAGCGTCTCGACCACGCTCCGGACCCTCGCCGACTGGGGAATCGTCACCCGCAGCCGCCAACGGGGCGAGCGCAAGGAGTTCTTCGAGGCCGAACAGGACGTGTGGAACCTGCTCAGCCTGATCGTCCGCGCCCGTAAACGCCGGGAACTCGAACCGCTGCTGGCGGCACTCGAGGACACCAAGGCCGTCGCCGACGACGACGCTTCGGCCGACCCCGCCGCCCTCAAAGCGCATCTCGCCCGCCTCGATTCGATGCACGACGCACTCCGACGGCTCGACCGCCTCAGCGACCGGTTCATCGGCCGCGGTGGCAAGGGCCTCGATGTCGCCGTACGTCTGCTCTCTTCGCTTCTCTGACCTCTCTCCCCCAAGGCGCCGACACATGTCGATCCTGCCCGGCCGGACAACCCCCCACCAATCGCTCGGCGAACGCTCGCAACCGGACGTCGCCCCCCTCTCGGCCCTGCCCGAGACGGTGGAGCTCGCGTGGCGGGCGCTGCAGCCGACGGAAATGACGGACGGGAAGACGACGGCCTACGGACCCGCGATGGTTCGAGCCCGGCTGCACGCCGACGGAATCGAAATCGAACTTCACGAGGACCATGAGCGCACCGGACTCCGAATGATCGCCTGCGAAGTCTCGGCCTCGGTCGTCCGGCGGGACGACCGGACCATGCGGGTGCTTCGCTGGGCGACCGACGCCGGCGAATCACTGGCGAGGATCGTGGTGGAGACGGGGCAGCCCCCGGTGGTTCGCACCACCCTCCCGACCCGCCTGGGACTTGCCGGCGGCACGTACGACCTGCTCTCGATCACCATCGAGGAATGAGGCCCCGGCATCGGCCCAGGCACTGGTTCCCAGAGTGAGTCCTGCTACAATCCGCCACCCCGGGACAGGTGGCCGAGCGGCTGAAGGCACCGGTTTGCTAAACCGACGTACCTCTTATAGGGGTACCGCGGGTTCGAATCCCGCCCTGTCCGTTCGAACGAAGGCATCGGTTGGTCACACCGGTGCCTTCGCGTTGGTACCCGTCGGAAACCGATGCCATCTTTTGCACCTGAAACAGTCCCGTCACGAGTCCACCTCCCTCACCGGAGCTTGCTGGAACGACGGGCCTGATCGCCCATGGAGAAACACCATGTCCGAGCAGAAGAACGCCCTGGCCCAACTGTTTACCGCCTGCTGAAAGGACGAAGCCCTGAAGGCTCGCTTCATGGCGGACCCCAAGGCGGTGCTCGCCGAGTACGGCACGCCGGTGCCTGACAACCTGGATGTGAAGGTGGTGGGGAACGCCGATGACTGCGTACACATCACCCTGCCTGCCCCGCCAGCCGGTCACACGGACCTGTCGGATGATGAGTTGATCGACGCGGCGGGGGGGATTGTTTCGACGTCATGTGCAGCAATTCGGTCGTATCTGGAGCAGCCTCGGCGTCGAGTTTCTGACAAACATAGTTGAACGATGCGTGCGTCACCTGCGGAATGACATCCTGGCTGGGTGAGGCCAGTAAAGCCGCGACCCCGAGCAGGCTGGTTGAGGCCAAGGCCTGGATGTGTGCGTCATCCTTGTTTGGCAAACCGGAGGCATGCACCGGCCCTGGGCCTGGTCGAGGCCCTGGGAGGTTGACGAAGGCACCGGTCGTCGCATAGATCGCGCCGGTTTCCTAAACCGAAGGTCGCGCGTTCGAATCTCGCCGCGAGCGTTCCACTTATTGCGTAGAGGTTCTCGACAGTTTCGACTGTCTTGAGAACCACCCGAAACCACATACCACCCCTATGATTCGTTCCATGCCAGGCTACCGCGTATTGACTGACGCTCCCACGCTGTACTCATACCTGCGTCAGCCGAAAGTACGGGTACAGCTTGCGATTGGCACTCTCGCGTCATGTGCCATGGTGGTCCTTCTTGCCGTGATCTCGCAACACTCGGGTCCGGAGGATCTTTTGAGGGACAGTGCGTACTGCGCCACCACGACAGTCGTCGCTGCCGTAAGCAGCTTTGCCTGGCTGCGCATCTACTTTGCCAAACGACCCGGCTTCACCTGCAGGACATGTGGCTATGACCTACAAGGAAGTGATGGACCGGATTTGGCTTGCCCAGAATGCGGAGAAAAAGAACACCGCAGCGAAGTGCCTGCATGGGGGGCGTCCGCTTCGAGATGTTGGCTCCTCGTCCCCGGCATTATTCTCTTGCTTGGCGCAGTGGCGTTTCTTCTGCTGACTCTGTTTACGTCTATCCTCTATGTCGCGCTCTTGCCGAGTTGATTAGACGTGTGGGACGTCGAGATCAAATCAATGCCTCGTTCTAGAAAACCCGTATTTCCTGATCGCAGTCTTCACCAATCGCAGGTTGTACTTCCGATTCTTGCTCTCACCAGTCTTGGTGACTGATTCGAGACGCTTCTTCTTCGACATGGATCCACCCCTATCCCCTGGAAACCCGTACCACACCTTTTTGGGGGGTATCCGCCCCTCACCCTTCCGTATAGGCTGTAAATACAGTCTTTTTTGGCTACATGGATACCACACACCCCGTCTGTGATTCTGTCGTCATTCTGGCTCTGAGTCCTGAAACAGGTGTGGTATGCAGAACCGGGAATCGCGCCGTCTACCCTATTTTCAGAGTCGTTTCGCGTGGATTCATCTGAATCTGCACCGACCGTCCGGTTTCCTAAACCGAAGGTCGATGGTTCAATTCCATCCGCGAGCGTTTTGGCGAAAACCCCTACAAAACATGCCACTTTCGGCGATTTCTGAGTGACTGATCACTCAGGGATCTTGTCAAATAGCACATACCACCCCCGTTGTCTGCATCAGGAACCGCATTAGACGCACAGAATCGGTCCCTGACGCGGTTTCGTATCAAATCCGACTGGGGGGGATACCCATTCGTTCTGGAGTCCCTTAGACGGGATCCACGGGAGGACTTCCTGCAATATCTCACAACCCCCGATGTTTGATCAGAAACGGGGTTTTGGAATAATGGGTTCCCCTTGTATTTCTTCTTCCAAGTCTTGGACGATTCGAGGTAGTGCATTTGCTTTGGACGATGCTGGAAACCGTGAACAGGCGGACCGAATGGCCCGATGCTTGTTGAGAACGAGTCTCAACAAGCCTCAATGGGAAGATCAGCCATGTGTATCCACGGTCACTGCCAGGGTTCCTGCCGAAAACGCGGTGAATCCCGCCCCGAAGCGTGCCGACGAAACGACTTCACCCCCCTCACGATCACACCGAACGCCGGACTGGTACTCGACGCCAGCGGCGAGTCACCCGAGGTCGAGTGCCGAGATCTCGCCCAGACGGACGAACGGGTCCCGGTGATCGAGACGCTGGCGGCCTGAGGCGGACGGGAATGCGGACCCCTCCGAGGGATTCGACTCGCCCTCCCTTCGATCGGCTCGAAGTCCCGCGGTGGCGGGGCGACTGACGGATCCGGTCTCATCACCGCGGTTCACCGGTCTGCTCGACCGTCAAGATCCCAAGATTGACGAAACCCGATCGTCGCAAATGATGGCACCCGGATCGGCCTCGTCACGGAGCGGCTCCATCACCGGAGCATCCGATGACCAGCACCGTTTTCCGGGCCCTCACCCACGACTTCCGGGCCGACTCCACCTCCGACGATCGACTCCAGGCCATCCGGAGGACCATCCCGGACTGGCGTTCCTGAACCGACTGCGGTCGTGACGGAGCAAGCCTCCCAGCAGTGGTCAGCCCTCGAGAAGGCCCCGCCCCATCTTCATCATCTACAACCAACCACCCAGGCCCCCTCGCGGGGCCTTTTTTCATGGCGATTCATCATCAAATCCACTCCTGCCCGGATCCGGGATGGCATTCATGGATTTGCAAGAAATCGGTAAACGCCGGGATCTTCCTTCGGATCGGCGCCCAGGGTCTGATACCTTCGCCTGTGGGGTCTCCCGTCCGCGAGCAGCTCTCGGAGTTCCCGGAGTCCCACGAGGAGTTTGAAAGATGATGAGGACCTATGTGGCAGCAGCCGCGATCGCCATGGCACCCGCCATGGCCCATGCAGATGTCATGGCCTTCAGCGGCTGGGAGGACACCTCCGCCGATGCCGTCTTCGGCACGTCCGGCAATGTGAGCGACTTTGGTTACACCTCGGCACCGGATCCGGTGTACGACGGCAACCACAGCATGTTCATGACCGAGGATCCCGTCAGTGGCACGCCCAACGCCGTGGTCGCCTGGGTCGGCGGCATCGAAGCCGGTGACGAAATCACCGCGACGATGTGGTTCCGAGGCATGGACTCCGTCGAGGACAGCACCGCCAAGGCTCGTTTGTGGGGTGGTTACTACGACGCCACGGACACGAGTGAGCACAACAGCTCGGCCGGTGGACCATCCGGTTTCGCCGGTAAAAACGAGACTTGGGAATCGATGACCCACACCTGGACGGCCGATGGCACGACGAGCATCTTCGGTCTTGAAGTTCGAATCTATTCCTACGGCGACAACAACATGATCTGGGGTGACAACCTCGAGATCAGCGTGAACAACGACAACGCCACGATCGAGGTCGCTGGTTCATCCTCGACCCCGGTCGTGCCGGGGCCGGCCGTCGGCATCGCGATGCTGGGTGGTCTGGCCGTGGTCAGCCGACGTCGACGCTGACGCGACGCTCCGGCACCTCGAACGCCACCTCCCATCGCCCGGGCGAATCCACGCGGATCGACGAAGCGGGCGTGGACTTCTATCTCGAGTTCGCGGCTGCACGCTTCAGGTGGCCGAAAGTGAAGTCGATCCGCTGATCGTGGGCGCAATTTCAATCGCCGATCCAGTCCTGAAGACCGATCATGTGCCGGATGGGAAGATGCGAAGGGCACTGGAAGCGGGAAGGTCGAGTCCGACCCGAATCGCGCCGGAGGCGGGACTTCACCCCGCTCACCATCACCACGTCGGTGTGATCCGAGGCGCATCATCTCGAGATCCAGCCGCCCCCGGCCACGATCGAGATCAAGTCGGCGACGCCGCTCGAATGTGACATCGCGAGCGATGAGCGCCTGGCCGCCTGAGCCGGGTCGATCCGCATCACCCGGTCAGAGGGTTCGATAGACCACGCAGGTCGCCGAACACGTTCCCCCTGCCGCGTTGCTCAACTCATCATCCGAGAGTTCCAGGTGACCGCGGGGCGGCGCAGGCATCGTGATGTGCACGCGGTCGCCGGCGTTCTCCACCACCTTCACATCGATCCCATCGGGGACGTCGACACCATGCTCGGCCAGCACCGCCCTGGGATTCGCCATGAAACGAGCCTTCAATGCCTCGTCCCGCCAACAGGCGGCGAACAGGGATGCGATCTGGTTGCTCTGGCTGGTCATGAGAAACGTCTGCCTCCGGGAAAAGGGTCTTCTTTCGCGATGTTCCTCGGGCAGGCCCGACCCCGAGACGGTCAAACGGCCCGAAGCAGAGCCCTCTCCGGGGCCGGAGGAGATCGGATTCGACGGGTGCCGTGGACGGTCGCGATTCGGATNCGTCACCGCCCTCGATGAAACCCCGTCTGCCGGTCCATGGTTCAGACGCACGAGCCCCAGGAACCGAGCAGCAGGCCGAGATCTGCGCCGTCGATCAGGCCGCTGCCGTCGAGATCCGCCTCCGGATGTGCGGTACCCCAGGTCGCGAGGAGCAGCCCGATGTCCGCACCGTCGACCACGCCGTCTCCGTTGAAGTCGCCGGGACAGGTGCAGCCACCGGCCTTCCCCTCCGGTTCGATCCGGAAGAGGCTTCCTTCGCCCGAGACCACGACGAGTTCGCCGGCACCGTCGACCCCGATGCCCGTGATACGGGTGATCGGCGGCTGGCCGGGCGGCACGAGTGATGAGGTGTGCTCGATCACGTCCGTCGTACTGCCCTCGATTCGCCGAGCGGACCAGATCCGGCCCGTGCACCAGTCCCCGAAGAAGAATCTGCCCTGCAGCCCCTCGAGCCTGCACCCGTTGTAGACGCTTCCTCCGGAGATCGAGCATCCGAGTTCACGGGGATATTCGTACACGGGGTCGACCCGCTCGAATCCACAATCACAGTCTGGTAGCCCCGGATTGCATACGAAGCCCTCGACGCAGTTCCACCCGAAGTTCTGGCCTCCACCGGAATCCACGGCGATGAAGTTCACCTCTTCGCTCGAGAACCGACCGACGTCGGCGATCCAGAGATCACCCGTCACGTCGTCGAAGTCGGCCCGGAAGGGATTGCGAAGACCGAGCGCATAGATCTCGCCGAGGCCCGCACCGACGAAGGGATTGTCCTTCGGAATCGCGTAGTTTCGATTCGCGTCGTCGGGGAACGCGTCGGTGCCGTGGACGTCCAGCCGAAGCAGCTTCCCCCAGGGCTCCGCGAGCGACTGGCTGAGCGCGCCCCCCATGGGGAACGTCGTGGTGGTCCCGCCGTCACCGAGCGGAACGTAGAGATGTCCTTCCGGGCCGAAACCGATCCAGCCCCCCACGTGGTGCCCGGCGCCGGGAAAGGGAAGTTCGAGCACGGTGTGTCGGCTCGCGTGGTCGGCGACGTCGGGATCGTCCGAGACGGCGTAGCGAGCGACGCTGAGCCGACCGTCGCTCAGCGTGTGCTGCACATAGAAGAAACCGTTGGATTGGTAGTTCGGGTCGAAGCAGAGCCCCAACATCCCGTTCCAGTCCTGATCAGGCACCAGCGCGTCGATGTCCAGAAACGATTCGTCTTGGAGCACGCCGTCGAGGATCAGCCGCACGTGGCCGTACTTCTCGACGACGAAGAGTCGACGGGTGTCTCCGGGGATCGAGGCCACGTAGGTCGGGGCTTCAAGATCCGCCTGGATCAACTGCGAGGTGATGGGAAAATCGTCTCCTCCCGACGCCGGCGAGGCGAGAAGGAGCAAGGGCATCACCCCGATGATCACCCCAAGGATCACCCTTCGCGCGAACGCCAGGTCAGATCGTCTCGAGAAGGCGACAAGGGCATCGAGATCGGTGGCTCGCAAGAAATCATCTCCACCACGTGTTGGGAACACTGACCAGGGCGAGNCATTCAACCCTTCGTCCGTTCAAAAGTAACAGCCGACAGGAGTGAATCACCTCGCCGAGCGAGTCAACGTGTGTTTTTTCGCACCAAAACCCGATTTTCCACTCGTTTCGCCGCGGGTGCCCGGAGGCGAAGGCGGATTGACCCCGGGGCCGCGGACCTCCGCGTTCGGTGGTCAGGCGTTCCCCTCGTCGGACGTCGTTCCGGCCGCGTCGAAGCACCCCGGATCGACCTCGAGCCGCCGCGGCTCGGGGTCCGGCTCCTGAAAGTCGCTCTCGCTCTGGTAGACCCGCAGGCCGAACGCCGGCACCGTCGCGAGCAACTGGTCGAAGATGGTCGACTGNACCTCCTCGAACGCCGCCCACGCCGTGTCGTCCACGAAGCAGTAGAGCTCCAGCGGCAGACCTTCCGGGGTGGGCTGGAGCTGACGAACCAGCATCGTGAACTGACTCTGGTGGATTCGCGGATGGGCCTGGAGGTACGCCAGCACGTAGTGACGGAAGAGCCCGCTGTTCGTGATCCGATCGCCACCCGACTCCGACGCCGGCGCCGCGCGATGGAGCTCCATCGCCCGACTCACCAGCGGGATCGCGGCCAGGCGTTGGAAGTCGCCCGCCGCCAGCGGCCGGATGGTGCGCTGGTCGAGCATGATCGAACGCTTGATCCGCCGCCCGCCCGACTGGAACATCCCGCGGTAGTTCACGAACGCCTCCTGGACGAGGAGGTAGGTCGGTAGCACCGTGATGGTCTTGTCGAAGTTCTGGACCTTGACGACGTTCAACGAGATGTCGATCACGTAGCCGTCGGCGCTGCTGGACGGAACGTGGATCCAGTCCCCCACCCGGACCAGATCCCCCGTGGTCACGATGATGTTCGCGAACATCGAGAGCAGCGTGTCGCGGAACAGGATCAGCAGGATCGCCGACGCCGCGCCGAGTCCGGTGAGGAAGTAGAGCGGGGACATGTCGAGGATCACCGACACCATCAGAACCAGCGCCGCTCCGTACACGAGGAACGCCCCGACGGAGATGTAGCCCTTGAGCGCTCCGGGTCGGTCCACCGAGGGCAGTCGCGAATAGACGGTGTCGAGGAACCGGCCGCCGCGGATGATCAACTGGGCCCCGAAGAAGATGAAGAGCGCGTCGACCACCCGGCTCGCCCCTTCACCGTAGGCGGTGCCGATTCGGGGAAGCAGATCGACGACCACGCCGATGCACAGGATCGAAAGCATCGTGGCGATGCTCGACAGGATTCCGGTGTCGATCAGATCCTGCGTCTTCAGCCACTTCGAACGGTTGATCAGCCGATTGCCGACGAGCGGGCGGATCACGAGGAACCGGAAGACCAGATGNAGAANCCAGAGGAGCAGCAGCAACGCCACCGTGACNACCCCGATGTACAGAAAGGGCGTGGGCTCGAGCGGGGCAAGCCAGTCGTTCAACGTCTCGGAGATGATCTCGCCCGATTCGCCGACCGCGCCTTCGAACTTGGCCGGGATCGTCTTCTTCTCTTCCATCGTCGTCGCCGCTCCTGAGGATTCGTCTGGTCCGCGTGGAAGGTACCGTTTCGGCCGGCTCGAGGCGTGGTCCCGGTCTCCCCGGGGGCGTGGATCGCGGATGCACGACCGTCACGGACGAACCCCTTCCAGCCGGCCGGAGATCATCGAAGTTCGTAGGTGGCCGGCCACCAGTCGGGCCGGTCCAGANCGAAGTCGGCGCGAAGGACCGATTCGGTCGTCTCCAGGGTGTTCATCACCCAGCCCTGAATGCGACTGGTGGCCTGACCGACGCAGTGGACGTCGCGTCCGGCGATCGGACGTCTCGCCCCCGGAACGATCTCCGCGGGTTCGAAACCNGGCCGCCACATGTTCCAGCCATGGCCGACCGACCCGCCGTCGAAACGACGGAAGAGGATCTCCGACGGCTTCGGAATGTCGATTCCGTGCATTCGCTGAAGCTGCCGACGGATGCTGTCACCGGCCAAACCGTCACCGGGGCCGCGGTGCCCCGAAGCGGGCAGGAGCGGCGACCAGAAGCCCGAATCGTATTCACCGGCGACGTAGGGGCTCAAGGTGAGCCCGCGACCGCTCGGATCACCCAGATAGAACACCTGGCGGATCGGGAGATCCGTGATCGAACGGCCCGAGTCGATGTCCATCGACTTCCACCATTGACTCGGGAAGTTGACGTAGACCTTGGTCGCGGGGACCGGCAACATCGCGTCCCGCATCGTCGTGAGTGGATTCCGGCCCCGAAGCGGACACGCCTCGGGCAAGGCGCCGTAGGCGGACATGGGACGGGTCACGACGACCTTTCGCGCCTTTCGCACCTGTGTTCCACCTGCGGCATCCCGAAACGTGACGGCGGTCAGATCGCCGTCGAAACGAAGGTCGATCATCTCGGACCCCATCCGGAAGTCGACGCCGAGCCCGCGCGACTCGTCCGCGATACGCAGCGGCACCTGCTGGTATCCCCCGCGCACATGGCGGTAGCCACTGATGAAGAGGTCGAGCATCGCTTCCTTCATGAAGACCGCGGCATTGGCGTTGGGTCTGCCGTAGCCCATCGCGAAGACCAGCATCCGGGCGGCTTCGTGACCGAGAATGTCCTGAAAGATCCACTCGTAGGGAAGATCGCGGAGCAGGTGACCCCGATACCGCACCTTGTCGACGATCGTATGGATCTCCTCCCGCGACCAGTTCGACCGACCGGTCGCGGTCTTCACCACGAGATCGAAGAGTTCCGAAATCGTCCGGCCGCGAAGATCCTCGCGGACCTGGAATCCGGAATCCGGACCGGCGACCATCTTCCCGGCCCGCGTCCGGATCCCCCGCGCGTAGTAGATGTCCTGCGGCGTGGTGGCGGGACAGGGATCCACGAAGAGTCCGAGCAGCGGCGTCTGGTTGTCGGCGATGCGCATGCCGCCGAGTTCGGCGACCTGCTCGCTCATGCCCGCCGGCGGGGTGGTTCCGAATCACGACGGCCCCGAGTGCACCAGTCGCCGGACGCGTCCTTCCGGAGCCGTGAAGCTCCCCAACTCGAAGCCGCTACCTGCCGCTCCGCACGTGTCGTCGACATTACCATTCGCACCACGGACCCGGTCCGAACGCGACGTCGCGTCGTCGGTCTCCCGCCGGGGAAGGCCGCGGGTTTCGACGTACGAGACGGTGGCGGGCCCGGCGGTTCGCACCCTTCGTCCGCTCGAAGCGGAATCCCGAGATCGCGAATCGAACCGACCGCGATGCGGCGACGTCGATGGGAAGGATCGCTGACGTTCGGCGCGAGATCCGGGAGCGGCCAGACTCGCGTGGTTGGTACCGAACTGATCCGCGGTGGATTGGCCGAGGTCGGGTCAATCCGATCCCGAAACGACCTCTCGCGAACGTTCGAGCCGTCCCCGAAGCCGCCGTCGCAGCACGGTCGCCAGACTTCCCGGTTCGAGGAAGGCCGCCGGCGGCCGGAAGTAGACCTCGATCTCCGACCCTTCCGACGCCTCCACCGTGCCGCCCGCGCCGTCCGGTGCGATCATCCGCACCGAACCCTGCACCCCGTCGAGGGCCGCCTGCAGTTCCGCGGGCGCCGTGGTGCGGAAGATGACGTCGCGATCCTTCACGAAGAGCGACGTCACACCCAGCAGCGCCGACGCCAGTCGAATCTCCGCCACCTCGACGTGACGACGAGTCGCGGTGGGAATCTCGCCGTAGGCGTTTTCGAGATCGCTCACCACGGCATCCAGCGACTCCAGTCGATCCGCCTCGCCGATCTTCCGGTACGCCTCCATGCGACGCTGATCGTTCGGGATGTATCCCTTGGGAATGGACCCTTCGAGACCGATGTCGATCGTGGTGTCCCCGGCCACCACGCGACGATCCTGCTTGATGTCACGGACCGCATCCTCCAGCATCCGACAGTACATGTCGTATCCGACCGACGCGATGTGCCCGCTCTGCTCGGCCCCGAGCAGGTTGCCCGCGCCGCGGATCTCCAGATCGCGCATCGCGATCCGGAAGCCCGCCCCGAGCATCGAGTAGTCCTCGATCGCCTTCAGCCGACGGAGCGCGTCCTCGGTCATCCGGCGTTCCTCGGGCAGCAGCAGGTAGCAGTAGGCTCGGTGCCGGCTGCGACCGACCCGGCCCCGAAGCTGGTGGAGCTGGGCGAGGCCGAACCGATTCGCATCGTGGACGAACATCGTGTTCGCGCTGGGAATGTCCATGCCGCTCTCGATGATCGTGGTGCTCACCAGGATGTCCGCTTCGCGGCGGATGAAGGCGAGCATCACCTTCTCGAGCTCGCCGTCGGTCATCTGGCCGTGACCGACCAGGATGCGGGCGTCGGGCGCGAGCTTGCGGATCTCGTCCGCGAAGGACTCGATGTCGTGCACCCGGTTGTGGACGAAGAAGATCTGCCCTTCCCGGGCGAGTTCCCGCCGGATCGCCTGCGCCAGGCGACGTTCGTTCCAGGGGATGACTTCCGTGACGATCGCCCGTCGGTCGAGCGGCGGCGGGGTGAGACTCGAGATGTCGCGGAGTCCGAGCATCGCCATGTGCAGGGTTCGCGGGATCGGCGTCGCGCTGAGGGTGAGGACGTCGGCGACGGTTCTGGCGGCCAGCAGTCGCTGCTTGTGTTCGACGCCGAATCGTTGCTCCTCGTCGATCACGATCAGCCCGAGGTCCTTGAACCAGACGTCCTTCGAGAGGAGGCGATGCGTCCCGATCACGATGTCGACGCGTCCCGCCTTCAGGTCGACGAGCAGTTTCTTCTCGTCGGCCCCGCTCTTGAAGCGACTGATCGACTCGATCCGGAACGGGTACGCCTTGAACCGGCTTCGAAAGGTCCGTTCGTGCTGTTCCGCGAGCACGGTGGTCGGCACCAGGACCGCGACCTGCTTTCCGAACTCCGCGGCCTTGAACGCGGCGCGAATCGCGACCTCGGTCTTTCCGAACCCGACGTCGCCGCAGATCAGCCGGTCCATCGGCGTGCTGGACGCCATGTCCCGCTTGATCGCCGCGATCGCGGTGACCTGGTCCTCGGTCTCCTGATAGGGGAACTCGGCCTCGAACTCCCGCTGCCAGTCGGTGTCCGCGGGGAATCGAATCCCCGGCGTCGCGGCGCGGGCCGCCTGCACCCGCAGCATCTCGCCCGCGAGATCCCGGACCGCGTCCTCGACCTGCGCCATCTGCCGCTTCCACCGCTTCCCTCCGAGCAGCGAGAGCGGCGGTGCGGTCGCACTGCCCGCCCCGATGTACTTCTGGACGAGTTCGATGCGGCTCAGCGGGACGTGCAGGTGCGACCCGCCGTCGAACTCCAGGGTCACGACCTCCTGATCGGGCTGGCCCTTCTTCGGCAGGCTCCCGAGGCCGATGAACCTCGCAATCCCATGATCGCGATGCACCACGAGGTCACCCGGCTCGAATCGCAGGAAGTCCTGCCGCGCCGCACCCGTGCGAATCCGGTTCCCGCGGCGCCGGACGCCCCAGCGGTTGAGCAGTTCGTGGAACGGCACGACCGCGAGCCCGCGCCCCGCGTCGTCATCCGCGGGCCAGATGAATCCGCGGTGCACGTGCCGCCGCTCGATCCGGACGCGATCCGCGCCCGGAATCTCGTCCGCGCGTCGCCGATCGATGAGCTCCGTCGCTCGTTCCCGCTCGCCCGCGGTGGAGCAGACCAGCGCCACGTCGTGGGTCTCCGCCAGCTGCAGCAGTTCATCGATCGCACCGACCACTTCCTCGGGAAACGCCGGAAGCGGCGAGGGATCGAGGTCCACCATCCGCTCCACGGCGCTGCTCGCCGAGAACTCGTTCACGTCGAGGATGCAGCGGGCGTGATCACGCAGCGCCTTGAGCGTCGCGGGCGGACCTTCGACGCCACCGCCCTCGCGGACCCGTTCCCAGTAGCCACGGCCTTGTTCGACGATCTCCCCGAGTTCGGCGAGGATCACGGTGGTCGTGGTCGGCAGAAATCCGATCATCGGCACCGTTCCCTCACCGAGCAGCCCCTCGGTGCGACCGATCAGCTGGATCGAGTCGACCCGGCGATCGATCGCCTGCGATGCGGGGTCGATCTCGTTGATCCGCTCGATCTCGTCGCCGAAGAGATCCAACCGGACCGGAAGTCCACCGCCGGGTGGAAAGAGATCGAGCAGTCCGCCCCGGATCGCGAATTCACCGGGTGTCTCGACCACGTCGGTCCGCGCCCAGCCGGCTTCGGTCAACCACGCCGAGAACTCGGCGAGATCGAGGGACTCGCCGGCCCGAATCACCCGCAACCGGTCGGGCAGGTCCACGGCGGCGGGAACGCCCTGCATGAGCCCGGGGAATGGCGCGACGATGATCCCCGGCGGTTCCTCCTCGATGACGCGACGCAGCAGCCCGAGCCGCGCCCCGACGAGATCGAGCGAGGCGCCGCTCTCTCCCGGCATCACCTCGAGGGCCGGGAAGGCCGCGGCGTCGAGCCCCAGATCGAGCAGCTCGTCGACGGCTTCGTCGGCGTCGTCGAGGTGCGGGACCACCAGCAGCACCGGCCCCGGCGCAGAACGCGCCACGACGCCGGCGAGAAGCGTGGTGCTGCTTCCCGCGGCACCGCGGGCCGAGACGTCGCCACCGAGTCCGATCAGATCTCCGAGCGACACCAGCGACGACGACGCCGCGATGCGGTCGAACCACCAGGCGGCGGCGTTCACCGCATCGGCATCAACGGCGTCGGCCGATGGGGTGGAACCCGAAGCGGCTTCGGGACGTCGGGAGGCTTTGGAGTCGGTCATGGCGTTGCCTCCCCGCGCGGGGTCGACGGATGGACGAGCAGTGCCGCCGCACGCCGTGCGGTCACGGGACCGACGCCCGGAACCGCTTCGAGATCCCACGGGCCGCCACCATCGAAACCACCAGCACGCCGGTGAAGTTCGAGCCGACGCCCGATCGCCGGGCCGATGCCGGGCACGAGCGTCCACGTCGCCGCCGAGGCGGTCCGAGGATCGATGCGAACGAGGCGGGTGGTGGCCGCCGACGTTCCGACGGTACGGTCGACCGGGGGCGGGGCATACCGGAACGGCAGCCACATCAGGGCCGCCAGTCCGGCCACGGACAAGAGACGAAGGGCGGATTTGGCGTCTTTCAGAGCCTGCGCGTCGATACCCACCGGATCACTCATTCGAGGGACCCGACCCATCGCCGGCTTGCGCGGGCGGATGCGCCCCGGGCGGGACCCACGGTCCGAGCGGACGGCGAAGACGCCGTCGCATCGAGACCAGGCGCGCGAACGCCGGGCGCGGCGTGCCATCCTCTTCGACGATTCCGAAACCGGACTCGCCGCCCGGGTCCGGCGTGGCGTTGTCGGTGTGGGCCGACCAGCAGATCGCCTCGACGTAGGGTTTCGACAGCGCCATCGGAATCACCTTCGCGGCCCAGGAGGCCTGGCGTTCCGGCGTCCACGCCTCGCCCCAGCGCCCCGCACCCTCCCCCAGATTCCGGCAGGGTGCGCCGCACGCGGAGAGGAGCAGCGGATGTTCATCGCCGAAGAAGCGGTCCAGGGAGTCGCTCAGGGTCATGAGGTCGCGGCTTCGCGTGCCCGGCTCGGTCCCCCCCACGATCAGGCGGGCCCCGATGCTGTCGAAGCGGAGTCCCTCCGCGCCGAGCCGTTCGAGGAACTCGAAGGCGCCGATCGAGCCGCTGACCCGGGCGGTGGTGTCGCCGAACAGGTCGTGGACCTCGATCATCCTCCGGGCGGTGCGCTTGTGTCTCCGGATGAGCAGCTCCGCGGTCCGGATCGCGTCGATGACCTCGGTGATCGGGCGCGGACCGCCGCGGCAGAGGTGGAGCCCCGCGGAGATCTTCCACATGCCGACGTGCTTGATGTACCGGGTCACGACCTGTTCGAGGTAGTCGTAGAGCGGATCCCGCAGCGAGGCGTAGTCGAACCGGAAGACTTCGGCCCAGTCCGGCAGCGATCCCGGCGAAAAGTCGACGAGGGGCCCGGCGATGATCGGTTTTCCCGTCTCGTGCGCCCAGCTCAGCCATCGATCGAGGGCCGTGAAGTCGTATTTCCCGCGCTTCGATTCGATCTCCCGCCACCGCATGGGCACGGTGACCAGGTCGAACGATTCGAGGGTCGGCCCGATCAGGGCCGGATCGGTCCGCGGATCGATGATCGTCCCGAGCGTGGTCGACGAGGCGGTCTTCTTGCCGTAACGCCGATGCAGCAGGATGTCCGCGTGGGCCATCGCGAGCTCGTCGGTGGCCTGCATCCCGAGGTCGATCGCACTGGCGGCAAGCAGGCCTTCCGCGTCGAGATCCGGGGCGACGAGGGCCTGGGTGAAGGCATCCCGGGCCCGCTCGAAGTGCTCGGCCGCGAACGGCGCGAAGCCCGGATTGAACATCAACCAGTCCTCGCACTTGTGGATGTAGGTCTTCATCCGGTGCCGGGCGAGCTCGAGGGCCAGGTCGTAGGGCTTCTCGCGGGGCGGAAGCAGACAGGTCTGGAGGATGAGATCGCCGGCTCGTCCGATGTCCGCCTGGATGCGGAACGCCGCGTCCGGGACGTCCTTGGTTCGGACGTGGAACGTCCCACCCTGCTCGTCGGCCTGGAACCGGATGTCCGCCCGCATGCTGGCATCCCCGGGGCCGAGCATGCGTGCTCCCACCGGTGGACGACCGACGCGGATCCCGGTCCGCTCATCAAGCTTGAATCGGAACTCCGCCACGCCGACTCCGTTCGAGGGTGACGGAGGTGTCACCGTCCCTCCAGTGTACCGGACGCCGGGCCCGGGCTCCCGATGGCGGCGGAATCCCGGGTCGGGATGTGATGTCGCTTCGAGCACGACCGCGACCCCGATGGAGAATCGGGGCGTAGAATCCAGACATGCCAGAGGCCACCGCCCCCGTCTTCTCCACCGACCTTCCGCTTCCCGATCGCCGGGAGGGAAAGGTGCGCGACGTCTACCGGGTTCCGGTCGAGACCGGTCCCGATCAGGTTCTGATCGTCGCCACCGATCGACTCAGCGCCTTCGACGTGGTNCTGCCCACGCCGATCCCCGGGAAGGGACGACTCCTCACCGAGGTGAGCCTCGGCTGGTTCCATTTCATCCGGGAGCTCGAGCTGGTCGGCGATCACCTCATCTCGACCGAGCCGGCCGACGTCCCGGGGCTCNCCCCCTCCGATCGAGCGATGCTCGACGGTCGGATGATGCTGTGCCGCGCGGTCGAGGTGGTTCCGATCGAATGCGTCGCCCGCGGCTACCTTGCCGGCAGCGGCTGGCTCGAATACCAGCGCAACGAGACGGTCTGCGGCGTGCCGCTTCCCGAAGGTCTCCAGCGAAGCGGGCGGCTCCCGCAGCCGATCTTCACGCCTGCGACGAAGGCCACCGAAGGCCACGACGAGAACATCGACTTCGCCCGGGCGAGCGAGATCGCGGGCGAGAGCCTGATGAACCAGCTCCGCGACCTCACCCTCGCGATCTATGACGCCGCCTCGGACTTCGCCGCCGCCCGCGGCGTGATCCTCGCCGACACCAAGTTCGAATTCGGNCACGCCATCGATTTCGACGGCCTGGGAACCGGCGANNTGCTGATCTGCGACGAGGTCCTCACCCCGGACTCCAGTCGGTACTGGCCGGCGGAGTCCTACGAGTCCGGCCGCGAGCAGGATTCGTTCGACAAGCAGTACGTCCGGAACCACCTGCTGGAGCTCGTGGATCGCGGCGTGTGGCGCAAGGAGCCGCCCGGCCCGGAGCTTCCCGCGGACATCGTCGAACGCACGATGGATCGGTACCGGGAAGCCGCGGACCGACTCTTCGGCCGCGAGTTCTGATCGGACGGTCGGCCCCGGGACATTCGATGTGCCAACGAACGAGGCGATCGCCAAGCCTGGCGTTCCATGAGATGGCATGCGTTGCGATGCGATGCGATGCCATGCCATGACATGCGAAGCAAAAGAGAACGCCCCGCGTCGCTCACGAACGCGACGCGGGGCGATTCAGATCTCCTTTTGATCACATCCGTCGACTGGACTTGCCCCGGAAGGGCTCGATGATGTGACTGGTGGGGATCCGAAAAAGAAGGCTTGTTGACGTGGCGTCAGTCTAGAGCAGTTCGTGAACCCCACCAACCGTTTCGCGGGAGGAGTAGGTGTTCACCCCATGCCGCGCGCGTCGAGAAAAACGCGCGTTCAACGCCCGTGGCCTTGAAACGCAACCGAGCATCGGCGACGCCCGACAGCGTTCCCGGGGGGGGTCGAATCCGGTACCGCGGATGAGTGCTTGATCCACGTCCCCTCGTCAGGGTGACATGCACTCACCCCAGGCACCGAGCAGCAGGCCCAGGTCCGCACCACTGACCTCGCCGTCACCGTTGATGTCCGCCACGCAGTCGCCCTCCGCCGGACACGGACCCCACGCGCCGAGCAGCAGACCGAGGTCCGCACCCGTCACGAAGCCGTCGCCCGTCAGGTCGCCCACGCAGTCGCACATCGAGTTCCCGCCACCATCGACGAACCCGCCGAAGATGTCGTCCGGTGCGTTGTCGCAGATCTCCGTGGTCCGGAGTTCGATCGCCGGATCGCTCATGAACAGCGTCGCCACCCCACCACCCGCGGTCAGCGATACGTTTTCACGGATCGTCGATCCTTCGACGATCAGCATCCCCGTGCCGTCCGTCTGCCACGAGATCGCGCCACCAGGCTGGAAGGCCTCGTTCGACTCGAACACGCTCTCCAAGATCAGCACCGAGCCGTCTCGAGCATGCACCGCACCACCGCTCGAACCGCCGAGGTTCCCCGCGAAGCCGCAGGAATCGATCATCGCGAGCGAATCGTCGAGGTACATCGCACCGCCGTAGGCGACCGACTCGTTGAACGTGAACGTCGAGAACGAAAGCGTCGGAGCCCCGCCCTGCACGTACACGCCGCCACCAAGCGTCGCGTTGTTCATCGTGACCAGGCAGGACTCGATGCGAGGTGAAGCCTCGACCACGAAGATGCCACCACCCGCCCGGGTCGTCGTCCCGGGCACGGTGGATCCAGACACGCCGTTTCGAATCGTCACGCCGCGAAGAATGCTCTTCTGATCCTCGCCTGACGTGAAGCGGACCACCGCCTCGGTGCTGCCGGTTCCGTCGAACACCACGGCCGACGGATCCGCCGGATCACCTTCGACGGTGATCTGACGACCTTCGAAGTCGATCGTCTGGGTGTAGACGCCGGACGCCAGTCGCACCACGCCCCCATCGGGAACAGCCGACATCGCCGCCTGCACCGACTGACCGGGCTCGACGTTGAACGTCGTTCCATCGTCAGAACAGTCGTACGGCCAGTTCGGACACGCATCGTTGCAGTCCGCGATCCCGTCGCCGTCCGAATCAGCGTCCGACTCGCCGCAGCCACAGGCACCAGGCTCGGTCTTGTTCGGATCCTCGGGACAGCTATCGAGACAGTCGGGCGTGCCGTCACCGTCGGTGTCCGTATCGGCGACACCGCAGCCACAGGCACCAGGCTCGGTCTTGTTCGGATCGGCCGGGCACGAGTCCAGGCAGTCCGGCGTGCCGTCGCCATCGGTGTCGGTGTCCGCGACACCGCAGCCACAGGCTCCGGGCTCCGTCTTGTTCGGATCCGCAGGACAGTTGTCGAGGCAGTCCGGCGTACCGTCACCATCCGTGT
>NYSY01000015.1 GCA_002683215.1 Planctomycetaceae bacterium
GCGAAGGGCTCGTACCGGATCGGTGTCCGCGGCCTTGGCCGCCGGGATGGCGGCACCGAGGACGCTGAAGACGATCGCACCGGCCATGGTGAGGGTGGCACTGAACCAGTCGACCTGGTTCGGAATGGAATTGAAGTAGTAGACCGCGGGATCCCACATCAGGAATCCTCGGTGGAGGAGCAGTGCGGTACCGACGCACCCGAGCGCGAGCACGCCCACGATCGAGAGCAGCGTGCGGAGCATCGCCCCGCGAACCACGGCCTGGATGACCACGCCGAACATCGCCGCGGCGAGGACGTACGCGACGATCCACGTCCACGTGGGGGCGGGTTCGCCCATCGCTTCGTGGATGCCGTTGATGTTGTTCACCACGATCCAGCCGAGGAGCGCACCGAGCACGGCCCCGGCGAGTCCGATCACCAGCCCGTAGGTCAGAAACACGCCGAGCACGCCGGGGCGGGAGGCGCCGACCGCACGGAGGATCCCGATGTCCCTGGTCTTTTCGTGGACGATCGCCCAGAAGATCGAGAGCACCAGCCCGGCGCACACCAGGTAGACGATCGAGAAGAGGATGCGCATCAGTTCACGCTCCTTCTCGACCGGACCGATCATGTCCCGCAGCTGTTCACGCCAGGTGCGGATGCCGACGAAGGCTTCGTCCGGCGGGCGGATCGTCACGCCGGTCTCGTCGGCGATCTTCGCCGCGAAGGACGCGTAGGCCTCCCGCACCGAATCACGGAGCGCCTCGGGCGTGACGCCCTCGGCCGCCCGCACCAGGATCATCTGCACGCGGGCCGGGTAGGTTCCGATCTTGGAAAGTTCACCGGTCTCGTCGAGCAGGGCCTGATCGTAGATCGGCGCCGCGTCGAGGCCCAGCATCCGCTGGCCCGTCTCGATTCCGATCATCGCCCGGCGGGAATCGATCTGGTAGACGCCGGACTGGAATTCGTTGGCGACCGAGAATCGTCGATTGTCCGGCTTCTCGATCCGGCCGCTGGTCGAGATCGGGATCAACGTGATCTCGACGTCGCGAAGCGGGAGCCAGAACGCCGGGGCGCGGACCTCGTAGTCGCCGGATGGCCCGCGGGCCTTCGTCGCCGAGTCGATCTCCACCCCGAGCACCACCTTCGGGGGATCGGCTTCGGTGAGCGGATCGAGTTGCGGCAGACCCTCCAGATCGGGAAGTTCGATGCGGTCGAACTCCTTCGCGAGTTCCTCGACCTCCGGCGGGATGCCGTCCCAGACCAGGCTCGGTTGGAAGTCCACGACCCGATCGAAGGTTTCGGGATCGATCCCCCAGACCTGGACGCCTTCGGTGCGATTGCCGTAGGGCAGTTTCAGCAGGCCGAAGCTCTCCACGACCGGGGTGGCGGCTTCCGCCTCCGGTCTTGATTCGATCTCTTCCACCAGCAGGTCGTAGTGGGGGATGCCCGGGTCCGCGTACCGGACGATCACGTCACCCATCAGGGTTCGGCCGGAGTTCAGGAGCATGTCGAGGAAGCCCGACATGACGCTGACCACGATGATCACCAGGCCGACGCACAGCGCGACCGCCGCCACCGCGATGAGCGGGATGATCCGGCTGGCGAGGTAGCGGTTGGCGAGGAGCGGCTGGTACACGGGGGTCGGGCCGGAGGGGGGTGATCTGAGGTTCGGAGCGGGGGAGGCATCATCCCCGATTTAATGGATTCCTGCCGGAGACGTCGAAGGCCTCGACCAAGTCGGCGGGGACGCCGATGTCGATGATCTCGATCCGGCCGCGGAGTCTTTCGGATCCGGGCGACAGGAGCCCGATCTTGGCCGCGACCATCGTGGCGGTCACGTCGGCGGGGAGGCAGGTTCCCAGCACCGAGCCGGTGTCGGCATCGAGGCCGCTGGGGACGTCGATCGCAACCACGCGGGCAGGGCGACCGCGGACCGCCTCGACCAGTGCGGCGGCGGAGCCCGTGAGCGGGCGGGCGAGGCCGGTTCCGAACAAGGCATCGACCACGAGGGCGTCATCGAGCGTGCCGGCCAGCGTCGGATTCCCAAGGTCTGACGCCGGTCGCACCGGAATGCCGAAGGCGATCGCGATCGCACGATTCGTCGCCGCGTCGCCGGGTGCCGCGGGCGAGGCGAGTTCGATCACCTCGACCGCGACGTCACGCCGCCGAAGAAGCCTCGCGATCGCCCAGCCGTCGCCGCCGTTGTTTCCCGGACCGCAGAGGACGACGACACGCCGAATGCCGGTTTCGGCGAGTTCGCGTTCGATGAGGTCGGTCGACCCGATCGCGGCATGTTCCATGAGCAGCAGGCCGGGAATGCCGCACCGGGTCGTCGCGGCCGCGTCGAGCCGGGCCGCGGCGGCTCGGTCGAGCAGCGGGCCTGCGGGCGTGGGATCGGCGTCGGCCGGGGAGGGGGGTGGCATGGGCGGAGTGTAGACCCTGCCGCGGAGTCGCCACCGTCCGCACGGCACCTTCGTACCATGGGGCGCTCATGCCTCCCGTGACGGACGCCATCACCCTGATTCTCGCCGTGTTCGCCACCGCGACCGCCGTCTACTGGGGTTTCGTCCTGGGGCGTCTGATCAGGCTCAGCCGGCACACGCCGCTGCTCGCGAACGGGCTCCATCTTCCGGCGGTCGAGGAGCTCGTGTCGGTGATCGTGCCGGCCCACGATGAAGCGCGGGTGATCGAACGCATGGTCGCTTCGATGCGGGCCCAGCGGGACGCCCGGATCGAGGTCCTCGTGGTGCTCGACCGATGTACCGACGACACGCTCGCCCGGCTCGAAGCAGCCGCGGAGGATGATCCTCGCATCCGCCCGATCGTCAACGAGACTTGTCCGGACGAGTGGGCGGGCAAGTGTCATGCCGCCTCGGTCGGCGCCGCGGCCGCGAAAGGTGACTGGCTGCTCTTCACGGACGCGGACGTGCGATTCGACGTCGACGTGATTCGGGCCGCGGTCGCGATCGCCCGGTCCGAAGCCATCGACCTGCTCAGTGCCTACACCAGGCTGACTTCCGGTCACTGGTGGGAGGCCGTGGTCCAGCCGCCCGCGGCGATCACGCTGCTTCGCATGTTCCCACCGGATCGCACCAACCATCTCGAGCGACCGCGTTCCTTCGCGAACGGCCAGTTCATGCTGTTCGGCCGCGCGTTCTACGATCGGCTCGGCGGCCATGCGGCCGTCAAGGACGATCTGCTCGAGGATCTCGCCTTCGCCAAGGCCGTGCACCGGCTCGACGGACGGGTCCGCGTCGTCGACTCCGGTGACATGATCCAGACCAGCATGTACGAGTCGCTCGAGGATCTGCTCGGCGGCTGGCGTCGGATCTTCATCGAGTCCTGCCATCGGAACATCGGCCGGATGAATCGAAACGTGGTGCGGGTCGCCGCCGCGGGGCTCGGCCCGGTGACCGCGATCGGAAGTCTCTGGAGCGGCGCCGTGGTCTTTTCGCCGGGCGGGACCTTGCTCGGTGCCGTCGCGATGCTCGCGGGCATCGCCGGTCTCGCNTNCTCGGGNACCNCGCTGTGGGTCGTCTTCGGCCGGGGCGGCATGCCTCGGGTCGGCATTCTCGGATGGCCGCTCGGCTGCCTGCTGGTCGCGGGTGCGATCCGTGGCGGAGCGATCGATCTCGCCCGGGGAAGACCGGTCCGCTGGGGCGGCCGCGCGTACGTCATCGAACCGGAAAGGCCCGCCCGGGCCTGAAACTCCGCGGGACCGCGGGTCTCGCATTCACCTCCGCACCAACGCTGGAATCCATCGTGAAGATCCTGCTCACCAACGACGACGGCATCGAAGCCCCCGGAATCCGCGCCCTGCATCGGGCGCTNGAGGGCCTCGGCGACATCACCACCATCGCCCCGTACACCGTCCAGTCCGCCACCAGCCACGGCGTCACNTTCAACGAGCCGATGATGATCCATTCGACGACGATGGATGACGGTTCGATCGGACATGCGGTGGACGGACGCCCCGCGGACTGCGTGAAGGTCGCGCTCCGTTCGCTCTGGGCGGAACTGCACGGCGAGGGCACGCTTCCCGACATCACCATCTCCGGGATGAACAGCGGNGCGAACGTCGGCGTCAACGTGATCTATTCGGGCACGGTCGCGGCGGCGGTGGAGAGCGCCTTTCTCGGCGTGCCGGCGATCGCGGTGAGCCTGCATCTCGGCGATCGCGACTCGATCTGCTACGAGCGGGCCGCGGAGATCGCGCGGGTCGCGATCGATCGGATCCTCGTCCATCCGCTCGATCCGCATGCGGTGGTGAACGTCAACGTGCCGCGGACCGAGACGCCGGACGCGCCGATGCCGCCGATCAAGGTCTGCGCGATGAACACCGCGGCGGGCTCGGGCGGCTATGAGAAGCGGACCAGTCCCTACGGCCAGCCGTACTACTGGGCGGCGGGCAGCGGGATGGAGTTCATGCACACGCATCCCGACACCGACGTGGACGCCCTGATGAACCGCTGTCTCACCGTCACGCCGTTGGAGTTCGATCTCACCGACCACCCCCGGGTTCAGACCTGGCGGGAACGGCTGGAGGACTGATCGTCGTCCGTCGATTCGTGGGCCTCAGTTCAGGAGCAGTTGCAGTTCGATCGTGACGGTCTGATCGCCGGTGAGCTTCTTGAGTCTCGAGCCCTTCGCCCGCCAGCGGTAGAGCATGTCGATCAGGCGTTCGTCGAGGTCCGGTTCCTGGCTTCGGACCAGAAGCGAGGCTCGCTTCGGTTTGCCGGTCCGATCGAATTCGATTCGGGCGACCGGGTTGTACTTCGGGCGATAGCCGAGCCAGGCGGTGATGGGGATCGTCGGACGTCGCGTGGTGATGTCGAGTCCCTGTGCGGCGAGCGGCTTGCCCTGCTTCCATTCCGACGCCGGCACCTTGATCACGCTGGTGGCTTCGGCGTCCTTGTCCGCGTCGTTGCCGGATTCCGGGGCGGGTTCTCCGGGACCGTCACCGTCCCCGGTGGCGTCACCCTTGGTGTCGCCCTCGTCGCCATCCGTCTCGGGCGTGGGAGTCGGGGTGGGTTCCGGTGCGGGGCCGGGTTCGGGGTCCGTCGAGGGAACGGGCTTCGAATCGGGCTCCGGGTCGGACTGCTCGTCGACCGGGGGGGCCTCGGTCGGTTCCTCCGGAGCGTCATCGGTCGTGGTGGTCTCCTCGTCCGGCTGGGTCGATGGGTCCGGCGTCGCTTCGGCGTCCGAGGTGGTCGCCTCGTCGATGGTCTCGGATTCGACCGGTTCCGGATCCACGGTCGGACGGGTCTTCGGTTCGGTCACGATCTCCGGATCGAGGATCACCTCCGCGTCGGTGGTCTCCGGTGCCGGTGCGGTCGCGGTCGGGGCGGCGCTCGATGGGAGGTTGGCGGTCGGAATCGCCGGCGTCGGTCGGGCGGTGCGGGGGCGGCTCGGTGGCGGCGTGCCGCCACCGCCCGAGACGGGGGACGCCAGCATCGCCGCCTGCTCGACTTCGGAAAGCCGCGCGAGATGTTCCTGGTACTCCTCGTACCCGATCCAGGTCAGGGTCTCGGCCTCGCTCTGCTCGATGCCCAGCGGTTCCTGCTCCGGAGCCGGTTCGCGTTCGTCCTCGAGCTCGTGCTCGAGGGAGCGGTCACGACCGTCCGCGGTCGCGGCGCGCAGCAGCAGGAGGGCGACGCCCAGATGCAGCAGCACCGAGAGGACGAAGGCCGTCGGTTCCGAGATGGAGGTTCGTCCGCGGGTTCGCACTACGGAATGGTAGTCGG
>NYSY01000016.1 GCA_002683215.1 Planctomycetaceae bacterium
GTCTCGTCGGCCACGGTCGACATCACCGCCTACGCCTCGATCGCCGTCTGGAAGGCGTTGACGATCGCCCTGTTCATCTGTCCCTGGCTCGCGCTGCTCATTCTGGCGTGACGACGGATCGGCGGCCGTCCAGCGATGAGAAAGGCGGCAGCACCGAACGCCGTCCAGACCATGCCGAGGATGGGGGAGCCGTGGGTGTCGCTGAAGGTGTCCGGGTGCTCGCCGATGCACCCGGCGGTGGCGCTCGCATACGCCCGGTAGCCCGGTTCTTCGTCCCCGAGCGCGTGGGCCATCGCGGCGGCCCCGGTACGTCCCATGTCCGCGTACCCGGGATTGTTCCGGCCACCGTCCTCGTGCCAGACGTATCCGTTGTCGCCGGTGCCGCGGACGACGAAATCATGGGCGGCCTTGAATCGTGCTTCGTCGATCTCGATGCCGCATTCCCGCATCAGCGCCCAGGCCATCTTGGCCTGCATGGTGAGGATGTTGATCGACCCGTATCCGGTTCCGCCGGGTCGGTCGGCGGGGCGATGTCCCCAGCCACCATCGGCGATCTGCGCCTTGCGAAGCCACCGGTCGATCTCCTCGAGTTCAGGAAGGACCCAGGCCTGTTTGGTCGCGAGGTAGTACTCGGAGAGGCAGATTCCGCAGAGCGTGTACTTCCATCCGTCAAGGCCCTGATACTCGATCTCTTCCGTGGTCTTCGCCGCCATGGCGTGCATCGCCTTATCGATCTCGGATCGATGTTTCGGTTGTCCGCTGGAAAGCAGGGCGAGGGCCGCGAAGGCGTTCAAGTGGGGGCGATCGCTCCAGAGGCCGTCGTCACGTTGTCGCTCCGCGAGCCAGGGAAGGGTGTCCGCGAGAATCCGATTCGTCTTGCGACNGTCGAAGGGGTAGGTCTCCGAGAAATCGCAATATCGGTTGCCGACGCGAAGACTCTCCTCGAGAGTCTCGTCTTCTCGGAGGATCGTGAGAATCAGGCGTCCGTCTTCGGCCTGTGCGGTCTCGAGCGCGGCGGAGAAGTCCTTCATCGGTCCGTCGTATCCGAACCTGCCAACGCCGTACCTGAACTTGTGAGGCTTTTCGAATCGAGCCCTGCCGGCGCCGATGATGCGGTCACCGACCTTGATTTGCCGTACCGCGGGGGTCTTGTCGAAGACACAGGCGACTTAGAAATCCGTGGGTCGTTCCTCAAGCAGCCTGACCCGGATACCGGTCCGTCCCGGATTGATAAACCACCCGCCGGTGAGCGCATCAGGACCAACCGTAGTCTTCACGTNCCACTTTGGCTGGTCGATCATGGATGTGGCAGAGGCGATGGAGCCATAATGCCCGATCGCCACGATGAGAAGAGTGTGCATCATCTGATGCATGCTCACGCGATACCGGTGGTGACTACGTCGCGACGACGGGGCGGCCTCGAACCGTTCGGCCACTGCATTGTGAAGGCTCGTCTTGATGGTCAGGTCCCACCCGCGTGACGAATTGGACGAATGCGACGAAGAAAGGAGGGTCTGAGTGGGGATTGTCGCGTTGCGTCGGGGGGTGTCCAAAAAAAGAAACACGGCCTCGGAGTCGCCTCCGAGGCCGTGTCGTTGATCTGGCGCGCCAGAACCTCCGCCTCGCGCAGCTTGCGCATTATCTGGTCTATTGTGTGTTTGCCCAGGGTCGTTACGTGCCTGAGCCAATGCACTCTGATGGCTGGGATTACCACGCGTAGACAGCGGAATCCGACATGTTGAAACGTCCATATAGATGTCTGGTCGATGCGCTAGAAACCAAGGCCAGCCCGTATGGACTGGCGGTATTTCGAATGCTCTATTCTGCGGTTCTGTTTTTTGAAGTAACCCAGCTCTTTCGTTTTCGACACCTCGTTTACGACAAGATCCCCTTTGTCGATCCAAGTGAAATCAACTGGAGTTGGCCGTTAGCAATCTGGATGATATGCATTGCGTTCGTCGGATTCGGTGCCTGCTACCGCATAGGCACAATCTTGAATTACGTCATCGGCTTGGTTTGCATTGGTACTCTCAGTTCATACGAATACCACATGCACTACGTCTATATGGGAGTCAATTTTTTATTGATGTTCGTTCCGACGGCGAGCGTTCTGTCGGTCGACAGTCTGATGGGCAGGATGCTGGCTGCCAGACAGCGAAAGCCATACGTGCAGCCCGAGGTGTCAATTCTCGGCTACAGGATCATTCTGTTCATCGGTGTCGCATTGGTGTATTTCGATTCGATTTTTCACAAGCTTGGGGGTTCGATTTGGACCGGCGGGTTGGGAGCCTGGTTGCCGGCCAACTTACCGATGATAACCCGCTTTGATTCCGCATCTCTGGTCGATCGTCAGTGGCTCGCGTTGGGCGCGGGCTATACGACCGTGGTCTTTGAGGCGGTGTTCATATTTGTATTCTGGAATAAGCGATTCGCGTGGCCGCTAATAGCGGTTGGTCTTGGTCTGCACATCGGAATCCTATTCGAATTCCCAATCCCATTTTTTGCTCTCGGCGTTTCTTCCATGTACCTGCTGTTGATTCCAACCAAAGCCTGGGACAAGTTGGTGGGGTTCCTGCATCGAGCCGCCACTCAGACCTTGACCGTGTTCTACGATGGTGAATGCCCCTTGTGTCGCCAGACTCAAGCTCTTTTGTGTGCATTTGATTGGCGAGGCAGAACCAGCTGGCGAACTGTTCAATCTCTAGGTTCGGATGAGCTACCGGCGAACGTTGAGCGTCAGCGTCTTCTTACGGGGATGTATTCATTGGATACCGCGGGGAACGTTTTCGAAGGAGTGGACTCGTATCGGGAGATATTCAATCGCATTTGGTTCCTTCGTCCGGCATCGATCCTTATGCGTCTCTGGCCAATTAATAAATTATGCAAGAAGGTGTACGTTGCCATCGCAGTCCATCGAACTAGAACGCCATGTACTGACGACGAATGTGCACTCGAATTGCCCACCGGACGTGCGGTCTCTGTCGCGATGCCACTTGGCGCTCGTTTCTCAACTAGAACGAGAGCACTTGTAATCACTTGCTTCTTGGTCACGGTCCTTTTTACTCAATTACTCATGATCGTCCGTGCTCCTCTCGTACAGCAGGCAGCCGCGCGACTTGGCGTCAATGATTCATTTCCGATGTGGGCGATGNAAAAGGCAAGCNGGATCGCTGAGCGGTTTTCAAGGCCCGCACTTGGCATTACGCCGCACCCCGTTTTTATGGATTNCCATTTTGATGGCTATNACCATCAAATCAANGTAGTGCATCGCGAATCGAACAAGACCATTCCCGTTTGCGATGCCAACGGAGTTCCCTGCGGCCCCGGATTTCTTTGGGTCAAATGGACATGGCGAGTGATGGGGCCNCATGTCGATCAAGCGAAATTTACGCGTGGTTTAAGGGACTTTTCGGCGTTCTGGCTTGTTGAAAATGGTTACTCCGCTGAGGACGAGGTTACTTTTGATGTTTACTGCCGAAGGGTCATGGTCCCGAGCGAGTGGAGGGAAAACCTCTACCTCGATCAATTGAATCAACCCTGGGAAATTATTGGTGAGTGCAAGTGGGAGTCCAATAAATTCACAAGTGATGTCAAGCCGGTCGAAGAGCATTGACTAGCCGCAGTTTAGTAGTCGGAGCCAATAGCTTTGCTGCAAATGCAGATGCGGAAACCAGTGCGGAGGCGGGCCTCGAATGGCTGGGCAACATTCTTTCTGTAATCAGCTAGAGCCGTTGATCAGGCGTCCTCCATCAGCGGGTACCTGCGTCCAGTTTCCCATTCCTCGGTGATCTCCATGAGCACCGCACTCGCAAGCCTCGGCGAGGGATCTTCGCTTGATCTGTTGCTTCACGTTCTTGAGGCTGTTCGAGGGGCGGNGCCGNTTTCGTTNAGTCCGAGGTCTTCACGAAGTCAACGGGCTCACGGTCGGCGTCGGCGCGGTCGACGGCGATGAACGCACCTCGGCGCCCCTCGNCCACCTTCCGCTTGAGAACCTTGCGCGGNCCGTAGCTCTGCTCATTCCGCTGACTGGCATCGCTGCCACGGCCGCCTGGGAAGCGAGCCTTGCGTGCCGCTCTCAATCCGCTGGGATCGTCGCGTCGATTCACGGTGCGTCCAAAAACGAACACGGCCTCGGAGTTGTCTCCGAGGCCGTGTTCTTGGTCTCATGGATTTCATGATGTCATGATCTCAAGATCGCGCTGTTCATCTGCCCCTGGCTCGCGTTGGTCATTCTGGCTTGAGCGTGATTTCCCAAAGGCCGGATCCGTCGTCGCCGTTCAGGCCGGCGGGATCGGTGAAGGCAACGTCGCAGTACTTCGATCGGGTTCAAGCCGAGTCCGATCGACCACCACCGGCCTTTGACGAAGTCGCTCGCGGATCCTCGATCCGCGTGATCTCGGTCGACGGTGCCTCGATCTCCTGTGGTGGTTCGACCGATGTGGTGTTCGAGAAAAACTGGATCACGACGACGCCCGTGACGATGAGTCCCATGCCGACGATCGCCGCTGCGT
Source organism: Planctomycetaceae bacterium (assembly GCA_002683215.1). Classification (GTDB taxonomy): domain Bacteria; phylum Planctomycetota; class Phycisphaerae; order Phycisphaerales; family SM1A02; genus UBA12014. Next base: position 4,512 of record NYSY01000016.1, read on the forward strand.
CCACCCGCTGGTCGTAGAGCCACCACGCGGCGATGGTGATGAGCACGAGCCCCACGCCCGACCAGATCCCGTAGGCCACGCCGATCGGGATTCTCCGCACGCAGAATGCCAGCGCGATGAAGCAGATCACGTAGCCCACGACGACGATGATGCTCGGCAGTGGCCGGGTGAAGCCGTCCGAGGCCCTGAGGGCGGCGGTGGCCGCGACTTCGGTCACGATCGCGATGGCGAGATAGACGTAGGGCAAGGGTCCGGCCTTTCAAGAAAGCCTCGGTCGTGACCGGGCGTGATGAGCGAGCGGGGGCGAGGCCGGGCCGATCACCCGCCGCGCACGGTCCGAGCATTCAGTCCTTGGTGTTCTTTCCCGCGAGCAACCGTTGGAGAATCGACTTCTTCCGCTCGATCAGATCCGGGCTCGCCCGCTGTCCGACGACGCCGACCTGGCCGCACCACGGATCCTCCGGCGACGCGATGATCGCGCCCTCGGGATCGATCCCGAAGTCCCGGCGGACGTCCGCGAGCGGGCGGTCGAGGTGGGGTTCGAAGTCGAAGTCGAGCTGGAGGTAGTTCACCGACGCCTTCGCCCCGCGTTCGAAGGCGCGGAGCACGATCTCCGGCTTGAACTGGTTCTTCCACGACCGCAGGCCCTTGTCGAACTGGAGACCGACCTGGAACTGCGCGATGTAGCCGATCAGCGCCTTGCCCATGTCGAGGTCCATCATGCCGCTGTCGAAGCCGACCACGCACGTCTCGCCGAGGGGCGACGTGGGGTAGCCGGCAAGGACGTGGTGCATGTCGTGGATGGTGAGGGAGTTCGAGAAGAACGCGCCGGGGGTGCCCGGCAGGGGGAAGTCGTTGTCGTCGTAGTAGCGGATCAGCGTCTCGCCGAAGGTGCCGGTCGGGAGGTCGCGAAAGCCCTGGTAGCGGGCGAGCACCTTGCGGTCGCCGTCCACGTGGACCGCGCTCTCCGCGAGCTTGATGGTGCCTTTCCACAGCGGGGCCCCGACCTCGAGGGAGAGCGGGCGGTAGAGGCAGATCGCCATGCCGGTGACCGCTTCGTGACTCAACTGATGAAGCCGCTTCGCGAACTTCCCGTCGAGCCCCAGGGCCTCGCCGAGCCGACCGACCGCGTCGATCCGTTCCTGCTCATGCGCTTCCTCCACGAACGGGAGGATCCCCGCCATGTTCATCACCTCCANNGCNAGTTCGTGATCGTCGCCGACGACCTCGCCNGCCCGGGAGATCGGAACCGCGGGGGCATCNGGNTCGAANTTCGTCTGGAAGAGGTGGGNNGCGAGCGCGTGAAACGTCTCGAGGTGGATCTCGTGNAGGGGGTACCGATCNTCGTTCGTGGCGACCTGCTTCAGGATCGCAAGGATCGACGCGGCCTGTTCACCACGGATGGCGATGATCTTCTTCACGGCTCGTGCTCCGGTGTGGTCTGGGGTGAGGGAGATCCGAATCTGCGTGGAGGCGAGAGATTATCGAATGTTCCCCGGGCTTGATCTTCGAATCCACGGGCTCCCGAGAAAGCCGAGGAGGGCCAGGAGTACGGCCTGGATGACCCATCGGAGGACGTGGCCGCGAGTCGAGAGTCGGGTCCCGTTGAACGGAAGGTCGTTCACCCACATGTTGAGATTGGCCAGCGACATCGCGAGGACCAGCAGGAACAGCAGGCGGGCGGACCAGCGGCGGGTGCCCGGAACGATCAGGCCGATGCCCAGCAGGATTTCGAGGCCACCGCTCGTGAAGTTCCAGAATCGCGGCCAACCGAGGTAGCCGGGCACGATCGCCTCGAACGGTTCGGGGTTTCGGAAGTGCTGGATGCCGATCCAGACGAACGCCAGTCCCAGCGATGCGGCGAGCCCGAATCGTGCGAGGTGGCGTGCCCGGCATCCTCGTGTCTCGGCGGCCACGTCAGTTCAACGGCCCGAGTCGGCCGATCTCCGCGAACACCGCCGCGTAGAGACCGGCGCATCCGGTCACCACGAACACGTGCCAGATGACGTGGAAGCCACGGCGATGATCCTGCAGGTAGAACACGACCCCCGCGGTGAACGCGAGTCCCGCGACCAGCAGCGAGATCAGGCTGGCGTTGCCCAGACGTTCGAACATCGGGACCGCGGCGACGAGACAGATCCACCCCATGAGGAGATAGATCGTGGTGGAGAGGATCTCGAAGCGACCGGTGAAACGGATCTTGAGCAGGACGCCCGCCAAAGCCATCGACCAGACCGCGATCAGCAGGCCGTCGCCCCAGGGTCCGCGGAGCCCGGTGAGGCAGATCGGCGTGTAGCTTCCGGCGATCAGCACGTAGATCGAGGCGTGATCGAGGACTCGAAACCGGCGTTTGCGGTCGGGGTCGCGATCCGCGTGGTACATGGTCGATGCGGCGAGGGCGAGGACCATCGAGAATCCGAAGATCAGGCAGCCCACCAGGGCCGTGGTGTCCCCCCGTTCCGCCGCCAGGACCAGAAGCACGGGCATCGCGGCCAGCGCGGCGAGGCAGCCGACGCCGTGGGTGATGGCGTTCCAGTTCTCCTCGCGCTCGGAGGCGGTCGTCGACATGCCTGCAGGCTACCTCTTTATGGATCGGCCGGAGACATGGTGATCATCGGATCTCAGACGTTGAACAGGAAGTTCACCACGTCGCCGTCCCGCATCACGTAGTCCTTGCCTTCGCTGCGCAGCTTCCCGGCTTCCCGGATGGACTTCTCGTTCTTGTGCTGGACGAGGTCGTCGACCAGGTAGCACTCGGCTCGGATGAAGCCGCGTTCGAAGTCGCCGTGGATCACGCCCGCCGCCTTGGGTGCGGTGTCACCGCTGCGGATGGTCCAGGCCCGGATCTCCTTCGGTCCCGCGGTGAAGTAGCTCTGGAGGCCGAGCAGGTCGTAGGAGCCCCGGGCCACGACCGCCAGCGCCGGCTCCTCCATTCCGAGCGACTGGAGCATCTCCAGCTTGTCCTCCTCCTCCAGTTCGGCGAGTTCGCTCTCGATCTTCGCGCACACCACCACCACGCCGCCGCCGTTCTCCTCGGCGTACTTCCGCACCGCGTCGACCAGCGGGCCGGAACCGTCCGCATGATCCTCGTCGACGTTGGCGACGTAGAGGATCGGCTTCGCGGTGATGAATCCGAACGAGCGGACCGCCTTCGCCTCCTCGGGGTTGAGGTCGAGCGTCCGCAGCGGCTGCTCGTCGTCGAGGCAGGCCTTGCACTTCTCGAGCACGCCCAGCCGGAACTTCGCGTCCTTGTCGCCGGACCGCGCCTGCCGCTGCGCCTTGTCGAGCGAGCCTTCGACCTGTTCCGCATCGGCGAGCAGGAGCTCGAGCCCGATGATCTCGATGTCGCGGACCGGGTCGATCGAACCGGACACGTGGACGATGTCGTCGTCCTCGAAGCATCGGGTGACCTGGAGCAGGGCGTCGACCTCGCGGATGTTCGCGAGGAACTTGTTCCCGAGCCCCTCGCCCTTGCTGGCGCCTTCGACCAGGCCGGCGATGTCCACGAGGCGGATCACCGCGGGGATGATCTTCTGCGTCTCGATGTGGTCGTTGATCACCCCGAGCCGCGGATCCGGGACGCTCACCACGCCGATGTTCGGCTCGATGGTGCAGAACGGATAGTTCTGGGCCTCGATGCCCGCGGCGGTGAGGGCGTTGAAGAGGGTGCTCTTGCCGACGTTGGGCAGTCCGACGATGCCG
>NYSY01000017.1 GCA_002683215.1 Planctomycetaceae bacterium
GACCCGGACCGGCTGTTCGAAGAGGATGATGATCCCGGAGATGAAGTTCGCGAAGATCTCCTGCAGGCCGAATCCCAGTCCCACGGTGAAACCGGCGGCGAGCCACTGGACGCTGTCCCAGGTAACACCCAGCATCGCGACGCCGGCCGAGAGACCGCCGATTCCGATCGCCCACCGGAGAATCTGGACCGCGGCGTATCGGTTTCCAACGCCGACTCGGAATCGGTCGAGCAGGAGCAGGCCGATGAGGTAGGGAATGTGCCGGGCCGCGTACACCGCGAATCCGATGGTGAAGACGGCCGCGCCGAGATCGCGCAGGGTGATCGACTCGGACATCGTCGTCGTGCCGAGCTTCCCATCCTCGTTGGTGACGAGGGTCTCGATCGAGTGGCTCCAGAGCACGATGCCTTCGCCGAACTGCAGCGCGGGAAGGACCGGTGACCACAGGAACCACAGGCTGACCGCCAGCAACACGAAGACCGTGAAGCCGATGGCGCCCTGGGTCTGCTCGCCGAGCGTCTCGAGATGCACCTCCTGCTCGGTGACGTCCTCGCCGTTCGCCTCCTGACGCCGGAGAATCATCTCCTGCGCTCGTTGCCAACAAGCCAGGAGTCGGAGCAGAAGCTCGCGCGCGATCAACAGAACCACCAGGGCCATGAAGCTCTGGATGAGCACCCGTTGCAGCAGCACCACCGTCGCGTACCAACCGGCGACCGAAAGCACGCCCACCCCGAGGAGAAGGCCGATCACGCCGGTCACCGGAAGCCACGGAGCCTGCGCGAGTCTTCCATCCGGATTGTGCTCGATGGACAGGACGGAGAGGCCCTTCACCGGATTGAGCAGGATGAACGCCGTCACTGCGAAACAGATGGGGAGAAGGCCGTAGAAGATCCGGCCCGCGTCCGGCAGACCGAGCCCCGCGGAATCACACAGGCGGTCGAAGAACCCGATGGGAACCATCAGCAGAAGCGGAATCGTCGCCGTCCGGATCGCCCGCATCGACGCCTTCGACCAACCGAAGTGCCGCTCGGCCAGCCCGTCGGGACGCACCATCGAACGAAGGGTTCCCAACCAGAGCAGATACCATCCCGCAGTGGTGAGATTCCGACCCACGACGGTCGCGAAATCGCTTCCGATCCTCACATCCGAGAGGAGCGATCCGAGGACCACCACTGGCATCGCGATCGCGAGCCCGTGGAGGAACGCCAGCAGAAGGCAGACCAGCGTCTCCCGGAATCGGTCGGTGGACGCCCGAGCGACCCGGACGCCCGCCAGCACGACCCTGCTCGAGATACGGCGCCGGAGTGCGAAGACGCCCAGCGGAAACGCCGCACCGAACAGCAGCGTCAGGGGATCCTGGATCACGGCCTCACCCAACGCCTCGATGATGAAACTCCATCTCGATGGCCGAAGCAGCGATTCCACCTCGGTGATGGTCCGGCCGACAAATCCCGGCTGGAACGCGCCGACGTCGCGGATCCAGAGCGTCTCACGCAAGACCAGCTCGCGATACCGACCGCTCAACTTGGCGAGGGCCAGGTCGACGTCGACGAGCATTTCGAGGGTCTCGATCTCCTCGTTGACCGCCGCCAGCAGCGGCTGGCCGTACCGGTCGAGTCGAGCCTCGTAGATCTCGACGAGCTCCTTGACCACCGATTCGGCGTTCGGCCCGTCGAGACCCGCGGCCTTCACCTCGGCGAGGGCGAATCGATTCGGATCGGCCAACGCATCCAGGCCATCGAGCAGCAGCACGCGGTCGAGGTCCAGATCCGCGAGCATGGCCTTGAGTTCGCGAACCCGACGCTTCAACTCCTGCTCGTCGGGAAACTCGGAAAGCCGCTTGCGAAGCAGCTGGGCGACCTCGGGGGTGACTCGCCCGCGAAACTTGGCCTCGTCACTGTCGACCCGAGCCTTGAGCCGGTTGAGCAGATTGTGCTGGTTGTCGAGTTCGCCGAGACTCGAGTCGCGTTCGGCGACCACCGTCGCCAACCTCACGGCCATTCGCGCGTTCTCGTTCGCGGCCGCGCGAGCGATCGGCGACGCCTGGGACTCCGCGGCTGCGGCAGCCTCGACCCGGGTCGCTTCCGCCTCCTGAAGCCGTCGTGAAGAGGCCCGCGCCGCCCACGCATCCAGCGTCCGGTCGAGGCGGGCGGCGATCTGGATACGGGCCCTCAGCTCGATCCGAAGCACGTCGTCCGAATCGTCGTTGTACCGACGCTCGGCCTCGAGCGCCGCAAGCCGGATGCGATACTTGCGTCGGAGCACGAGCTCGGAGGAACCGAGTCCGGGCTGGGATTCGAGCGTGAGCAGCTCGGCTTCGGTTTCGGAAATCGCGCTGCGAATCTCCAGCCGGCGATCTCGCCGACGCGCCTGCTCCCGGTCGATCTCTTCGAGCACCTTGTCCGCGACCCGGGAAGCCGTCATCGCGGCATCGAGCCCCGCCTCGAAGGGTTCACCGTCGAGATCCCTGGGAATCACCGGGTTCACATACGGTTCGGCGGAAGTCGCGAGCAGCGCCTTGGCGAGGCCACGAGCCTCTTCGATGTCCCGTGACTTGGCCTTGAAGGCCTCGAGCCGGCTTTGGGCCGCAAGCGTGTCGTTGAGATCAAGCAGTCGCCGCTGAAGCGACTCGATCTGCGCCTGGTCAGGTGTCGTGGCGGCCTGTGCCTCCGCGATGGCCTCGGTGGCACGCTCGATCTCGTCACGCAGCGTCGACTCGGTATCAGCGACCGCGCCGGTTCCGATGATCGTCGCCGGCGCCGATTCCGCGTCCTGCTGGACGATCGCCTCACGCCAGACGCCGCTCGCGGCGGACACGCTCGACATGGCCGCCACCGACGCCACGACCGCCCACGACATCACCCTCACGAGCGAAGACGTCATCCGTGAGGTGGGCGGTCGAGAATCGCGGGCGACGCGGCTCAGTGGTGTATGTCCTTCGGCACGCCGGCGTTCACCCGCTCCACGGGAACGAGGTAGGAAGCCACGTTTTCCGCGAAACGCGCCCCCATCCGAGCGATCGATTCCGCGTCGTCCCGCACCTCGGCCTTGATTCCGCCGTAATCGGCCCCGGGATCGAGATGGTCCGCCGGGTCGTCGCACAGTTCGACGATTCGCGTCGCGGTCCATTCCGGGTGGAACTGAACGCCGTAGGCGAAGACGCCGTGTGCGAACGCCTCGACGCCGCAGGCGTCGCTCTTCGCCAGAAGCCGAGCATCCGGAGGAAGGGCGGTGATCTCATCCTGATGCCAGGCCGGCCACGTGGCGTACCAGGGCAGTCCTCGGAACATCGGGTCGTCGCGACCTTCGACCGTCATCACGACCTGGCATCGCCCGACCGACGGTGCTTCCATTCGCGCGACCGTTCCACCGAGGGCCCGGGCGAGCAGCTGTGCACCGAGGCACACGCCCAACACCGGAATCTGGGCGGCGGAGGCGTCGGCGAGCAGGGCAAGCTCATCGGCGATCCAAGGCAGCGAATCATCCATCGCGGAGGCCGACCCCCCCATCGAGATGATGCCGTCGATGCCGTCGAGATCCGCGGGGATCCGGTCGCCATCGGCGAGTCGGATGGTCTGACAGCGAAGGCCGTGTCGAAGGAGCGCCTTACCGATCAGGCCGGTGTCGCTCGCGTTGGAGTGCTGAATGACGAGAATGGGCATCGGGAGAAGGTACGCGGACCGGGACTCCGCCTCAACCTGATCGGAGGGCTCCGCCGAAAACGACCATGGCCTCGGAAATTCCGCGGCCTCGGCCGGGCGACCGTGGATTGGTGCGTAGAGTCGCGGCGGGCCGGATGAAGACACCACGATGGGCGAACGTAAAACGAAGGGATGGCGGCCGTGGATCCTGGTGACCGGCCTCATCGGCCTCTCCAGCGTCTTCATCCGGGGGGGACGCGCCGCAGCGACGAACCAGGGCCCATTCGAACCTCCGATGACGGCCCGGGCCGTGCCTCGGGCCGACGAACCGAAATCGGCGTTGGTCACGCAAGAGGAGGTTCGAGCGATGCTCGACGCCCTCGTCGCGGCCATCCTCGAACGCCACCATCCGACGCGGCACTGGGAGCCGGTGCGCCCTCCTTCCGACCAGTCCGCACAGCCCACGGGCCGAACCGCCCTTGCGGTGCTCGCCCTGCTCGACGCCGGCATCCCGGCCCAATCACCGCGAGTCGCCGCCGCGATCGAATGGATGTCGACCACGGCCGCCGATGGCACCTATGCGATCGCCGCCCGTCTCATGGTCTGGTGCCGGCTTCCGGATTTCGATCGCGAACGGCGGCTCGAGTGCCAACGACTTCTCGAACGCTTCTCGGTGGAGGGCGGCGGTTGGGACTACGGCCCAACCCCCCGGCTCGGCTTCATCGATCAGTCGCTCACCCAGTTCGGGCTCCAGGCGATCACCGAAGCCGCCGGACGCGGAATTTCAATTCCGAACCGGCTCTACATCCGCGTTCGAGCTCGCTTCATCGGGAACCAGAACGCCGATGGTGGCTGGGGATATCGACGGATCGGTGACCCGTCGCGTGGGTCGATGACGGCGGCCGGGGTGGCGTCGCTCGCCCTCATTGAGCATCACGCCGGTTCACCCCGGAAAGAACGAAGGAAGACGCTCGATGCGATGACCAGGGCGATGGACTGGCTCGAGCGGCGCTTCGATGCCGAAGCCAATCCCGGGTGCCCACGCTGGCACCTCTACTGGATTCATGCCCTCGAACGCGCCGCCCGGGTGACCGGCATTCGACGGCTGGGAACACGCGACTGGTTCCAGGACTCCGCGGCGATGATCCGCCGCCGGCTCTTTCTGGTGGAACCAAGGAACCCGCCGGAGATTCGCGGGAAACCGCGGATCGATCGAATCGCCTTCGCGCTGCTGGTGCTCCAACGAGGACTCGAGCCGATCGCCTTCGCGTGCCTTGACGTCGGCGAGACACCACCGATCGACGATCTCCTCGGCGATGCCTGCCGATTGGTCTCCGAACACCTCGAACGCCCCACCGGGTGGATCCGGATCGAAGCGGACGATCCGCCGGATTCGTGGCATCGTTTTCCGGTGCTGGTGGTGCGTTCGCCGCCCGACGCCGCCTGGCTCGCCACCCCTGCGTCGACGCTCGCCCGGCGACTCTCGGCCTACGTGGCGAGCGGCGGCGTCGTCATCGCACTCCCGGACTCCAGTCGATCGGGGGTGCGGACGTTTCCGCAACGGGCGATCACCGCCATCTTCCCTGACGCCGGGATCGCGGAACCGGAATCCATCGCCCGCGACGATCCCGCCCGACGACGGGTCGATCGATGGCGGGTCGACGTTCGGCAGGCTCGCTCGAATCTGCGACGCTGGTGCGTCGCCGCCCGGGTTCCACTTCGCCCCGGCAGCCTCGTCCCCCGCGTGGAACACGAAATCGCGGCCATGCTCGCTTCGATCTGCCTCGAACGGACCGAGGGCCGTCTTCCGTGCAGGATTCCCGCCTCGAACGAAGCCCGATCCGGAATGCCGATTCATCCTGGCGGGTCCGAGCATCCGATTCGCCGCATCGACTGGCCGGGCGACGGACTCGTCGAGCCGATGCTTCTTGCCGCGTGGCACGAATTCGGGCGTGACTCGCCAACCGAGCCGACGGGCGCGGTGGGCGGTTCGACGCCATCCGAGATCCCTCCACCACGAACCGGTTCCACCGCCCGCCGGGGGCTCGTCTGGCTGAGCGGCGTGGGCGAGGCGGATCCGGCCGACCTCGGTGATCCGACCATGCTGTTCGATCCGGTGCGGGAGTTTCTCGTGACCGAAGCGGCCTCGCCCGGGTTTCGAACCGCGTTCATGGCGTGGATCCGCGCCCACGGCTGGCGGGTCGGACTGCCCCCCGCTGGTGCCCCATCCAGCTGCACCGGCATCCACGACGGCGATCGGTGCATCGGCGTGCTGATCGATGATCGACCGTCGCGACGCCTGCTGGACATCGGGACGCCTGCCGACTTCAACGCGGATGATCTCGAGGCCCTTCATCGATCCATCGAAGCCGCCCGCACGATCGAGACCCCGGAAACGGCCGAATGAGGTGGCCCCGAAACCACCCGGCGGACTTCCTCGCACGAAGAATCCGATCGATCGGGATCCGCCTGAAGGTCGCCTCGCGCGACTTCATCCGAGCCTTTCGCCGCCTCCAGCGAAAATCGCCTGGCATCTCCACCAGGCCGCGCCGCCGACACCTCGATTCCCGCTCGATCGGACGGCACGGCGAAGACCTCGCGGCGAAGGAACTCGCCCGGCGGGGCATTCAGGTCGTCGCCCGCAATCGACGCGTGGCGGGCGTCGAGATCGACATCCTCGGCTTCGATCGGACCCACGACGCCTGGGTCCTCGCCGAAATCAAGAGCTCCAAGCGCAATGCCCGACCGGAGCAGCATCTCCGATCGGCGCAGCGTCGCCGCCTCGAACGCGCCGGCGTCCGCCTGGGATTGAACGACCGGGTCCGCATCGTGGTGCTCGCCGTCGATCTCGCGCGTCGACCACCACGCATCGAGATGTTCGAGGTGATCTGACGTGGCAGGCATATTCGCAGGTCCCGGGGGCCGCGCGATGACGAGTCGAGCCGCGGGGGTCCGGCATCGGCCGATCACTGCACCAGATAGCGAAGCCGGGCGATCGCGAGAAGCCGCCGCCGCATCTCGTCGATGTCGCCCGAGACCCAGCGATCCTTGAGCGTGCTCAGATACCGCTCCTGCTCCTGCACGAGCCGCATGTTCGAGAGCTCGCTCTCCAGACCGAACTGGACCGACGGGTCGTAGATCGACCGGCCGGGCTGCTTCTCGATGCCGGTGATCGCGAACCAGGAGATGAACGCGGTCTGGACCCACGGCTCGCTCAGCTTGCCGGTCTCGAGACCTTCCAGCCGCGACTTCACCGCCTTGGTCAGGCTCGTGCCGGCGATGCCGTCGGCGGGAAGCTCGAGGTCGAGCCAGGCCCCGCCGTCGGGAATGTCCATCGCTGCACAGACCGCCGCGAAGTCGGCGCCACCGGCGATGAGGGCCTTGGCCTGCTCGACCTTCTCGGTCTCCCGTTTCGTACTGAAACGAATGCGGCCGATCTGAAGCGTCGGGGAGGGATTGAAGGTGGCGTAGTTTCGCCGGTAGGCCTGCTCGATGTCTCGCCAGGAGACGATCGCACGAGGCTGGACTCGTTTTCGAAGCAGATCGCTGGCGAGGGCCAGGCTGCGGCGTTCCAACATGAATTCATCGAAGCTGACGCCGAACTCCTCCTCGATGCTCGCCGACGCCGTGTCTCGGGTACCGCCACGATCGGCGATGGTGTCCTCTTGAACCGACTTGAGCCAGGCAAGCACGCCCTGCTGCTGCTGGGAATCCAACTTGCTCTCGGCCTCGGCGATGATCAGTTCCGAATCGACGAATTCCCTGAATCGCTGCATGACCAGCGCGTCGACGCTTCGCACCGCTTCGGCCAGCGGACTTTCCGCCACGATCCGCAGGATGCGATCCTCGAGCGGCAGAAGGAACTCCTCCGCGTACACCGGCCGACCGTTGATCTGTCCGACGAGGCTCTCAATCGGATAGGGCACCCCCACCGGCACGTCGACGGCGATGAGCAATTCGTCCTCGTCGACCCCATCCCGGCCGACGATCTCCTCGGTGCCTTCGGTGAAGGACCGTCCATCGATTTCGATCGTTTCAGTTTCGTCGACCGTCTCGACCGGCCCCGACGCCTCCGCGGCGGCATCGAGCGGAAAAGTCGACTTCGACTCGCCATCGGCCCGGATGAACTCCGCGGCTTCCAGCGTCCGAACCGGCTTGGAATCGATCCCGGTCGAACATCCGAGGGCCGCCAGGAGGACCACGGCGGATCCCGCAAGCCGGCGCCAGACCGCGACGGGGGTCGCGGAAGGTTCCGAGGCGGGGTTTGCAGCGCGTATTCGCAGGTCTTTCATGATCTTCGAGCATGCTAGCGAAGCCGGAACCGCCCGGCATGGCCTCGGGCGGCGTACAATGAGCTTCCCGGGGAATCGACGCTCGATTCCCTTCCACGATCCCCTCCGGCAACCGACGAATGCGCGGTGCCGCGGAGTCCCCGGATGTCCGACGAAACTCCCAAGATCCACGTCGACAGCGACTGGAAGGCCGAGGCCCAGGCCGAGAAGGAACGCCTCGCCGAAGCCGCCGCCAACAAGCCCGAAGCCGCGCCCGCCGAGGACAACGCCAATCCGGAACTCCCACCCGCCGACTTCAAGGGGCTCATGGGGGTCCTCGCATCGCAGGCCATCATGGGGCTCGGGGCCTACACCGACCCCAAGACCGGCGGTGTGGTCATCGATCTTCCCGGCGCGAAATTCGCGATCGATCTGCTCGCGGTCCTCGACGAGAAGACCAAGGGCAACATCACCGAGGACGAGGCCGGCGAACTCACCAACGTGCTCAACGAACTGCGATCCCGTTTCGTCCAGATCGCGCAGCTCGTGGCCCAGCAGCAGGCCGAAGCCGCCGCCGCCCCCGGAGGCCCCGGCGCGCCGGCTGACATCCCCGATCTGCGGATCCAGGAACCCTGAATCGTCACCGTCAGGTCTCCCCCGCGTGCCTCGAGCACGCCGCTCCATTCCCCGTCCCGAGCCAGCAACCTTGTCAAGTTCGAAAAGCTTCATCGATCGTCACTACCTGGTCCTCCGAAGGCTCCACTCGATCTCGGGCATCGTTCCGATCGGACTCTTCCTCTTCCCCCACCTCACGACGAATTCCTCGATCGTGTGGGGGGACGCCACCAAGGTCGGTGGCGTCGCGACGTTCCAGCATGAAGTGAACTTCATCCACGATCTTCCGGCCCTCTTCCTCATCGAGGTGTTCGGGTTGTGGCTGCCGATCATCTACCACGCGGCAATGGGCGTGTATTTCGCCCGGTCCGGCCGGACCAACACCGCTCGGTACGCCTATCAGGGCAATGTCCGATACACGCTGCAGCGAGCGAGTGGCTACATCGCCCTCGTCTTCATCTTCATGCACGTGGCCTCGCTCCGGTTCGGGGTGAGCTTCGGCGGATTGATGCCCGGCTTCGATCCGAACCATGCGGCCTCGACCACGGCCGAGCACTTTCAGGACGGGCTCTGGGGTCGGTTCGCATCGCTCTTCTACTTCGTCGGGGTGATGGCGGCCGTCTACCACTTTGCGAACGGTCTCTGGACCGCGGCGATCACCTGGGGCCTCACGGTCACCGCGACCGCGCAGCACCGTTGGGGCATGGCATGTGCCGCGATCGGTGCCGGGCTCGCCGCCGCCGGCCTCACCGCCATTCTCGGCTTCACCTTCCTCGACGCGGGTGAGGCGGAGAAGGTCGAGAACGAGATGCTTCAGATGAAGAACCCGACCGCGTCCGCCGCGGAACAGACCGAGAACTGAGCGATCCGCGGACGCAAGGGCCCTTCCGTCGCATCCGCCGCCCCGATTCCACCGAAGTACCCCGAGGTCCTTCCACGATTTCTGAGAGGTCGAACGTGCAGAATTCCAACAGACGCGTCATCGTGGTCGGGGGCGGGCTCGCCGGCCTCGCCGCCACCATCCGCATCGCCGAGAGCGGCGTCCCGGTAGACCTCTTCTCGCTGGTCCCGGTGAAACGCAGCCATTCGGTCTGCGCCCAGGGCGGAATCAACGCCTGCAACGAGATCGCCCGGCAGCAGGGCTACTCCGAATACGAGCACTTCGACGAGACCGTCTACGGCGGCGACTTCCTCGCCAACCAGCCGCCGGTCCACGAGATGACCCACTGGGCCCCCCGGATCATCGACCTCCTCGACCGGATGGGCGTCCCCTTCAACCGATCCGCGGAAGGCCGCCGCGACCTCCGTCTCTTCGGAGGATCGCTCTTCAAGCGGACCCACTTCGCCGGCGCCACCACCGGCCAGCAGCTCCTCTACGCCCTCGACGAGCAGACCCGTCGCTGGCAGCACGAGAAGCGGGTCACCAAGTACGAACACTGGGAATTCCTCCAACCGATCCTCGACGACGACGGAAGCTGCATCGGCATCGTCGCCCAGGACATGCGGACCATGCAGATCCGCTCGTTCAAGGCGGATGCGGTGGTCATGGCCACCGGCGGTTGCGGGCTCGTCTACGGCAAGAGCACGAACTCGGTGATCTGCACCGGTGCCGCCGCGAGCCGCTGCTTCCAGGCCGGGGCCGCCTACGGCAACCCGGAATTCGTCCAGGTCCACCCGACCGCGATCCCCGGGGCCGACAAGCTCCGGCTCATGTCCGAGAGCGCCCGGGGCGAGGGCGGCCGCGTCTGGGTCCCCCGGAACGCCGGCGACGCCCGCGATCCACGGCAGATCCCGACCGAGGAACGCCTCTACTTCCTCGAAGAGAAGTACCCCGCGTACGGCAACATCGTGCCCCGCGACATCGCGACCCGCGAGATCTTCGACATCTGCGTGAACCAGGGCCTCGGGGTCGCCGGCCAGAACCAGGTCTACCTCGACCTCACCCACCTCGACCGCGAATACCTGGAGCGAAAGCTCGGCGGCATCGTCGAGATCTACCGCAAGTTCGTCGGCGAAGACCCCGCGGAGATGCCGATGCGGATCTTCCCCGGGGTGCACTATTCGATGGGCGGCCTCTGGACCACCTACACCCCGAAGGACGACCTCGACGGCATGGTGCTCGGCGCCCAGAACTCGATGATGACCAGCATCCAGGGCCTCTACGCCTTCGGCGAGGTCAACTACCAGTACCACGGCGCGAACCGGCTCGGCGCCAACGCCCTGCTCAGCTGCATCTTCGACGGCCTTTTCTGCGGCGTCGGCGTCGCGAACTACGTCAAGGACCGTGATTCGGCGGCCGCCGAAGGCGACGGCCGGGCCCACGACGCGGCCCGGAAGCTCGAGGAGGACCGGGTCGAGCAGCTCGTCTCCGCGGAAGGCGACGAAAACCCCTATCTCATCGGGCGGGAGCTCGGCGAGGAGATGACTGCGGCCTGCACCGTGGTCAAGGAAGGCGCCCGGCTCGAACAGGCCCAGGGAACACTCGCGTCGCTTCGCGAGCGGTACGCCAACATCGCCCTCTCGGACACCGGCCTCTGGACCAACCAGAACCTCTCCTACGCCCGTGCCGTCGGTGACATGCTGGTCATCGCGGACGCGATGATCGAGGCCTCCGTCGCTCGACGGGAATCCCGCGGCAGCCACTACCGCTCGGACTTCCCGACCCGCAACGACGGCGAGTTCCTGAAGACCACCGTCGCCAACTACGCCGCCGAGTCCGGCCGAGTCGAGATCGGCTACGAGCCGGTCATGTCGGAGCTGGTCACGCCCCGGGAGCGGAACTACAGCAAGACCCACGCCCCCGCGAAGGCGGAGGCCGCCAAGACCAAGGCCACGGCGGCGAGCTGACCAGACGAGCCGTTCGGAATGTCAGGACGATCGTCGCGGTCGTGGTGACTGGGAAGCGTCGGTTGACCGCGCTCACTCCACGCATCACGTGGTGGGAGGTTCAGCCTTCGGCCCATCGTATCTTCGCATAGAGCGTGAGCCACGCGAAGATCGCCTGCATCGAGAAGACACCGAGCGCGGCGAGTCGGAGCTGCCCACGTCCGATCGGCCCGTACGTCGTTCGCCCAGAGTCCAGCGAGGCGAGACACCACCCGATCGCCAGCAGGACCGGTGGATCGAAGTACCGCTGGAAGGCGGACGAGTTCACGGTGTAGGCGGCCAGGAAGGAGATCGCGAAACCGGTCACCAACCAGGCGGTCCGCGCCCGGCCCGACGCGACGAGCAGCCCGAAGAGGATTCCAGCGGTCGCGCCGCCCGCGACACTGCCCGCGACGATCAGGCTCGATCGACCGAGGATCGTGGGCGTCCAACCGGCGAACAACCAGAGCCAACCGCCGTTTCGGCCGTATTCCTTGCCGGCCACCGATTCGAGCGAAACCCCGGCGAGGAGGCCGATCACGAGGCCGATGACCATCGTCCGGCGGACCCGTCGATCATGCCACCAGAACGGCAGAAGCACGACCACCAGCGGCGACGCGTAGACCGCGAACAGCGAAAACACCCCGGGGGTGACGCCGTGATTGAGTCCACCCGCGTGCGTCACGCCGTCGCCCCCGACCTGGAATTTCGGCGGGACGAGGCCGCCCCAGAGCATGACGAAGCCCGCGATGACGCCCGCCGCCGCCACCGTCGCGATCGCGAAGATCACCGCCGGCTGCAGCCCGCGGTGGCCGGGCTGAAGCGGATCGCGAAAAGGAAGCCGCCGTCGAACCGGATCCCACTGGAAGAGAAACGCGAGCAACGCGACGCCCGAAACCCAGATGTTGATCTGACGAACGAGCACCGAAAAGACGAGCGCGATCCCGGAACCGACGGCCCGCCCCCGGCTCGCCACGCAGAAGATCGCCGAACCGATCGAGATCGCGATCAGGGCGAGCGAAAGGTTGTCGGTCATCACCCAGATCGAATTGCCGAGGACGTACGGCGACGACGCGAGTGGAAGCGTGCAGAGGAAGGCCGTCCANGGCGTGGCGACCTTCGCGGTGCACCGATAGACGACGACGAGCAGCAGCACGCCGAACCCGCACGCACAGACCTGAAGCAAGGTCTCCGAGGGCCCGAACATCCGGACCGCGACCGCGAGCAGCAGGTGCATGCCCGGAGTGGTCGCACTGTCGTAGTCGGCCAGATCGACGGCCGGAAGCGTTTCGGCGAAGGCCAGTACCACCGGCACGTGATGAAAATCGTGGTCGATACTCTTCTCGGGAAACCGATCGAACCCCGTGAGCACCGGGCCAAGCGTCGCCGCCATAAAGAGCAAGACCAGNACCGCAGGCGCGAGGCGTCTTCCCCCCGGGGCGGATTCGCTCATGACCCGCCGTTCTCGAGGGGGACGTCGAAGGTGTCGGCGAAGATCAGCCTGGAAAGCCCCGCTTCGACCGCGGGGACGTAGAGGCAGGCCAGCNCCCCCGCCGCGAAGAGCACCAGCGAGACGAGGATCACGGGATCCTCGCGCATCGCGGCCATCGGACTGTCGCGTTCACCGCGGTTCGCCCGTCGGTAGAACCGGTGAACGACGATCAGCACGAACGGTGTGAGCAGCGCGAATCCCGCCGCGCGTCCGCCGAANAGGCTCGTCGCATGCGAACTCAGACCGTAGAGCACCCAGCTCATGACGACCGACACGCCGCTCAGACCGAGCAGCCAGTTCAGCTCGAGCCGGTTCTCGTAGCCCGCCGGACTCGACCATCCGGTTCCTGCGGACTCCGCCGCCGAGAGGTCGCACAGACGCTTGATGAAGGCCAGATACAGCGTGAGGAAGAAGACGCATCCCAGCAGCCAGGTCGAGACCGCCCGATCGATCGCGAAGGCCCCCACCGTCGCCCGCATTCCAAAACCGGTCGCGAGGACGACCGCATCCACGATCGCGACCCGCTTCAACCCNCCGTTGTAGAGGAACTGCAGGACCAGATAGGCCAGCAGCACCCCACCGACCGCGGTGTCGACGAGGAATCCGGCCACCACGCCGAGCGTCACGAGGACGAGCCCGAAACGGAACCCCGCCGTGGGACCGATCCGACCGCTGGCGATCGGACGATTGCGTTTCCTCGGATGCAACCGGTCGAGCTCGACGTCCATCGAGTCGTTGATGGCGTAGAACCCCGAGGCGAGCAGGCTGAAGCCGACGATCGTGAGCAGGGTCGCGGCCAGCCAACTCGGCAGGACGGCCGACCTGGCCTCTGCGTCGAGGGCCGGTATCGAGAAGACGATCGCAGGCAGGATGAAGATGTTCTTCACCCAGTCCGCCGGCCTCATGAGCTTGAGATAGTCGATGGGCATCCGGTGGTCCGCGTCCCGTCCGAGGGTTCGGGGGTCTCGGTCTTATCGACCATCGGGGAAAGGTCCTCCACTCGCGTTTCGAAACCGGAAGGTCGGATTCCTCGAACCCAGAGCCGGATCGGCCTGCTAGCATCAGGGTGCGGAGAATTCCGCCCCGTCACCCCTTTCAGGAGCCGTCAGCCGATGGTCGCCCCGAACGACAAGACTTCCCGGATCCCCCGTACCGTCCGGTTCCGCATCACGCGGCAGGACGCCCCCGGCAAGCCCACCCGGGTCGAGGAATTCGACGTCCCGGTGGAGACCGGGGCCAACGTGATCTCCGCCCTCCAGTGGATCGCCGCACACCCGGTGACCGTGGACGGCGCCCGGACCACCCCCGTCGTCTACGACTCGGGATGCCTCGAAGAGGTCTGCGGCGCGTGCACGATGGTGATCAACGGTGGCGTGCGACAGAGCTGCACCGCACTCATCGACGACATCGTCGACCCGCACGGGGTCGTGACGCTCGAGCCGATGTCCTCCTTCCCCACGGTCCGCGATCTCGCGGTCGACCGGGCCCGGCTCTTCGCAGCGCTGGAATCGGTGCGGGCGTGGGTCCCGATCGACGGCACCTACGATCTCGGCGCCGGCCCGATGGAAAGCCCCAAGGTCCAGTTGACCCGCTATCAGCTCAGCCAGTGCATGAGTTGCGGATGCTGCCTCGAGGCCTGCCCGCAATTCAATCTGAAAGAGGACGAGACCGAGTGGCAGGAGTCGTTCATCGGCCCCCACGCGATCAGCCAGGCCCGCCTCTTCAATCTCCACGAGACCGGNAAGATCCTCGCCGACGAACGCGTCGATGCGATCTCCGGCATCGGTGGCGTGAGCGACTGCGGCAACGCCCAGAACTGCGTCAAGGTCTGCCCGAAGGAGATTCCGCTCACCGAGTCCATCGCCGAGATGGGCCGCGCCGTCACGGTGCGATCGATCCGGAAGTTCTTCGCGGGCTGAGCCGGGGCCGGTCCGCCGGCTCGGACCGCCCGCCCCTGTCCACCGACATTCCAGCCGACGCCTTCACGCGGACCCCCGAGGGTTCGCGTGCGTCGTTGCGCACGAGACGCCCGAGGCGTCGCGGGGCCGGAGCGTCGTCGCTCAGACGAGGTCGCTCAGGATGTCGTCGGCCAGCATCAACGCCCCGTCGGCGATGCGAAGCCGGTCGTCCCGCCACTCCAGCCCACCCGTTTCGAGATGCCGCTCGATCGCGGCGTGCCGCTCGGAGGTGCTGGCGGCGAGCGCGGTCGCGAGCGGTCGGTCGAGCCCCCGCCGAAGTCGGAGCCCGAGCATCGCCCGTTCACCGAGTTCGGTCATCCCATCGGGCCGATCGACGGTGACCACCGGCGAAAGCCCTTCGCCTTGAAGCCAGTCGTCCAGTCGGGGGAGGTTCCGGTACCGGATGCCACCGAGATTCCCTGCGGCGGCCGGACCGATCGCGACCCACTGCCCGGCCGCCCAGTACGCGATGTTGTGCAGGCATCGTTCGCCCGGGAGCGCCCAGTTGCTGATCTCGTACTGCTCGTACCCCGCCGCCTCGAGTCGTGCGCGGGTCCGGTCGTACATCGCGGACTCCATCGCGTCGTCGATGGCGTCGATTCGACCGAGCCGCTGCTTCTCCGCGAGCGCCGTGCCCGGTTCGAAGACCAGCCCGTAGCACGAGAGGTGCTGCGGCTCGAGGGCCAGCACCGCATCGAGATCGCGGTCCCAGTCCGCCATCGTGGCCCCCGGAATCCCGAAGATCAGATCGAGGTTGATCCGGCGGATCCCCGCCTCACGAATTCGGCCGACCGACCTTCCCACCGAGGCGGGATCGNGGTGCCGTTCGAGGGTTTTCAGGAGTGCCGGTTGGAAGCTCTGGCATCCGATGCTCACCCGGTCCGCCCCGCCCGCCACCAACGCCTCCGCGACCGCCTCGGTGACGGTCTCCGGATTCGCCTCGACCGTGAATTCCTCGAGGGACGCGGTGGGAATCGATCCGATCGCCCGGAGCACCCGCCGGAGACCGTCCGGCGGAAGCATGGTCGGGGTGCCGCCGCCGACGAAGGCCGATCGGATGCCGTCGCGATCGATGGCGGCCCGGATGGCGGCGACCTCCGATTCGAATCGGTCGACGAACGCCCCGGTTCGATCCCGGTGGTCGACGATCGAATAGAAGTCGCAGTAGTGGCACTTGTGCCGGCAGAACGGCACGTGGGCATAGATGGTGTCCGGACGGGAGCCGTCGAGCACGCGGGCCGAGGCGTCGATGCTGGGGCCGTCGTCGTATTGCGGAAGTTCGAAATCGGGATCCGTCACCGCCCGATTCTAGACCCCGCTCGGACTCCGCACCGCGAGCTCGAGATCAGGCCGCGTCGGAGGCGGTCTCGCCCGNCCCGCCGAGGTTTCGGGGGACCTCCGGGTTCCGCATGACCGGGATCCGAATGTTGGTCGAGCAGGAGCGGCAGCGGACCAACTTGCCCCGGGCGTGCTCCGGAACCGCGAGGATCCGCTGACATCCGAGATTCGGGCACATGATTCGAATGACCTGGGTGTCGTCCATGATGGGCCCTCCGCCGGAATCGGAATTCGCACCCGTGACACGGGCCGCCTCGGAAGCATCGGCCCGCCGACCGGGCCACTGAAGTCGGATCGCGGCGGAACCGGCCACAGGAGGCCCGATGATTCGTAGAATGCGACGTCGCCCCCTCTGGAGCCCCCATGTCGACGAGACCATTCACCAGCAATCCCACCGCGAATCGACACACCGCGGTGGTCGGCCTCCAATGGGGCGACGAAGGCAAGGGGAAGCTCGTCGACCTCCTCGCCGGCGAACACGACCACATCGTCCGATACAACGGCGGCGCGAATGCGGGTCATACCGTGGTCGTCGGTGACGAGCGGTACGCCCTGCACCTCGTGCCGTCCGGCATCCTGTTCCCCGGCTGCACCTGTGTGATCGGCAACGGGGTGGTCATCGACCCCGCCAAACTTCTGGAGGAGATGGAGGGACTGCGAAGCCGCGACATCGAGGTCGGCGACAACCTGCGGGTCTCCTGCCGCGCCCACGTCGTGATGCCGTATCACCAGGCGATGGACGGCGCCCTCGAGGAGTTCCTCGCCGGTCGCTCCGCTTCCGGTGCGATCGGAACCACGCGGCGCGGCATCGGCCCCGCCTACGCGGACAAGGTCCAGCGGTCGACCGCGATCCGGGTCGGCGATCTCCTCCGGCCCGAAGCCCTTCGGCGGAAACTCGAACTGGTGTGCCCGCTCCGCGAGGCCCAGCTTCGGTCGCTCGGCGTTCCGCTCGACGACGCGAGGATCGATGTCGAGGCGTTGATCGACTCGACGCTCGAACTCGGNGAACGGCTCGCCCCCCACGTCTGCGACACCACCTGGCTTCTGCACGACGCACTCGCGGCGAACGAGCGGATCCTCTTCGAAGGCGCGAACGCCTGCCTGCTTGACGTCGACCACGGCACGTACCCGTTCGTGACCAGTTCGAACTGTTCGACCCTCGGCATCCCCGCCGGAACCGGCGTCCCCCTCGGCAACATCGACCGCGTNCTNGGAATCATGAAGGCGTACTCCACCCGGGTCGGCGGCGGTCCGTTCCCCACCGAACTCGACGATTCGATCGGCGACCGGATCCGCGAACGCGGCCGGGAATTCGGCACCACCACCGGGCGCCCCCGCCGCTGCGGCTGGCTCGACCTCGTCGCGGTGCGTTACACCGCCATGGTCTGCGGCGTGACCGGGATCGCCTGCACGCTCTTCGACGTCCTCGGCGGGCTCGACGAAGTCCGGCTCTGCACCGGCTACCGCCTGCCGGACGGAACGGTCACCGATCGGTTCCTTCCCGACGCGTTCGACCTCGAAGGCGTCACCCCGGTCTACGAGACGCTTCCCGGATGGCCCGATCCCGAGGATCGACCGACCGACCGGGCCTCCCTTCCCGACGCAGCCCGCGCCTACCTCGATCGAATCGAATCGTTCATCGGCGTGCCGATCGAGATCGTCGGCATCGGACCCGAGCGTACCGAAGTCCTCGTCGCCTCCTCATGAACACACCAGCCAGCAACCGCGAAGCCACTCCCGAGACGCTCCCCCGGCACGTCGCCATGATCATGGACGGCAACGGCCGCTGGGCGAACGGCCGAGGGCTCCCCCGTTTCGCGGGACACAAGCAGGGCGCGAAGACGGTCGACCTCGTCACCACCGAATGCGCCCGCCTCGGGCTCGAGGCCCTCACGCTCTACTCGTTCAGCAGCGAGAACTGGAACCGCCCGGCCGAAGAGGTCGAGCTGCTCATGGCCCTCTGCCACGAACACCTCGTCGACCAGCGCGACCGGATGGTCGAGAACGGCATCCGGTTCCGCCGACTCGGCCGGCGCGACGGCCTTCCCGAGGAGGTCCTTCGCGAGTCCGACGCCTGCGAGGCCGCGACCCGCGATTGCCGGGGCATGACCCTTTGCCTCGCGCTGAACTACGGGAGCCGGGCGGAGATCGTGGACGCCACCCGCGAACTCGCGACCGCGGTGCGGAACGGCGAACTCGACCCGGAGGCGATCGACGAGGACACCCTCGCAGCCCACCTGGGAACCCGGGATCTTCCGGATCCGGACCTCCTGATCCGAACCGCGGGCGAGATGCGGATCTCGAACTTCCTCCTCTGGCAGATCAGCTACGCCGAACTGGTCGTCACCGACGTCCTCTGGCCGGACTTCGACCTCGACGCGCTTCACAACGCCTTTCGGGCCTTCGAGGGTCGGACTCGCCGATTCGGCCGGGTCGATCCACCGCCGCCGGTCGCCAACGAGGATTGAGTCTGGCGTTTTCGTCCGACATTTGATGCAAATACCACTCGAAGGGGGATTTTCAGGATCCACAAGGCGTGGATCCCGGATCGCCTTTTGAGCCTTGGACGTTTGTTCGAGGCCTGAATGCCGCGTACACTTGGCTGGAACGGGCTTTTTCCGCCGGCCAAGGCGGTTGGTGCCCTTTCTTCCATCGTCCATGGCCGGACGGTGTCCCGGGTGATCCGGGCCTCATGATCACGACCTCAGGGACCTCCACGGACGATGCCCCAGTTCTGTTCCCCCAAGACGTCACCCAAGACCTCACCCAGGGCCCGCCGCTTCGGGGGGCTCCGCCTCCGTTCCGGCGTCATGCCGATCCTCATCGCGATCGTCGGCCTGGTGCTGACGATCGGTGCTCGCGACGCCGAGGCCCAGGCGTGCCCACCGCCGCCGGAGATTCCCGTGAACTGGGTGCTCTGTGGCGAATGTCGCGGCGACCTCAACGGTGACGGCCTCCTGAATGAACTCGACCTCATGCTGTTCGAGATCTATCGAGAGCAGATCCCCCAGAACCCCTGCGCGGACTTCAACGACAACGGATTGGTCGACACCTTCGACCAGCAGATCCTGATCTGCGTGATCGACGAATCGGACGGTGCGTGCATCGCGGTCTGCGGCGACCCGCTCAATCAGAGCTGCTTCGATCCCGCCAACCCCGGTGACCCCGTGCCCGGCGGCTGCACCGACACCACCTGCTGCGCCACGGTCTGCGAAGTCGATCCGCAGTGTTGCACGGATCTCTGGGACATCACCTGCGTCGCGATCGCGACCGAGATCTGCCAGCCCGACAGCCCGGACACCCGCGTGGACGTCGGCAACGCGTTGCGGATCCACGAATACACGCAACCCTTCGGATCCGGCAGTGGACTGCCCAACGACTGCCTCGCCGCCCATCCGACCCCGGCGTGTGCCGATGGACGCTGCACCAATCTCGTCTGCGTCGCGGATCCCGCCTGTTGTACGACCTCGTGGGACGACGCCTGCGTCGCCCTCGCCAGAGTCCACTGCCAGTCGCCGTGCACCACCCCGCGGATCCAGGAAGAGGTCTGCCTCCTCCGACCCGAGTGCTGCGAGAGCGGTCTCTGGGACGAAGCGTGCACGCAGTTCGCGACCCTCTGGCTGACCCAGGGC
>NYSY01000018.1 GCA_002683215.1 Planctomycetaceae bacterium
CCACGCCTTCATCACCAACCTCGCCTGCTGGTACTCGCCGGACGAGGTCGAGTTCTATCTCGTCGACTTCAAGAAGGGCGTCGAGTTCAAGACCTACGCCACCCACAAGCTTCCCCACGCCCGGGCCGTCGCGGTGGAGAGCGACCGCGAGTTCGGGCTCTCGGTACTGCAGGGACTCGACAAGGAACTCAAGGATCGCGGCGAGGCCTACCGGGCCGAAGGCGTGCAGGATCTCGCCGGCTGGCGGGCGAAGCGACCGGACGTGCCGATGCCACGGGTGCTGCTGGTCATCGACGAGTTTCAGGAGCTGTTCGTCGACGATGATCGCGTGAGCCAGGAGTCGGGCACCCTGCTCGACCGTCTGGTTCGACAGGGCCGGGCCTTCGGCATGCACGTGCTGCTGGGATCTCAGACGCTCGGCGGCGCGTTCTCGCTGCACCGGTCGACGATGGGCCAGATGGGCGTGCGCATCGCACTGCAGTGCAACGAGCAGGACTCGATGATGATCCTCTCGGACGACAACGTCGCCGCACGGCTGCTCGCCCGCCCGGGCGAAGCGATCTACAACGACCAGGGCGGCCTGATCGACGGAAACAGTCCGTTCCAGGTGTGCTGGCTTCCGGACCAGGTCCGGGAGGGCTACCTCGAACGGGTCGCCCGACTCGCCGAGGATCGCCCCGCCGACCCGCGTCGGCCGTGCATCGTCTTCGAGGGCAACGCCCCCGCCTCGCTTCCCGCCAACGCCCCGCTGCGCAAGGCGATCGAGACGGTTTCCGAGTCGCGACCCGCGGCCATCCCCCTCTGGCTCGGTGATGCGGTCGCGATCAAGGACCCCACCGCCGGCCTGCTTCGTCGCCAGTCCGGCTCGAACGTGGTGCTGGTCGGCCAGCAGGACGAGTCCGCGACCGCGATCTCCGCGGCGGCGCTCGTCGCGGCCGCCGCCGCCCACCGCACCGATGACTTCTCGGCGGTCGTGCTCGACGGCACCGCCGCGGACGATCCCAACGCCGGCTACCTCGAGATGGTGGCCGGGCATCTGCCCCACGAGGTCCGGCTGCCCGGTTTCCGGGACAGCAGCGACGCGGTGCTCGAGCTCGGCGGCGAACTCGCGCGGCGGATCGAGGCCGACCAGACGGACGCTCCACCGATCCTCCTGCTGGTCCACGGACTCCAGCGGTTCCGATCCCTGCGACGGGCCGAGGACGACTTCGGATTCTCGATGGACGACGACGCGCCGCCGACGCCCGACAAGGTCTTCGGTTCGCTGCTCAAGGACGGACCGGAGCACGGGATCTTCGTGTTCGCCTGGGCGGACACCGTGTCGACCCTCGAACGCTGCGTCGACCGACAGGCGATGCGGGGCTTCGACCAGCGTGCGATGTTCCAGGTCGGTTCGTCCGACTCCAGCACCCTCATCGACTCGCCCGCCGCGAGCAACCTCGGTGGAAATCGAGGGCTCCTTTTCAGCGAGGAGAAGGGCACGATCGAGAAGTTCCGCCCCTGGGGCCTCCCGAGCGAGGCGTTCATCGCCGCCGCCGGACGCGCCATGGCGAAGCGCGACGGCTGACTCCGCGGCCTCGGCTCGTTTCAAGGCCGTCACCTCCCGGCGACTGGATCAATCGACGATCGAGCGCCACGCGGCCTTGAGGATCGCGGGTGACGCCCTGGCATTCCCCCGAAGCTCCTGCGCGAAGAGCGACACCCGGTAGTCTTCGAGCAGCCACCCGAATTCGTCGACCTTCGGATCCACCCGCCCGAGCCCGTCGAGCTGGCGACGGCGGCCCTCCCAGAGCCTGATCCACCCCTCCAGCTCCTCGCGCCGTCCGCGATCACGCTCGAGTCCGTCGCCCCGGAGTCGATCGAGCCGGCGGCGTCCCGCTTCGAGGTACCGGGGGATCTCCGCAAGCCGTGCGGGCGGGACCCGGCCCAGGAAACCGACGCTCACCAGCCGGTCCAGATGCGTCCGTTCATCCTCCGCGGCCCCTCGCCACGCCGAAGGCATCGGCCGATCCAGCGATTCGAGCGTCGACTGCCGGGCGAGGAGGATGGGCTCGGCGAGATCGCACGCCCGTTCCAGCGAGGGCCAGAGATCGCGCCGAACCGCCTCGTCGAGGTCGAGGAACGCGAGCCGGTCCCGGGTGCGGGACGCCGCGTGCGCCCCGCCACCCCGCTCCATCGCGACCGCCACCGCGAGGTCGCCGAGGTCCGCGGTGAAGCCGTCGCCCGAACCCAGCGGGGCATGCAGCATCGCGAGCCGATCGAGACCCGGCAGATGTTCGAAGTGGTGGCGAAGCGCGTCCGCCACCTGCAGCGCCAGCAGTCGGCGGACCCCGCCGAGATGCATCGCCGCCGCGGTGACCGCATCGTCGGTCACCCGGATCCGCACCGAGCGGCCTTCGTCGGCGAGGGCGGGATAGGCGACCAGTCGATGATCACCACGGTCGACCTCGACGGTCTCGGGCATCTCGCCGAAGTCCCAGTCTCGACGCTCCCGGATCGCCGCGAGCCGTGCCGCCTCGTCGTCGCCGGACTCCAACGACGCCATCGACGTCTCGAACGCGGCCCGCGCCTCGTCCCGGTGCGTCGAGACGAGCGTCGCGAAGTTCCGCGTCTTCGAAAGCAGTCGCCCGTCGACGCCCATCAGTTCGAACCGCATGAAGTGGTGCGCCTCCAGCATGTCGAGCCGGTAGTCGCCGACGCGGACCGCCGCGCCGCCGATCGCGCCGAGATAGCCGGCGAGGGCTTCCAGAAGCGACGATTCCGCGAACGGCAGGTGTTCCGCGGCCCCGACCGCGGTCTCGCGGATCGGCATGTACCGGGTCCGCATCCGCCGCGGCAGGCTGCGGATGAGGGCTTCGATCTTGTCGACCAGCAGCCCCGGCACCAGCCACTCGAACCGCGCCGCCTCCAGCCTTCCCAGCAACTCGATCGGGATCATCGCGGTGACGCCGTCGTCCTCGACGCCCGGCTCGTGTCGGTAGCGGAGTCGGATGTCCATCCCACCCATGCGAAGCCGGTCCGGGTATTCGGCCTCGTCGATCCCCGCCCGGACGTCGGTGGCGAGATCCTGTTCGCGCATGACCAGGATCCCCGGGTCCCGACGTTCGGCCTTTCGACGCCACGCGGTCAGGGCCGCGGCGTTGTGGATCTCCGGCGGAAGCCGCGCGTCGTAGAACGCGAACCGTTCCTCGTCTTCGGCGATCGGCCCCAGCTCGCGGCCGCGATCACCCAACTGGTCGAGCCGCTCGAAGAGTTCGCGGTTCCGGGCGAGGAACGGTGCGTCGCCGGCGAGCCGTTCGGCGACCAGCGCCTGCTGGATGAAGACCTCCCGGGCCCCCGCCACGTCGATCGGCGCGTACGGGATGGTTCGACGTTCGACCACGTCGAGGTCGCCGAAGGAGACGTTCTCATACGCCGCCACGAAGCCGGTGTCCGGATCGAAGTGCGGCTCGAAGTGGTTCCGACGCACCAGATGCGGGGCCACGCGTTCGACCCAGTCGCCGCGGATCCGGGCCACGGTCCGGGCCCAGCGCCGGCTGGTCTCGACGATCTCCGCCGCCACGATCCACGGGGCGTCCTGCCGCCGCAGCACGCTGCCCGGGAAGATCGAGAACGTCGCGCCCGCGATGCCTCGGTAGTCCCCCTCCTCGGTCCGGTGGCCGATGTTCGAGACCAGGCCCGCGAGAATCGACCGGTGCACCGCGCCGGTGGGCGGATCGTCCCGGACCTCGGGGAGGCGGACGCGTCGACGAGATCCCTTGCGGTCCGACGCTCCACTCGACGAGCGATTCGACTTGCGATTCCCGCCCTCGAGGCAACGGCCCGCGATCTCCTCGAGCTGGCGATGCACGTCCTCCCACTCGATCATCCGGAGGTACGACAAGTGATTGCGACGACACCAGCTTCGAATCGCCGAGCTGCCCTTCTCGTCGCGGGCCCGGCGCCACGCCCGCCAGAGCCGGACGAAGGACAGGAAGTCGCTGCCGGGATCGCGGAACGGGGCGTGCGCGAGATCCGCGATGCCTTCACTGCCCGCCGGTCGGTTCCGCGGATCCTGGACCGAGAGCGCCGCGGCGATGACCACGATCTCGGGAAGGCATCCCTCGTCGATCGACGCCAGCACGATCCGCCCGATCCGCGGGTCGACCGGCATCTCGGCCAGTCTTCGTCCGATGGTGGTGAGTTCGCCGGCCCGATCGACCGCCCCGATCTCCCGCAGCGTCTCGTACCCGTCCCGGATCAGTTTCGCGGAGGGGCGTTCCAGGAACGGGAACGCGTCGGGCCCGCCGAGCCCCAGCGACGCCATCTGCAGGATCACGCTCGCGAGATTCGACCGGAGGATCTCGGGCTGGGTGAACTCCGGTCGTTTCGCGAATGCCGCCTCGTCGTAGAGTCGGATGCAGAGCCCGGACGCAACCCGCCCGCAGCGACCACTTCGCTGGTTCGCGGAGGATCGCGCCACTGGCTCCACCGGAAGTCGCTGCACGCGACTTCGGGGCGAGTAACGCGAGATACGGGCGGTTCCGACGTCGATCACCCCGCGGATCCTCGGCACGGTGAGCGAGGTCTCCGCGACGTTCGTGGCGAGCACGATGCGACGATCCGGGCCGGGCTTGAAGACCTGGTCCTGTCGGTCGTTGGAAAGCCGCGCGTAGAGCGGCAGGACCTCGGTCGAGGCCGGGTTGGTGCGTTCGATCGCGGCCGCGACGTCGTTGATCTCACGCTCGCCGGGCAGGAACACCAGGATGTCGGGCCGGCCGGATGGCGAGGTCTCGCCCAG
This sequence comes from Planctomycetaceae bacterium, assembly GCA_002683215.1. GTDB lineage: Bacteria > Planctomycetota > Phycisphaerae > Phycisphaerales > SM1A02 > UBA12014. Next base: position 4,781 of record NYSY01000018.1, read on the forward strand.
GCCGCTCGCGTCGATCTCGGTGATCGCGTCGAGCACGCCGGCGACCGTGGCCTCGTCGACGTCCTGATCGGTCCCGTCGATGGCGATCGGTCGGTGCCGGATCTCGACCGGATGCATCCGGCCGCCGACCTGCACGATCGGGGCGTCCCCGAAGTGACGACTGAACCGCTCGGGGTCGATCGTGGCGCTGGTGATGATCACCTTGAGATCGGGCCTTCGGGAAAGCAGTCGCTTGAGATAGCCCAACAGGAAATCGATGTTGAGGCTGCGCTCGTGGGCCTCGTCGATGATCAGGGTGTCGTACGCGACGAGATCCCGATCCCGCTGGGTCTCCGCGAGCAGGATCCCGTCGGTCATGAGCTTCACGCGGGTGCCGGGTCGCGTCCGGTCGTTGAACCGCACTGCATAACCCACGCCCTCGCCGAGCGGCGTCTCGAGCTCCTCCGCGATTCGGGCCGCGACGCTTCGCGCCGCCACCCGCCGCGGCTGGGTGTGGCCGATCAGGCCATCGACGCCCCGCCCCAGTTCGAGACAGATCTTCGGCAGCTGCGTGGTCTTGCCCGATCCCGTCTCACCGCAGACCACGACCACCTGGTGGTCCCGGATCGCGGCGGCGATCTCCTCCCGGGCGAGCGACACCGGAAGTTCGGCGGGATAGGTGACGTCGAGGGGACGCGCGAGGCGGGCGGCCCGGGCGTCGAGCATCCGGGTGAGATCACGTTCGATCGCGGCCAGCGGCCGGGCCGCGGATCGGCCTTCATCCAGAAGGCGACGGGCGCCCGAGAGCCGACGACGGACGACCCCCGCCTGCTCCTTGGGAAGTTCGCCCGACCGGCGCTGCAGATCCTTCACCCGCGCGAGTTCTTCGGGCGAAGCGGACGTGGCCGGCGCACCGGGCGCGGCCTTCTTCGGTTCCGATCCGTCCTTGCCGCCCGAACGCGACTTCCGCCGGCGTTTCCGACGAGGTCGGCGCGCAGCGTCGCTCGAGGGCGGCGAGGCGTCGCCCGACGCATCGGGGCCGGCGGGAGGATGGGAATCGGGTGGCGGCATCGTGGCGGATCGGCNGGTTNATTCTAATCCGGGCGACCACTGATGACCGCGTGAACCACGGCTCATTCAAGCCCGGCGAGNAACGCCTCGGCGTTCTCCCGGTGCGCCGCCTGCTTCTCCGCGGCCATCCTGCGGCCCGTGGCGCACATCATCGCCCAGCGGGGATTCTTCCCGAGCTCGTCGGCGTGGTCGAGGATCCACCGCCAGTACAGCCCGTCCCAGACCGCGTTCCAGTCGCCGTTGCGATGGTTGCTCATCTTCTTGACGTAGGCCGACCCGGAGAAGTACGGCTTGGTGGTGATCAGTCCGCCATCGGCGTTCTGNCTCATCGCGTAGACGTTGGGCACCATCACCCAGTCGTAGCTGTCCACGAACATCTCCATGAACCAGCGATAGATCTCGTCGGGATGGATCTCGCACAGGAACATGAACCCGCCCAGCACCATCAATCGCTCGATGTGGTGGCAGTAGCCGGTGTCGAGGACCCGACGGATCACGTCGTCGACCGGCTCGATTCCCGTGGTGCCGTCGTAGAAGGCGTCGGGCATCTTCCGGTGGTGATCCCAGTGGTTCGTGGTCCGCATCCGGACGCCGAGATCCACGTACGTCGCCCGCATGAACTCCCGCCAGCCGACCATCTGCCGGATGAAACCCTCCAACGAATTCAGGGGGACGTCGTGCTCGTCGGCATGCTCGAGCGTGGCGTCGACCACCTGGCCCGGCGTCAGAAGCCCGATGTTGAGCATCGGGGTGAGCACGCCGTGCCACAGCCAGTTCTCCCCGGCCGCGATCGCATCCTCGTAGTCGCCGAAGCGCGTGAATCGTTGTTCGAGGAAGGTCTGCAACCAGNCCGCCGCCGTCTCGTGGGAGGTCGGATAGATCGGATCGCCGAGTCGACCGGGATTGTCCGCGTAGGTCGATTCCACGTGGGCACCGGCCGCCGTCTCGATCTCGTCCGTCTCGAACGTCGGGATCGTCGGAATCTCCGTCATCATCGCCTTCGGGATCTTCTTGCGATTGTCCTCGTCGAAACTCCATCGACCGCCCACCGGCTCGTCACCCTCCATGAGGATCCCGAGTCGCCGACGTTGGTGCTTGTAGAAGTCGGCCATGAACCAACGCTTGCGGGTTTCACGCCACGACCGGTTCTCCTCGTCGGTGTTGAGGAACATCGGCGTCGGCAGGATTTCGAGCTCGATCTTCAGGCGATCGGCGTGCCGGCGAAGCCGTCGCTCGAGCAGATGGTCGTGAACCTCGGCCACCAGGACCCGCTTCACGCCCGCCTTCGAGGCCGCCTCGAGGCCGTCCTCCAGCGGGTCTCGTCCCGGTTCGTGCGGGTGGTAGTCNACCTTGCATCCGGCATCGTGCAGGACGCGCTCGTATCGCTTCATGGTGCTGCGATGAAACCGCAGTTTCTGCTTGTGGAACCGGGCCGGGTGATGGGNNTCGCCGAAGAAGAGCGAGTCCTCGATCAGCGCCGCCGGCGTCGGGCCGTCCGCGAGCCCGGGATGGTCGGCGAAGAGCTGATGGGGGAAGACGAGGAGGAGTTCGGAGGTGGCCATGATTGCTCGGGATCCTGATCGTGGCCCCGGATCGGGGCCGAGGTCTGCCTCCTGCGCCGATGCGGGNCGAAGGCGGGGACGCACACATGCAGCATCGCCTTCGCCGCAACGCACGACTTCGATTCGCCGGCCCTCCGGGACCGTGAAATCGCCGCACCGCGAAATCATGAGGGGCGGGCGTTCTCTGGGACGCCCCGGTCGACCCGGTCACCCCGGTCTCTCCGATCTCGGGGAACAAGCGCGGNCCGGGGGCGTGCTCAGCCGCTCGACGGGGCCCCGGGAAGGTCCAGGATTCCGTCGGCTTCCGCCACCAGCATCACCCCGCGAAGCATCTCCCGCCACTCACCGAAGGCCCAGATGAGCTGGTGTCGGACATGGATCGCCTGCAGTCGGTCCATCGCGTGCCGCTGGAGTTTCGGGACCAGTTCCTTCGCGCGAGGGTCACAGTAGTAGACGCGACAGCCGCTCGGCCGCCCCTCCCGCGCGACGCAGAGGCGATCGATGTTCCAGGGGCAGGTTCCCGCTTCGATCGCTTGATCGAGATCCGCATGACCGATCCCACGGCCCGAGGCCGCGGTCAGCAGGAGACACCGGCAGGCCTCGATTCCAGTCGCTTCCAGTCGAATTCGATTCTCGCGGAAGCGGCAGCACTGGCCGCTGGCGAGACAGAGCGGGGCCGCGGCTCGAACCGCTTCCGCGACCTCCTCGTGGATGGCCGCGACCTCCGCGTCGATTTCGGGGTCACGGGCCGCGTCGAACCAGCGTCGCACCTTGGTTGTCGCCTCGATCGAGTACTTCATGCTCAGACTTCACCGGATTCAACGCCAAGACGCCGCCTCGAAGACACTTCCATGATTCCATGAGGACCTGACTTCTCCCGCCCCGCTTCAGGATACGTTCTCTCGTCCAAGATCAAGGAGGGTAAACGGCGAGTTTTCACGACGCGGCCGACCTGTACGCCTCACGCCTCGCACCCTTTTCGAGCTACCGGCGACTGGAGCACCGATGCAGACCAACCGCATCCCGCCCTCAACCCGAAACGAGAAGGAACCAGGATGAGTCACCTCCAGCAGAAGCCCCGTCTCTCCGCGTACGCCTCCACGTCCAAGGTCGCCCTGGGCGGCGCCCTCGCCATGGTTCCATTCGCGTCTGCGGACGTCGTGCACTACCAGCTGGACACGACCTTCAGCCTGTCACAGGGCTCGCAGGGGACCATGACGATCGCGGGCAGTGGCCTGCAGGACAGCGATGGGACCAATATCGGTGCGTTCCAGGCATCGATGAGCTTCAACTGGGACAGCAATGGTCTGAGCGTGCATCGCAAGGGAAGCTACTTCGCCTATTCGCCAACACGTGCACTTCAATTTCAGGGGAACCGGCGTTCCGACCGGTACCGGTGAGGTCTACACCTACGGGAGCAATCAGATCCTCGGGGGAAGCACCGTCGCCAATGTTCGAAATCAAGGTGGCTCAATCACCCTCCCAGACCAGACCGGCCTCTTCTTCCTGGGTATCCACATCAAGAACAAGGGCTACGACTGGTTTGGATTCATCGCGGTCGACCTCGTGAGCAGCACGGAAATGCGAATCGACCATTGGGCGGTTCAGACCGTGGAGGACGGCACCATCACGACCACGCTGCCGGCGACCGGTGATCCGGTCCCGGGCATCGGCGGGATCGCCGCCCTCGCACTCGGCGCCGGTGGTGTTCGCCGATCTCGAAGACGCCTGATCTGACCACTCGCGGCGTCACACCGCCGTGAAACCATAGACTCGAACCCGCCGCCAGAGTGGAACGCCGAGGGACTTCGGCGCTCGTGCGAAGACCTGTCCGCCCGCTTACCCCAGCACGTTCCGGCGGCCGAAATTCGGAATCGAGTCGGCAAACACTTGTTCGCGAACCGCGGGTCATCTAACCTTCGAAGTCCAACTTACCGGGTGTTTTTCACCCCGAACCAGGACGGCGGCACGCCGTGTCCAGCCACCAACCCGAAGAGAAAGACCGACTCATGTCCTCCATCACAAACGTCAAGCGAAACGTCCGCCTCTCATCCTATGCAATGGCCGCGGCCGTGGCCCCCGTGTCAGTCGCGGACGTGATCCACAACACGCTCGATCAATCCTTCAACCTCTCCCATGGCGAGAGCGACGTCCTTCAGTTCACGGGTTTGACGGTCTTCACGGAGTCTGATTTCAGCCTGGGACCGTTCTCGATCGCCTTCTCCATCGACTGGACCTCCGCGAGCAGAATGTACCTTGAG
>NYSY01000019.1 GCA_002683215.1 Planctomycetaceae bacterium
CCGGGCTCGTCGGTGATGCCGGTCAGGTATTCGAAGTGGGGGTGGGGACGGAAGGCACCGTGCAGGGCTGCGTCCGAGGATCCTGCGTGAACCAGCCCGATCCGGTTCTTCAACCCCTTCAGAACCTGGGATCGCCGGCGGGCGTATTCGGCGACGGGAATTTCGGGGGTCTTCAGGGCTGGGGGCTTGGCAGGCATGGATGCTTCCTTGAGGAGACGGTTCACGAAGATAGCGGAAGCCCGGGATGGCGTGGTTCAATCCGCATCGATCATCCAGGCCCACCGTGACCTTTCGAGTCGTTCGCAGAGTTCATCCGCGTTCTCGACGATGGACGAGATCGGGCCTGGGTTCGTTCTCTGAATCGTGGTCTTCACCCTGACTGGGTCCACTCCGATGGCGTCGCATATCGCCCGGTAGCCGACGGACGGATCCTCTCGAACGTGATCCTCGAACCACAGGTCGAGGGCGGCATTCTTGGCCAGTGCGCCGAGGCTGGTGTTGGCATCGTCCTCCTGTTCCAGGATCTCCTCGATGCCCTTGGTGGGGTAGCGACTGGCCCAGGGGCGATCTAGATCGAGGTGGAATCGTGGAGCATCCGTNTTCTTGGNNGCACGCTGATGCCAGGCACTTCCGGTCATCTCGGGGCGAAGCGTGGAAAGAAAACGTCGGAGAACATTTCGTCTTCTGAGCACCAGGAGTCGAGATCCGCATGAGTTCACGAGGGTTTGGACATCGTCCAGCGTCCGACAGCCATGCACCGCCAGGTCTAGTGCCTTCACCTCCATGCCGTAATGACCTCCACGCGCCCTCCACCATCGACGTTGGATGCTGGGACCCACGGCGTATCGTTGCAGAGGAATCGTCGAAGTCGGCTGTTGGTAGTGGTAGTTGTAGCGAGCGCCGAGCACCTCTCCATCGAAGTGGATCGATGGATGCTGATTCAAAATCCTGTTCAGCACCGTGCTTCCGCACCGACCGTTGTGGATGAGGACGTTGTTGGAGGCGGGGCGGCGGATGACGCCGACGAGACGAAGTGGGATCCCCATCGCCGACCAGGCCAGACTTGGACTGGATGTGGTGTCGCCTGTCCAGGAAGAGACGAACCGGGCGTAGGCCTGTTCTTCGCTCGATTGGGTCACGATCGGCGCTCCCCGGTCGACGTCGACCTCGACCTCAAGCGGAGTTCGTCGCACCGTTCTTCTCGAGAATACGGTTCGCATAGTCGGTCATGCCGTCACGCAATTGTTCGAACGAGTCGAGCACGTAGAGNATCGGCTGGAACTCGTCGATCTCGAAATCGGTGTCACACACCATGTCGAGATCGAACGGACGGCGCTCGACCTCATCGCTCTCGAGGGCGTGACGACTCTCGCCCGGCGACGAGATCAGACCGGACCCGTAGAGCTTGAGCTTGGAATCCTCTCGGATCAATCCGAACTCCACGGTGAACCAGAAGAGCCTTGAGAGGCGCGTGATGTCCTGTGGATCGCTCGCGGTCAACGCGGCCCGGCCGTAGGTCTGCAGAAAGTCGGCGAAGACCGGATCCGCGTGCAACGGCACGTGGCCGAAGACGTCATGGAAGATGTCGGGCTCGGGGAGGTAGTCGATGGCTTCCTTCGACCGAATCACGATGGTCGTTGGAAAACTCCGTTCCGCGAGACAGGCGAAGAACGNCTTTGCCGGGAGATAGCCNGGNACGGCGCGGCTCTGCCACCCCGTCAGNTCNCGCAGGAATCGATTGATCGAGTGGTCCCCTTCGAGGTGGGGAATGTGATCNCGCACCAGNTTGATGGCGCGGGCNCCNTCGAGGTAGACGTTGGANGCNCGNTCCGNGAGNAATTCCATCTGNCGNTCGTANAGNGTCTGCCAGGTCTCCTGGTTCTCCTTGGAATAGCCCTCGTACCGCTGTGCGATGAAGAACGCCGAGGGATCCTCGAACCCGGCCTCGCCGAATCGATCCGCGGTTTCCTGCGCGGCGCGGGCTTCCGGGCCGTCGATCATTTCGGTGTTGAGGTTGGGCATCTTCATGGCGTCGGTTCCTGATGGTCGGAGAGAACGGCCCATGATAAGGGAGAATTCGGACGGATTCGTCGTCGATCCGTTCGGATCGTCTGCCCGTGGTCCGAGGCGTCAGGAAGCCGGATCGGTTTCGACCGGAAACGTTGGGCTCGATCCTCGGAGCACGCTTGCGATGTCCTCGACGCAGATCCGGGTCAGCTCCGTGCGATCCTCGATCGTCGCCGAACCGATGTGAGGGAGCAGGACGACGTTGTCGGCATCGANCAANCNNGGNTCGATCTNNGGCTCGTGCTCGNAGACGTCGAGCCCGGCGCCATGGATCCTGCCCGCATGAAGGGCCGCCGCAAGCGCCGCTTCGTCCACCACCGGACCACGGCTCACGTTGACCAGGACGGCGGTCCGTTTCATCAGGTCGATGGTTCGGGCGTTCATCAGATGTCGAGTGGAGGCATTCAGGCTCGTGGTCAGGACCACCGCGTCGGCGAGCGGCAGTCCTGCTTCGAGCGTGACTCTGGAAGCGCCGATGGGTGCCTCGTGGAGATCCGGCTTCTCGGAACGAGCGGTGTAGAGGACCTGCATGTCCCAACCGATGGATCGTCGGGCCACGGCCGCGCCGATTCGTCCGGCGCCGACGACCAGCAGGGTGCCACCGGTCAATCGGTGGCCGAGGAGCAGTTTCGGGTCGTAGCCGGTCCAGGAACCGGATTCCGCCAGCGCGACGCCCGCGCGCATTCGACGGGTGGTCGCGAGCAGGAGCGCCCACGCGATGTCGGCGGTGGGCTCCACCATCGGCGGCGGTCCGTTGCAGACGATCACATCGCGCTGGTGGCACGCGGCAAGGTCGATGTTGTCCACCCCGACGGCGTAGTTCGACACCACGCGAAGGCCGGGGCCCGCGGCTTTCAGGAAGGCATCATCGATCGTGACGGTGAGCGGCGAGAGCACCGCGGTCGCCCCGCGAACGATCCGCCGGACATCACCCGGGGGAAGGGAACCGGCATTCGGCGTGATCGTGATCTCGGAAGGAGACAATCCATGCTTCATCAGGAGTGACCTGCAGTCGCCCACGCAGTCGAGCAGGACGTGCACGTGATTCGGCCGGGAACGCCGTTCCGGGATGGGTTCGATCGTTGGTGTCATGGGATCGGGGCCGGAGGGGGATCGATGCCGTTGGTTCCCAGGGCCCACATCCGGAGGTGACCGCGAAAACTCTCGGCGCTGTGGAATTCACGGAACGGAACAGATCGAATCGGGTCCATCGTCGGTGGCAGCCGAAGCCCTTCGCGGAGTGCTGCCGCGAGTGCGTCCGAGTCGCGGCAGTCGACGGTGGATCCCAGTCCGAAGGCCCGGATGCAATCGCCGATGTAGCCGTAGTCCGAGCCGAGGATCGGACGCTTGATCTGAGCGGCGGTGTGGAGGATTGCTGAAACACCGAAGTGTTGCTGGTAACAGGCGGTCACGACGTCGCAGGCATGGAATGCCTTGGCGTGGGTCGGATCGTCGAGTACCTCGTCGAAGATCCGGATCCGTCCGGCGTCCAGATCCTTCGGCCGCTTCGCAACGGCGCTCTGCACCTGCTCGGAACAGTGGCCGACGATGAGGAGCGTGCCTTCCGATTCCGCGGGCCAGGCATCGACCAGTCGGTCCGTCCCCTTGCGTTGGGAATGTTCGCCCGCCGCCAGAAAGACGGGTCGATCATGATCGATGCCGAATCGGCGTCGAGCGTCGGCCACGGAGACGACGGGGTCGGTTTGTGGAATGTTCGGCAGAATCGATACCGGATGTCGGGGCCCCATCGCCCGGATGATTCGGTGGTCCAGCGCGGCGAGTCCCGCCACGGACTTTCGCAACCGATGTCGAATGAACTCCCTCCGGAGGGCGAACCGAAGCCCGCGGCCGCCATAGCCAACGTAAGGCTGGTGCAGGATCAGTCGGGTCGCCTGGGATCGGAGCAGTTCGGGTGCGGTCGATCGCCCGCCGAGGAAGAACCCCACGGCGTCCGCACTGGGGACCACGACTCGATCCGGACGGGTCGCCGCGATCTCCGCGGAGATCGTATCGACCTCGATACCGCCGTCTCGATCACCGATTCGAGCGTAGCCCGCTTCAGGGCCGGTCAGACTGCGCCGTACCTCGACGCCCGCTCCGGTCACGTTCCCGGTCGCGATCTCGAGCATCCGACGCGGTGCTGCGGCCTTCGAGGCCGTCACGGCGAGGATCACTTCGTCATCCGGGGATCTCAGCGCTTCCGCGACGCTTCGGGCGAAGAAGAGATGGTGGCCGGTCCACTTCGATTCGGCGACGAGAATTCTCACGAGGATGATTCGAGCAGTGAATTGATCGCATCGCATGCGATCTCGCTCGAATCGACGAGGTTCGCGAAGTCGATCCGGGCGATCTCGAATCGACCACGGACATCGAATCCGAGCGAGTCCACGCCCACGATCTTCGGATCCTCCAGTTCGACCTGGGCCGATCGAAGCACCAGACGCCGAAGATCATCGCCGGCGGATTCGTTGAATCTCCGACAGATCGAGGGTTCGTCCTCGGCGAGCGGGTTCGGCTGCATCATGGCCTCGCCGTCGATCGCCAGGTCGCGAAACTTGCAGAAGTCGATGGCCATCGTGGCCCACCGCACGTCGGGCGGGTCTCCGTGGTAGATCCGCCATCGGTCCGCCAGTTCGCCATCGGTACCGGACTCCTCGAATCGGTCGAGCGTGACCATGAGTTGAATCACGTCGTTGTCGCGGTCGTCCGGTTCTTCGGGAAGGTGGAGTGCGCAATCGGTCGACCGGAGCATGGACTCCATCACCGAAGCCACGAGCCGGCCATCGGGCGCGACCACGACCCGGATCGGCATGTACTCCGTGTCGAATCGCAGCAGGCCGGAGAGGTTTCCGCGGAGGAATGCGATCGCCGGGCGAAGTTGTTCAGGAATCTCCATCGCCCGATTCTATCGGGACATCCCTCGGGATCGACTCATGAATCGAACGAATCCCCGATCGGCAAGTACACTCGACGGCATGTCATTGATCTGTGTTTCCATCTTCGTCGACTCGCCTGATGACGTTCCCACCGCGATCGCGCGGGCTTCGGACGCCGTCGCCGAGGGCGCGCGGATGATCGAGTGGCGTCTCGATGCGGTCGCCGAGGATCCGGACGGTCTGCCCGCGATCCTTGAACTGCTCCGAAGCTCCCCGGCCCCGTGCATCGCGACCATCCGGGCCGAAGCGGAAGGTGGGACCTGGGACGGGAACGAGCAGGATCGGATCTCGCTTCTGGAGGCGATGGGCACCGCGGCGGACCCGCCCGCCTACCTGGATCTGGAGCAGGCCGCGTGGGCCCGAAGTGCGAATCTCCGGCAGAAGGTCCGGCTCGCGATCGATCACGAAGCACAGATCCGGGACATCTCCTCCCGTTTGATCGTGTCGAGCCACGACTTCGGCGGCCGGCCTGCGAACCTCCTCGCCCGGGTCGCGGAGATGATCGAAAACGATGCCTGTGCGGTCGGGAAGATCGTGTTCACGGCCCGCAGCGTCCGTGACAACCTCGAGATCTTCGATCTCCTGACCGAGCGGCAGAAGCCGATGATCGCCTTGTGCATGGGCGAGTTCGGGGAGATGAGCCGGGTGCTGGCGCCGAAGTTCGGTGGCTTTCTCACCTTCGCCGCGTCGGACGCCCGGACCACCACGGCCCCGGGCCAGCTCACGACGCGGGAACTCCGCGAGGTTTTTCGATTCGATTCGATCAAGCCGTCGACCAGGGTCTACGGCCTGGTCGGTCATCCGATCGGGCATTCTCGCGGTCCGGTCCTTCACAATCGCGGCTTCGAGGCGGTCGATCACGACGGTGTCTATCTTCGAATCCCAGTGACGCCGGGTTGGGAGTCGTTCAAGGCGAGTCTCATCCAGTTGATCGAGCATCCGAAGCTTGATTTTTCGGGTTGCAGCGTCACGCACCCGCACAAGGAGAACCTGGTCCGTCTGGTTCGCGAACTTGGTGGCGAGATCGATGAAGCATCGGATCGGATCAGTGCCGCGAACACCCTCGTGATCGAGGACTCGGGACGGATCCGTTGCCTCAACACGGACGTGGCGGCGGCGGTGCAGTCCTTTGCAGCCGGTTCGGGGCGCGACGCCACAGCGCTACGCGGCATGCGGGTCGCGGTGTTCGGCGCCGGGGGAGTCGCTCGGGCGGTCGTCTACGGGTTGATCCGGGCCGGCGCGGAGGTGCGGGTGTTCAACCGAACGCGGGATCGAGGGGAAGCGATGCAGCGGGATCTCGAAGCATGGGGGCGGGTGACTTTCGCAGGGGGTTTCCAGGCATTCGAATCGAGGGACTTCGAAGGGCTCGTCAATTGCACGCCGTTGGGGATGCAGGGCGGTCCGGTCTCCGAGGAATCCTGCCTGGGAGAAGCGACGACGTTCCCCGAGGGTTTCGTGGTCATGGACACCGTCTACGCGCCGCGACGCACTCCGTTGCTGCGGATCGCGGAGGCGCAGGGGGTTCCGGTCGTCGAGGGAATCGAGATGTTCCGCTTGCAGGCGGAGCGACAATTCGCGGCGTGGACCGGAAGTTCTGCGCCACACGGACTTTTCGATTCTCTTCTGGATGTTCCGAAGTCGAACTCAGCGTGAGACTTACGTATCCAGTGTGCGGCAGGATCGAAGAAGTGATCGTCTCGGGTCCTTTGGTACTGACTCGGGCCACCTAGTAGGATGTGGCCGATCGATCGTGACACGCCCTCGCGAGGTCCGAGCATGAGCAGACAGAACACGGAAGCCTCCGGGCACGCCTTGGCGACGCCGGATGAAGTGCCCGGCGTTGATGACCATGGTCCGCCGAAGGAGATCGCCACGATCGCGGGAGACCGCGTGATCGTCGACGCGAATCTCTTCGTCGCCAACGCCGATCGTGACCATCTCGATTCATGCGACCCACTCGCCGGTGAGTGGCGGCGGATGCGTCAGACGATCGCGGTCTTTCCGTTTCCGC
>NYSY01000020.1 GCA_002683215.1 Planctomycetaceae bacterium
ATGAAGGACCGCAACTGCTGTTCGGAGGTGTGTCGATCGACGGGGGGCCGTGGTCACCCGGATCGTCGAGATCGATTGCTCACCACGAGCTCGCCTCAGACGAAACCCCGATGAACTTCCGCGTATCCGTCGATCTGCCCCCCGGCCTCCATGAGATCGAGGCCCGGTGCTGGATCGTGGCGGCTGGTCCCTACGAGTCTTCTCTGGATCCGCTGGTTCTGGAGTTCGATGCCGAGGGGCACCCGATCTTCCCGGAGGAGGTCGTGGTCTACGACCTGCCCATCACGACGACCGTGGAAACCCGTTGAGGACGAGACTACGGCCTGAGATCACTCACCGGGGGATTTGAACCATGACGAACACATCCAAGGACTGGCCGATCACCCGAGCGGAACTGCTGGGGATCTACACGCCTTCGGCACGATTCAGGATCGACACGACCATCGTGACGGTCCTGGTCTACCTGTTCACGATCGGCGGACTCTCCTTGTTCCTGTGGATGATCCTCAACCGGGATGCCTCCAATGTGCCATGGGGATACTCCTTCTGGCTGGCCGTCTTTCTGATCAAAGTCGTGCTCGACGTGCGTGCTCGGGTGAGGCGGCGTCGCTGGAACCATGAAGCACCACGGATCTGGGATGCGGATGGCTGCATCTGTCCCTGGTGCCGGGAAGACGTCCGAACCGGACCCTGCACCGCCCATGGAGTGGGTCCTGAACATCGCAGCCTCCTGGTCGCCTTCTATTCGAAACCCGTCCTCCACGTACCGGAAGACAAGGATGCTCCAACCCTCATCGAGGTCGTCCCCAGGCCCCCGGGAATCCGACATGTTTCTTCTCGGCTGAAGAACTGGTTGAAGGAGCGGAAGAGGATCATCAACGACTCCGATTCCTCGATGGCAAGTCGGGTCGTTGGCTTTCTGAAGCTGGTGGTCATCTACTATGCAATTACGACAGCCGCGTTGGTCGGGCTGTTCCTGTTTCTGCCCGCACTCTTTCCGAGTCCAGATGGACCTGGTGCCATACTGCTAGGAATCTGGCTCTTCTCGCCCATCCTCCTCTTCGTCTACGACCCCAACCGGAACTTCGAGCGGGTCTGCGCATCCTGTGATCAACAATGTCCCAAGCTCGAGCAGGCCTTCTGCAACGAATGCGGCAAGGATCTGCAGATCATGGGCGCCACCACCAGAATGCGTACCAACGACGTGAGTACGCCAGCGTTCACCTTTGCCATCGTCTTCGGCCTGAGTGTGGTCATGAGCCCCTTCATCAGTGGGTGGGTCATGGACTCCCTTCCTGCAGGGGCCCAACGCGTCGTCCAACGGCAGCTTGGCGTTCCCTCTGGATACTTCATGGACATCGATGTCCCGAACCTGACGCCCGAGGAGGCGGTGGCGGAGGCGGATCTGGTGCTGCAGCTGGCCCGTCCCGGCGGGCCGGGCATTAAGTACGGCTTCGATCGCGATCTGATCGGGCTGGCACTCGAACAGGACCTGCTTCCGGAGTCCTATCGGGAGAAGGCCGCGCGGACCACTGCATCGGCGACCCTCGAACTCGAGAAATCAGACGAGGGCTGGGAGATCGTGGTCACGCCACGGATCGATCCATCCCTGCTCGGCAAGGAGCGGCCGCGCTTCGCCTTCGGCGGGGTGTCGATCGACGGTGGTCCCTGGTCGCCGGGAGCCTCCTGGACACTGATGCACGAGGACCTCGACCCGGACCATCGAGCCAGGTTCTCGTACCTCCGGTCGGAGTCGACCTACCGGGTGCCGGTCGAGCTCCCGCCCGGCCGATACGAGGTCGAAGCCCGATGCTGGATCATGCTTGAAGGGGTGACCTATTCATCCCTGGACCTGGAGTTCGACCTCGAGGGGAACCCGATGTTTGCCCCGCAGGCCATCGTCTACGACCTGCCGATCTCCGCGACGGTCGAAGTTCCGTGAACGACCAGTCGTCCATCCCTCCCCCGATCCGACGAAAGCATCGATATCCCGAGGGCCGGCCGCACTCCCACTACGTTCGAGCGTTCACCGTCCGCTTTCGTCGGCGAGCTCGCCGGTATCGCGACCCGCAGAGCACGATCTGGACCCGGGTGTCGATGAGTCTTACCACCCGACTCGTCATGTTCGCTCTCTTCTTCGTTCTCTTCACGATGTCCTTGATCGGCGTGGGATACGTCGTCAGGGGATCGGCGAGCATCGACTGGGCCTGGGCCGCCACCTTCTGGGCGGGTTTTGCGTGCTGGCTGCTGGGCTCTCTGGCCTGGCCGGTGGCCGGCTGGAACTGCAGAACCCGATCCTCTCGACCCGGTCGCGACCAGTTCGGCCGTCACCGGCATGCCTACTGCCGGAAGTGCGATCACCCTCGAAGTCGTCCCGATGCCGGGGTGTGTCCCGAATGCGGAGAGGATCTGACCCGATCCGAGGCCGTGATCTGGCGGACACCACCCCTCCAGCACCGAAGCATCTTCGGGGGGATCGCCGTGTTGTTCACNGCCTTNCTCNTCTGGGTCGTCGTTNNNGGGNTCGGGGCCTCCCTGATGTAGATCCCTCGNGTCCTCAGGGACCTTCGATCCGCTCACGAGTCCCAGCCTCCCGAGCCCGAAGACCCGCCGAGCGGGACCCCCGACTTGCCACGCTGACCGGTCGCCGGCTAGGCTCTCTGGAGTCATCTTCACGCCGAAGGGTGTGAAACGGATGAACAGAATCGGGAACAAGATCGCGAAACAGAGTCCGTTTTCGGTCTACGAAACCGGCGGTTGAAGGTTCGAGTCCTTCCACTCGCGTTCCCCCCCGAAAGCCCCCGCATGGCGGGGCTTTTCGCTTGCGTGAGCCGTCGGACCCGTCGTTGAAACGCAAGGTCATGGTCGATTCGAGCCAAGGGTTCATGGCGTCTCGTCCGGAGCCGAGGTGACGGTCGGTGCCACCGAGGGGATCGACACCGTGAATGGGATGAGCCGTGATTCGCGTCGAGGGTCCCAGTCGGGGTCCGTGTCCTCGGAGGCCGCGAGGATGTCGTGCCAGGTCATCGAATCGAGCCCGAATCGGACCGTCCCCGGTCCCAATGCCTTCGCGTCCTCGTACTCGAACTCACGGAGTGTGAATCGTCGGCGACCGTCGGCGAGTGGCGCCAGTTCCCGCGTGGACGGTTCGGTGACGAAACGATCATGCTTGCGGATCCTGCTGGTGGAGCTTCGCAACGGGCAGACCAGATCCAGCGCCTGGCCATCGCGTCGCGCAGCTTCCGCCCACTCGGCGTTGGTCGTGGCGATGACGATGCGTCCGCCTTCGCCGCCCCCGGGATCTGAAATGAAGACGCTGGCTTCGGAAAGGTCGCGGCCGATCGCCTCGACGGCGTCGCCGGACGCGACCTCCACCTGCGTGGGGGAGACCGAGAGTTGCTCCACGGGAGCGGACATCCACTGCGAAGCCAGCGGCGTCCCCCTGCTCCTGCTCACGAGAACGAGCCGGCACCGCAGCGTTCCCTTCGATTCCGATGCGTGTTTGGTGAAGATCGTCGATTGGCCGGACGTCCCGACCAGGTCGTGGAAGCCGAAGACCTGGCGTGGAGGCGGTTGAGACGCGCCCCGATGGTTCGGAAGTTCGGCCAACCGAAGCGTCCGGTCGTCGATGTCGAGGACCAGCGCCGAGAACTGGACCTCCAGTGAAAAGAAGGTCGGGTCGCCGGAGCTCAGGGTCAGGCTCATCACCTCCGGTGCATCGGAGACGCTCAGGTGGTCGAGTGACATGGCCCCGATGGGGGGGATGGTGCCGATCAACGCGCCGACCTCCTCCGGAGACCACCACCCCGCGTGCATGGCCGCCTCCCAGAGATTGACCTCCGGTCGGTGCAGCCGACTGACCTCGGCGATGCCCTCGCGGGCGATCTCCTTGAAGAATCCTTCGAGCAGGACCTGCATCTCGGGCCTCGTGAGCGCCGGAGCGTCGGCGAGTTCCACCCTCGGTGTCGCGGCGTCGTATCGAATCAAGCGTGAGTTGAGTTCGTCCCAGACCCGGAAGTGAGGCGCGTACGCCTGCGTCGACTCCGTACCGCGCCAACGGATCACGGGGAGATCGATGTTCGTGAGCACCCAGGTCGGCGTGAGGGGGATTCGCCAGGGATGGACGAGCGTCAGGCCAACGCCCGCGAGGAGACCGGCCGCGAGGCATCCGATGCCCCGGGACCTCAGGCGTCGCCCTGCGGTGATCGATCGTTCCGGCGTGAGAACGCAGACGGCGAGATCACCGCCACACTCGGGGCATCGGGTCGCGTCCTTTGGGATGCCGGTGAGGTCGTATCCACAGTCACGGCACTCTTGGTTCTTTCGTACCGTCATCCGCCACGCCCACACCAGCAGAATGACTCCCAGGAGTAGAAGTCCCACGGTGATCCACATCAAGGGCGTGAAGTTCTTGCTTTCAATGATCAAACCGGAAACCCCCCTGTCTCCCTCGGTCTCCCCCGGTCTCCCCCGACCTCGTCCGGAAGGGGTGGGGCGATGCGAGCGCGTTGGTCGTACGGTACCGGGGGAATTCCGGTTCACACCGAAAATCCACTTTCATCGCGACGAATCACCGCTGCAGAGAAGCGCGAGGCCTCACTCAGTCAGCAGGGGTCACCAGGTGTGTTGTCTGCACGGCAGACATTGAGGTCGAGTCCCCCCCGCCGCCTTCGACAAATCGTGACCCGGGCTTTCCCCATGACCGACGGGCGGAACGGATACGGCGATGTGCACGCAGTCGTCCGCAGTCTCCACTTTCACGTCGATACCGCTGGGCACGGGCATGTCGTACTCGGCCGGCACCGGCCTCGGCGACGTCGTCGAAGTCGTCGCCGAGGCGACCGGAGCGAAGAAGGTCGTCGAGAAGATCGCCGAGACTGCAGTTGTGCCAAGCGGAAAGCCTGGCTCAAAAGAGCCGGTCCTCTTCGGATCCGAGGATCGTTCGCGCGGAATCTCGGCCGCAGAGAAGGCCGCGGATCCCAATGCCGCGAACCCGCCGAGCGGGAGTCTCGACCTGTCCCGGTGACCGGTCGCCTGCTACGCTGCTGCGGGGCGTTTTCACTTTCCTGCGACCGGAGTAGACCGATGACCGAACAGAAGAACCAACTCGCGTCCCTGTTTGCCGCCTGCTGGAAGGACGAGGCGTTGAAGGCTCGCTTCATGGCTGACCCCAAGGCCGTCCTGGCCGAGTACGACATGCCGGTGCCCGATGGCATGGACGTGAAGGTGGTGGAGAACGCCGACGACTGCGTGCACATCACGATGCCTGCCCCGCCCGTCGGTCATGAGGCGGTCTCGGATGCCGAGCTGCGCAGCGCCGCGGGAGGTTGCATCATGACCAATGCAATCATGTGCCTGTTTCCAACCCTTCCATATCCCGGGCAACCGTTCACCAAGTGAGGCCGCGACACTGATTCACCCCGCTCACGCCACAAGGTTGTTGAANAAGACGAACCAGATCGGGAAACAGCGTCCGTGTTCGGTCCACGAAACCGGCGGTTGAAGGTTCGAGTCCTTCCACTCGCGTCTGACAGCCCCTGCGGAGGCTCCCCGCTTTCCAGAGATCCCGCCGACGAAAGGCCGGATTCACTAAACTGTTCGCCCGAGGCGTGCAGCCTCCTCTGAAGCGACGTTTTCGTCCCACACCACCGGAGAAGGATCCATGCAACGATTCGCCGCCCCGCTCGTCGCCTGCGCGATGGTCGGAATGAGTGCTGACGCCGGCATCATCTACAGCGGACCGATCAGCCAGCGCGTCGATACGANCGAAAGTGTCCAGTTCGACATCGCCGGTGAGACCTTCGAAATCGGCGTGAAGGTACTCGGAGCGAGCTCGCCGAATCCCTTCACTTGGACCTATGTCATCCCCGTATCGGCGGATGCCCACCTGCAGACGTACCGACCGGAAAATCTCTGGCTGATTCAGTCCGTTCCCAATTACTACCCCGACGTGCCGGTTCGCCTGCTCGAAGACGAGATGGTGAGCGACGGATCAGACGGTTCTTCGTGGTTGAGCACGTCAAATCTCCAGACCCACAACGGCAATCCCCTCGTCGCGTTCGCTCAAGACAAACATGGCCATCCCTTCGTGGAGGATGGGTACCACGGAGAGTGGAACGCTGACGGGGGGTACGTCGGATTTGCGCTCGGTACCGGGATCGACCGGAGATTCGGCTGGATGCACTTCGCGGACATGACCGGGGAGACGCTCACCCTCACCGGATGGGCCTACAACGACGTCGCCGGTGGTTCGATCGGAGCCGGGGAGACCAGCGCTTCCACCGTCGTTCCGGGTCTCGGTGGCCTCGCCGCCCTCGCGATCGGCGCCACCGGTGTCCGGTCCCGACGACAGCGGACCGTCGCCTGATGACACCGAACTGAACGCGGTCGACTTCGACCCGATTGAAACCAACCCACCAGCCCGCCTCGACCTCGCGTCGGGACGGGCTTTCGTTCATCGACCCCGCGCCGAGGCCTGGGGCGAACCACCGCGGAGCCCGAGCCGCGGAGCGACTGCCCGCTGGGACTGATTCCTGGAAGGCCAAGCGTCAGGACCGGCCCCACCGAGCCGTGACCGTTCGCGCCGACGAATCAACCGGACCAGTCGACGAGCATCAGGCCCAGGTCCCGGCCGTCCACGATGCCGTCGCCGTCGAGGTCGGCGATTTCGGANTACGTGTCCCAGGCGGCGAGCAGGATGCCGAGGTCGGATCCGTTGACCAGACCGTCACCATCCAGGTCGCCCGCCGGCCCGGCGGGCGGTCGGACGTCGCAGATGATCGGGAGATGGTCCGAGCACCCGGAGTCGTCGGCCTGCAGCCCGTGTTCGGCCAGTCTGGAGGCGCTCATCCGGCGGGTCTCCAGAACGAGCTGCCGACCGGGTTCGAGGACGGAATCGGAGATGATCGAGANGTCGAGTCGGCCCGGCCAGTACCACGACCAGTCGTTCCGCCACGTGTAGGCGAGCCGGCTTTCGGTCTGGAGGGGAAACGGATCCAGCAACGACGAGCCGTCGACGTCGGGCGCGATGTCGGGGCCGAATTCGGACTCATTGACGATGTCGCCCTCCACCAGCGAATCGAGCTGCTGGGCGAAACCCACGAGGTTGAGATCGCCGGCGATCTGGACCGCGACGTCGCTCGGGATGTCGTCGTGATTCCCCGCCCGCACCCGGCCGAGGAACTGAAGCATCTCNTCGATCTCCCACTGCCGCCCATCGTCGTTGCCGCAACAGGGCGTGTGGGCGTTGAAGATCAGAAGCGGCCGTCCGAGGACGTCGGTGGTGTCGACGAGGACGACCAGATTGCCGCTCAATGGTTCGCTGTGCAGGATCGGGTAGCGGGAGATCGTCTTGCAGTCGTTGTTGCCGGCCACGTACCAGTCCTTCGAACTCCCNNCCATCCAGCCGACGAAACGATTGCGGGTCTGGTTCGGGGAGTGGTCGTAGATCTCCTGAAGGTTCAGGATGTCCGGCTCGATCGCCTGGATCATCCGCGCGAACTTCCCCGACTCCGAGGCATCCCAGGGATTGTCGTTGAGGACGTTCCAGCTGATCAGGCGCACGTCCTCNNCGCGTTCCTTGTCGAGCGGGACGTCTCGGGCGGTTGGAGGATCCGCCAGATCGAAGACGTGTTGGATCGATCCGGAATCAGGGACGCGTTCTCCGCCCCCATCGACGAACACCAGCGTGATGGTCTCGCCGGTGAAGACCGCCTCGCCGCCGACCGTCGCATTCCGGGCGAGGGCCACTTCGAAACGGCTCGAGGTGACGGTGGGCGCCCCCTGGAGCGCGAGATCGCCGTGCCAGATCTGGGTTCCCGACTGGGNGTTCGAGGTGGGGCTCGGGTAGAACCGCCCTTCCCTTTCTCCGAAGACGAAGCGGATCTCCGCCCCGATGCCTTCGGCCTGAAGACCGGTGGAGGCATCGTCGTCGGTGTCGATCAGGAGGACGAGCTCGTTGCCCTCCGAGAGGTCGAAGTCCACCGGACTCTCGATCAGGAACTGGAACCAGTCGGGTTCGTCGCCGAGCTTGAGGCTCGTGATGTCGAGCGGGCCATCNCCCCGCGGATCGGCCTGCGTCACCGGCCGATCGGACCAGTCGTCGAAGCGCCCCTCGATCGTGATCGGAGGGGCTGAAGCGGATGCTGGCACGACACTGGCTGCGAGCAGGATCGAAGCGACGGTGTACGGTTGATTCATCGCGGGTCTCGGGTGAGCGAAGTCGATGCCCTCGAAGGGCGGTGTACTCCATCATCGTACCCGTCAACCGCTTTGCAAGACCATTCGCACGGCCCGTACGACTTCAGGAAGGGTGCGAGGCCGACACCACGAGCAACGCCATCACCGTTCAAGCCCGCGGTGCGGTGATCGAGGGACTCGCCGCGATGCACGAACCGCCGCCCGGGGCCGGACCTGCATTCCGCATCGACGACGTCACACCTCGTCGACGTGTGGCTTGAAGGGCTGCAGACGGCCACGTTCCCGGAGGATCCGCACCCCGAGCCAGAGGTACGCCAGGAAGATCACGCCGGAGATCACGTAGGCCGGGGCGAACCAGATCGCCGAGGGCCAGACCAGTCCCATCCGGTTGTTGCTGGTGGCGGAGATGCCACCATTGAACATCGACCGGCCTCGACTGTCTTCGACGCTCGANGAGACGCCACCGTTGGGACCGGCATAGTTGGTGATGGTTCGCGCGAGAATCAAGGCGTCGTCCGGGTCATGGAGGATCGGGGCGAACCGCGAATCACTGTTCGGGGGGATCTGCAGGCGAAGGGCTTCCACCGCTTCCATCCCATCGACGATGACGTCGCTGCTGTTCGGCCCCACGACCGGACCGGTCCCTGCCCAGGCCGCGAGTTCCTGTTCATCCGACCGCAAGGTGACCTCGACCTCGCCGGTCGCGTTCGAGCCGTTCCGCGTCACGAAACGCGCGGTACTCGCCACCGACATCCGATTCGACTGGTCGATGCCGACCGTGACCACGCGGTCCANATCGACCGCCCGTTGAATCAACCCCGCCCAGTGCATGATGGCCGTCCAGCTCGCGTTGAACACGCCCAGCGAGACCGCAGGCACGATCACCGCCAGGACAAGGGTGACCACGCCCAGCCAGAGACCACGCCGGGGCCGGCTCCTTCCGGCGCCGACGACGCCGGCCCCAAGGTCCCCGCCACATTCAGGACACCGCGGCTCCACCAGGCCATGCACGGGGTGGCCACACCCGGGGCACGACTCGCGTGGCACCCTCAGCCGCCCGGCCACCCATCTCAGCAAGACATGGGTCGCCGTGATCAGCAGCAGAAGCCCGACCGAAAGAAGCATCATCGGCGTGTTCCCCCAGGTGCCATCCAAGCAGGCGCCGGTTCACGAGGCCGGCCCCCTGACCGCAGGTGCCAAGACTACCGGAAGGGAGGTCGATCACCTCGCTTCAAGGCTGGAATCAGCGGGGAATCCAAGGGCGATCCGCCCGCCGATCCCCGGCAAGGGCTTTTCAACGTGTCGATCACCTGATTATTTCACCCCGAAGCGGACCCGCGTCCCCACGAACCGAAAGGGCATGACCTCTTTCGTGATCGGTGAGATCGAAGCCCATCACGCCATCGTGATCGGTCCGGACGCCAACGATCAGGTGGATCAGGTTGAGCAGGTCGATGGCGTCGTGAACCGGACCAAGCGTCCGCGATCCCGAATTGAGGTTGGTTCAGAGATCCGTGTTCACGAGTCCGAGCGCGCGTCGAATGTCGGCGACCTGTCCGAGGTGCACGCCCTCGTGCGCCGTCATGGCGTAGGTCGCGAACTGCCCCACGCGGGCGAAACGCCGACGGACGAGGTCCATCTTCGGCTCGACCTCCAGGTCCTCCGCCGACAGGGTCGGGATCAGGGTCGAGAGGCGGGTGTGGGAGATCTCAAGCTGCGCGAGCAGGTCGGCGAGCGGCGGATAGGCGTCGACGTCGCCCGTGATCGGCATCCCGGGGAAGAACCGCTCCATCCACTCGGGCGGNAACACCTGCGCCTGCCCGAGNTCCATCGCGACGACGTCCGAGGTGAGGGCGAGGTGACCGATCGACCACGCGACATGGTTGACGAGTCCGCCGGGCTGGGCGACGCCCTGCTCCGGCGTGAGGCCTTCGACCAGGTGACGAGCGTGACGAAGATTGAAGGCGTAGACGAAAAGCAGATGATCGATCACGGGCTTTCTCCAGAAAGGTGACGCTCCGCAGAAGGTATCACGTTTTCACCCTGACTCGGCTCGCGCAGAATTCATCCCGGCGAACTCCATTCACGAACCCGCCGAGCGACACCACCGACTTGCCTCGACGATCGTTCGCGAGGAATGCTCGGGGCACCGGCGTTTCGTACCGGCGGTTTCATCTTCGTTCGTGACTTGCTCATTGGCCTGATCGCTGGCTTGATCGCTGGCCTTCAACCGTGTTCGCAGGAACCGTACTCCGCGTCACGAACGGCGCCGACGGCTCGCTTCCCTTCGCCGGATTCGGCCGCGTCGGAACGTCGTTCTGTCGGTGCATTCAGGATCAATGAAGGCGTGACCTCGGTCGCCAGCATGGTCGGATTTCAGAATGAAGCCGCGATTCCAGCGGACATGCGGCCCGAAAAACCCTGATTAACGGCCCTTGAAGGGGTTTTAAGGATACAAATACAATCGCCCTGAATGCACTCAGTGCTTTTGGTAAACTATCGTTGCGTCAACGCACGGGTCCGGGGTTCTCAACTCCCAGGAGCGTCACCATGAGCCAGCGAAGCATCCACCTCCACTCCGCCCTCCTCTCGTCCCTCGGGCTGCTGGTCATTCCAGCCGTCGCGGATAACGTCGTGATCGAAATCCCTCGCTACGAGGCCGGCGTGCAGGTGAGTTCAGGCTCCATCCCGAACTGCTGCTCCAACCACTCGATGACTTCCGTCAACGCGTCGTCGCTCTCCATGAAGGGCTGCACCACGATGGGCGGCTACTGCATGACCTCCCGCAACGCGCCGTTTCTGACCTTCGACCTGTCGTCGATTCCCGAGGACGCGACGA
>NYSY01000021.1 GCA_002683215.1 Planctomycetaceae bacterium
CGGTTCGAAGGTGATTCCCATGGATCAGCGCGAGCTCGGGATCGGAAGCCAGATCCTTCGGGACCTCGGGCTCTCGAAGCTCCGGCTGCTCACCAACCATCCCCGTCCGTGGCCGACCCTCCACGGCTTCGGGCTCGAAGTGGTCGAAAGCGTTCCACTCGGGTGAGATGGTTCACGTCAACGTCGTGATCAGGCATCCGGTGGCAGGAACGCTTCCGCTTCGATCTCGACCAGCGCGCCTTCGACGAGTTTCGCCACCTCGACCAGGACGTTCGCCGGCCGGATGTCGTCGAACGCTGGTCCCATGACCGCGGCGATCTCCTCCCATCGATCGATGGCGGTGGTGTAGATGCGGACCTTGACGACGTGGTGGAGCGACCCGCCGAATGGTTCGAGGGCTTCCCTGATCCGCTCGACGCAGCGGCGGGTCTGGGCGGTGAGTCCCTCCGGCCAGGTGCCGTCGGCATTGATGCCCACGCAGCCGGCGACCCAGATCATCGGACCGGCCTGGACCGCCCGGCTGTAGCCCATGCGGGGTTCCCAGGGGGAATCGGTCTGGAGACGCCTTCGTCCGTCGGGGCCTTCGATCATGGTCTGGCTTGGTCGCGAAGTCATCGGCGTCTCCTCTGTCCGGGGTGCGGAATTCGGACGGTCATGACAACATAGAGGTCGTGGGTTCCTCCCGCCTCGGGTCTCCCGTCGCCGTCCGGACGCACGGATCGCGGCTTGATGGGAGAATGACGCCGGTTCTTCGGGAAGTCGGCCCCGCGGGGTGGTCCCGCCGCCGCTTCACGCGAACCATGTTGGAGAGATCCTGCATCGGGATCTCCGGAGGGGTTCACCGGATGCCAAGTCGCAGGATCAGGAGCGGTTCGAGCAGGTCGACGGCCTCGGTCCTCGCGGGGCTGTTCATCGCCGTCGTCTCGATCGACGGGATCGCCGCGATGCCGATCGGCGACGACGCCGAAGTGGCGCTGCCGGCCTGCTGCACGCCGGTCGATTCGTGGTCGCTCCGGCTGACCGGCGTCTCACGCTTGCCGGCGGCAGGCACGGGTGACGTCGCCGCCGATGAGGATCCCGAAACCCGCCGGCTTCTCGGAGCGATCGATGCGCAGACCCTCGGTCTGCGGGACTTCGCGTCCCGGGTCCGCATGGATACCTACGACGACCTCGCGGACGAGACGGAGAAGCGGTTCGGGCGGGTGTACATGGTGATGCCGCCGCTCGCGGCGGAGGCGACTCCGAACGCCGCCCCGTCCGCCGAGGGTGAGGTCGAAGCCCAGGTACGCAAGCATCGCCGTGCCGCGATCGTCTTCGAGCGTTCGATCGAGCCGAGCGGTCGGGCCCGGGAGCGGCTCGAACACTTCGTACTCGATGACGGTGTCCTGAGTGACTACGACCACGAGGCGAAGCGACTCGTCCGGCGCCGCGTGGCCGAGCCGGGGGATCGTCGGGATCCGCTTCGACTGGGCGACGGCCCCATCCCGATTCCGATCGGACAACGAAGCGCGGACATCATCCGCCACTTCGACGTCACGCTCGCGCCGGCGGTGCCGGATCGGATCGCGAAGTCCGCGGACGGCGTGACCGGTCTTCACCTCGTGCCGAAACCAGGGACGGAGATGGCCGAAAACCGGAAGATCGCCAGCATCGATCTCTGGCTCGTCGGCGAAGCCCACCTTCCTTTCGCGGTGGAACTTCGCGAGCGTGACGGCGACCGCACCACGGTCCGGTTCTTCGATCCCGTACTGAACGCGGGGATCGACGCCAACGCCCGGCGGTGGCTCGAAGCCCCCGAGGTCGACCCGAAGGTATGGAGGATCGAGTCCAAGTGAACCGACGACGTCGACGAATCAGGGCCATGTTCCACCGGACCGTGACGCTCCTCGCGGGAATCGCGACGCTCGTGCTGCCGTCGACGGCGGTGGCGCAGGAGCAGGCCCTCGTGCCGGGGGCGGTGGCGCCTTCGCCGCTCGTCGTCGAAGCGATGAAGGCGGACTGGCTGACGCCCGATGAACGGGCGTCGATGCGTCGCCGCCACGGAACCTGGCTGCTCGAGGACGTGGCGGAGGACGGCCTCGGCCGCGCCCTCGTGGCGATGGGACTCGGGCGATGGGATCTGGTCGCCGACGCAGCCGAGGCGCCGGTCGAACTTCGAGCCGAGGCGATGCGGCGGCTGGGACGATCGGAGGAAGGGATCGCGCTCTTCGATCAGGCGGCCGACGTCGACTCGAGAACGGCCGCGATGGAGACGGCGCGGGCTCGACTGTTGCATGCCCTCGGCCGTCGCGACGAGGCGCTGGCCGCGGCCGAGAACGCGATCCGAATCGCGGACGCGGTCTCGCCCCCCGAGATCGGATCGAGCCTCGCCCAGGTGGATGCGATGCGGATCCGGCTCGACGCCGGTGGTGGTCGGCCCGATGACTTCCAGACCATGCTCGATCGACTCGGTACGGCGCGGACCATGATCGACCGGCTCGATCCCCGGCCACGGTTGTTGGAGGGCCAGCTTCTGATCGAACGGTCCAGCATCGGTGAAGGGATCCCCGCCCTGCACGAGGCGCTGGCGCTGGATCCCAGGCTCGCGGCGTCCTGGTTCGAGCTGGGAATGATCGCCCTGCGCTCCTTCGACTTCGACTCGGCGGAGCGGGCGGCGGCGACGCTCGACCGGCTGCACGGACTGCTCGACGTCGAGGACGAGCCCTCGACGGGACACCCGCTGGCGACGCTCATTCGAGCTCGCAGCGCAATGACTCGCAACGATCCCGACCTCGCGGTGGAGTTTCTGGACGGGCTCCTGTCGCGCCATCCGCGGATGCCCGAGGCGATCGCGCTGCGGGCCGCGGCTTCGGCGGTCCGTTACGACCTGAACGAGGAAGCGGACTGGCTGGCCCGACTCGACGAAGTCGAACCCGACTCCCCCATGGGCTGGTTCGAGGTCGGATCCGCGCTCTCCTTCGATCGGCAGTACGAGGAGGCCGCTGACGCGCTCGCCGAGGCCATTCGACGTCGCCCCGCATGGTCCGCGCCGCACGTCGAACTGGGGCTGCTCGAAATGCAGTCGGGCCGGGATGCCGCGGCGCGATCCGCGCTGGACACCGCGACCACGCTCGACCCCTACAACAAGCGGGCCGCGTTCAGCGAGTTCCTGCTCGAGGAGATCGAAGGCTTCGAAGTGCTCGAGAGCGAACATTTCGTTCTGAAGTACCGACCCGGCGTGGACGAGGTGGTCGCGAAGGGCATGCTGGGTCCGCTGGAGGAGATGCACGCCGATCTCGCGAACCGGTTCCGACACGAACCCGACCGGAAGACGGTGATCGAGTTGATGCCCGATCACAAGTTCTTCGCGGTTCGGATCACCGGCATGCCGGCGATTCACACGATCGCCGCGTGCACCGGCCCGCTGATCGCGATCGAAGTTCCGCGGGAAGGACCGCCCGACAAGCACCTCGGTCTCTTCGACTGGTTGCGGGTGCTCCGGCACGAATACGCGCACACCATCACGCTCAGCCAGACCCGCAACCGGATTCCGCACTGGCTCACCGAGGCGGCGGCGGTGAGCATCGAGGGCGTGCCTCGCGAGTATCGAATCGCGAGTCAGCTCGCGGAGCGATGGAGACGTGGTGATCTCTTCGATCTCGACGAGATCAACTGGGCGTTCGTCCGGCCCAAGCGGCCCGGTGATCGCAGCTTCGCGTATGCGCAGGGGCATTGGATGGTCGAGTTCATGAACGAACGCTGGGGTGAGTCGGCTCTGGTCGAGTTGATCGACCTGTACTTCGACGGTGTTCAGGAGAAGGACGCGATTCCGCGGGCC
The DNA here is from genome assembly GCA_002683215.1 of Planctomycetaceae bacterium. Lineage (GTDB taxonomy): Bacteria > Planctomycetota > Phycisphaerae > Phycisphaerales > SM1A02 > UBA12014. The sequence goes on from NYSY01000021.1 coordinate 3,818, forward strand.
CTCGGGGTCTCCCGCGACGAATTCCACCGTGACTTCATCGGTTGGGCGGGAACCCAGGTCCGAAGCTGGGGACTCGACCCATCGCCTTCGCTGGACGAACTCGCGGATCGGGGCCGGATGCGGGATGCGGATCAGGTCGCGGGACTCGAGGATGCGAGGCAGGCGCGACTGGCCCGGATCGCGAACCTGGTCGCGGGGGAGATCGGTCGTCCGCTGCGGCCCGGTGAATCCGCCGAGGCCGCCCGCACGGTCGGCGAGGCGTGGCCGAACCTCCAGCGACCGCCGGTCGAAATCGGCGATGACGACCTTCAGGCGCTCCTGCAGGAGTTTCCCGACCACCCGGACCTGCTCGAACTCGCGATCCGGCGTCGAATGCGAACCGATTCCTTCGTCGACGACGGGGTGCGGTCGATGCTCGAACGCTACGCCACGGCCCGACCCGTCGATCCCTATCCGCATCGCGTGCTCGCTCGCGACCTGCTCGATGGAGAGGATCCGACGCAGGCGATCCCGCACCTGGTCGAACTCGATCTTCGAAGCGTCAAGGACAACAGCTTCGCGCTCGAGATCGCGAGGCTGTCCCGGAAGATCGGGGCGCGGCAGGAGGCCCATGCCGCCGCGGAACGAGGCGTTCGGATGAACCCCTACCACGCGGCGAATCGCGAACTCGCGGCCGCATGTGCGGTCGAAGCGGGCGATCTCGCGGCGGCCCGACGTCACATCGAGGCGCTCGTGGTGCTCGAACCGGACGAGCCTCGTCACACCCGTCGAATGGAAGCGATCGACCGACTTCTCGAACGAGAAGGCTGAAACCACGCCGCGGCGCGGGATCAAGCGAACCACCCGTCGGTTTCATGCGAACCACAGGTTCCGGGACCTGAATCAGGCGATCCCGGCGGAATCTCGACCGAGGTCGGCACGTGAACGGTGGGTTCGCAGCGACCGGACCTACACTCGTCTCGTCCGCATCGTTTCCTGATCACGGAATGGAAGACCGCGTGTCGCGACCTGCCAGTGAATTTCGATCACCCTTCGCCGCCGCTTCGAAGCCTTCATGGGGGTGGGCTTCGGTGGCGGCGATGGTCGGTGCGACGGGGCTGTCCGCCCCGGCGTCGGCGGACGGCCCGTTTCTCTTCGGCCCGCCACAGGTGGTCACGATGCCCACGCCCCATTCGCCGACGATGGTCGCGGTCGCCGACCTCGATGCGGACGGTGATCCGGATCTGGTGGTCGCCGGTCGGAACTCGGAAGGGTTTGCGTACCTCGTCCCGAACGAAGACGGTGTTCTCGGAACGCCGGTCGAACTGGTGACCGGCGGACAGACGGACTGGGTGGAGATCGCGGACCTCGACGGAGACGGCCACCTGGACCTCTGCTTCGCGGTCCGCTCCCTGCGGGGAAGACTGTCCGTGCTTCGTGGATTCGGAGACGGGACGTTCTCGGAATTCGAAGAAATCCGACTGGGCCGCGAGCCCCGCGCCCTGGTCGTCGACGATCTCGACGGCGACGGTGATCCGGACATCGCGGCGATGAACCATCGGCTGCCGATCATCGAGATCCTCTTCAACGATGGAACGGGTGGCTTCGCCCGTGGTGCGGACGTGGTGATCGCCGAGGCGGAGGTGGGTCATCCCTACCCGCAGGCGATCGACACCCTGGACATCGACCGGGATGGCGATCGAGACCTGGTGGTGGTCGCGACCGGCGCGAGCCGGGCGTGCGTGATTCTCAATCGAGGCGACGGCACCTTCGAGCCGGACGCCGGCTGGCGACCGCCGCGGGTGTCCGGCGAGATCGGCGGCATGACGAACCTTGGAATCGGCGATGTCGATTCGGATGGCGACGAGGATCTCGTCGTCCCCCTGATTCTGCTCGATTCGCCGTCGCATCTCGGTGTCTTCGAGAACGGCGGCGCCCCGTCCGGCATCGAACTGCAGCGGGAGCGGGCTTTTCCCGCGACTCAGCTCGGTTACGCCTACGCGGTCGCCCTCGGCGATCTCGACGGCGATGAGGATCTGGATGCGGTGGTGGGCCACGCCCTTCCCGGGCCGGTGATGGCGCTCGACAACCGGACGGTGCCCGTGGCCGAAGGTGGTGACGGACGAGTGACCTTCGAACCGCCGCAGCAGATCGGTTCGGACAGTTTTTTTCGTGCCGTGTCGATCACCGACCTCGACGGTGACTGCGATCAGGACGTTCTGGCCGTCGAGTTGATCTCGAATTCGGTGTGGTTCCTGCCGAATCTCACACCTCAGGAGGATTCGGATTGTGGTGACGGATTCGTCACCCGGACGGGTCGGGCCACAACGCCGCGGAATTCGCCTTCGGGCTTCGCGATCGATCGCGAGGCGATCGGCGATCTGAATGGCGATGGCGCGGTCACGGGAGTCGATCTGGCGTTGTTTCTCGAGACCGTCGGCGGCGACGTGCGTGCCGATTCGAGTCCGACCTCGAACGCGCCGGCAGCGACGGAAGAGCGGAGGCGACGATGAGCAATCCACTCGCCCGCGTCGCCGTCGTCGCAATGGTGTCGCTGTTCACCTCCGCGGTCCAGGCTCAGTCCGACTGCGGTCCCGATCGACCGCCCTGCGACGAGCCGCACGACGGGCCCGGTTGTCTCCAGCCGCAGTGCTGCGAACTGGTCTGCAAGAACGACGCCTTCTGCTGCGAAGTGGTCTGGGACGAGACCTGCGTCGAACAGGCTGGAGAACTCTGCGGTGACGTGTACTGCCCCGACCTCGGCGGATGTCTGGAGATCCACGACACCGGCGGATGTCTCGACGAGACCTGCTGCGAGCTGGTGAGAATGCACGATCCCTTCTGCGGGTACGGCACCTGGGACGAGATCTGCGTCGCGGAGGCGGAGTCCTGGTGTGCGGGGACCTTCGAGTGCCCGATCGTTCCGCCGCCCGGCGCCCGCGCGGAAGGCGAACCCTGCTACGAGCGATTCAACGATGGGTGTGGTGGTGGGGCGATCGAGATCAACGCCGAAACGATCGCTTGTGGTGAATTCATCTACGGGAAGACCACGACCAGGGTGCCGAGGGACGTCGATTGGTTCCGGATTCCCGACACCCGCGACGGGCCGGTGGTGGTCCGATTGCAGACCGAATTCCCCGCCCGAATGCTGATCGTCACCGGATCGTGCGAGGGCCCGATCAGCGTGCTTGATCGACGGCCCGTCGACCCATGCAGCAGTGACGAGTGGGTATTCGATCTGCCGGATGGCGAATACCACCTCGTCGTGGAATCCGGTGCCGATGGCCGGTCGCTTCGGTCCGGGCTGCCCTGCGACGAGATCGATCCGAAGAATCCTCCCGACGATGACGAGGAACCGTTGCCGCGGACCTACGGACTCCACTACCTGCTGGAACTGTCCTGCACCGCCGTACCCTGCCCGGGCGACCTCAACGGCGATCGCATCGTCGACGGCGTCGATCTCGGTCTGTTGTTCGCGGCCTGGGGCGACTGCACCGGCGTCTGCCCCGCCGATCTCGACGGCGACGGCACGGTCGACGGACAGGACCTGGGCGGGCTCTTCGTCGGCTGGGGCGATTGCCCCTGAATATCGCGGGGTATCACCGCGAGGTTGGGCTTATTCGCTGGCATCGGACGTGGGATGGCCCACAATGACACCGGAGAAACGTCCCATGATTTCCGAAACCCTCGCCCGCCGCGCCCTGCTCGTCACGGTCCTCTCGAACCTGTCCGCCACGGCCATCGGGCAGGATCTCTTCGTCGAATCGAAGGAGAGCATCGTCGATCAGTCGCTTCTGGTCTCGGTGCCCTTCGACGGGACCCTCATCGGTGACTACGACGCGAAGACCAATTCCGACGGAACCCAGACCCGCCCCGGCCTGTTCGGAGGAAGCGGCAATCTTCCGGTCGAATACAGCGCCGTCTTCGCCATCGATTCACCGGCCGTGCAGTCGCAGCCATCGGGCCTGATCACCATCGACGCGATCGACATCGCAGACGGGATTCTCGGGATCGACGGCTTCGAGTTCGACGTGCTGTCGGGTGGAAGCGTTCCGGTCGGCGTGGATCTGGCGATCGTCCTCCAGACGTTCCGGACCTACTCGCCGTTCTCGATCTACCCCGGTGGCTTCGAGATCCCGATTCCGCTTCCGTCCGGCACCATCCTGAGCCTGGTGATCCGCTCGGCGTCGCCGGCGGATGTGCTCGTCTCGCCGGTCGGCGACACCTACGAATTCGATTCAGTGCTTCCCGGGATCATCGCGGTGGAGATCGACTTCGGCGCCGGTACCCAGGCCTTCGACTTCCCCTTCTTGGTTCCGTTCGCAGGCACCCTCGAGATCGGCGCGAGCGAGACCGTCCTCATGCTTTCAAGCGAGGTCGAGGCCGGTGGTGACCAGCAGGTCGAATTCCCGCCATTCGAGCAGATCCCGTTGGAGCTGCCGACCTTCCCGCCGGGCGACGAGACCGCCGGGGTGCTGCTCGGAGGCACGATCACCAGCGTGGCGGCCACGGCCGACCTCTCCGTGCAGATCATCGCCTCCGGTCAGACGTCGCAGAATCCCGCGGACTTCAACGACGACGGGATCGTCAACGGTGCCGATCTCGGATTCCTGATCAGTTCCTGGGGCGTCTGCATCGGTTGCCCCGAGGATCTGAACTTCGACGGGATCGTGAACGGTTCGGACCTCGGGCTCTTCATCGCCGCCTGGACGGGCTGAACGGTCGGCGTCGAGCCGGTTCGGTTCAGAGGAGACTGGGAAGCGCGTCGAGGTCGAGGTTGCCCCCGCAGAGCACGACGCCGATCCGCTGGAATCCATGGCGCCGGAAGTCCTCGGTGCCGAGTGCGGCGATGCCGACGGCCGCGCTGGGTTCGATGACCAGTTTCGCCCGTTCCATCACCATTCGAAGCCCGTCGCGGATGCCGCGTTCCGGCACGGTCACGATGTCGTCGACCTGATCCCGGATGGTCGGGAAGGTTCGTTCGCCGAGCGTGGTGCGAAGTCCGTCGGCGATGGTGGCGGTCGGATCGCCCCGATGGGATTCGATGCGTCCCGATCTTCGGGACCGCGCCGCATCGTCGACCAGTTCCGGTTCGGCGCCGACCACCTTGATTTCCGGGGCGATCGCCTTCACGCAGATCGTGATGCCCGCGATCATCCCGCCACCGCCGACCGGCACCACGATCGCATCGAGACCGGGAACCTGTCCGAGCACTTCGAGGGCGATGGTCCCCTGGCCGGCGATGATTCGATCGTCGTCGTAGGGGGGGACGATCGCGCCGCCGGTCTCCGCCGCGACGCGTTCGCACGTCGCGAGCCGCTGCTCGAGGGTGGGCTCGCAGTCGTGGACGATGCCACCGTAGTCGATGACGGCGTTTCGCTTCACGGTGGGGGCGTTGGTCGGCATCACGATGTGGGCGGGGATGCCCCGACGCTGCGCGGCCCACGCCAGGGCCTGGGCATGGTTGCCCGAGGAGTGGGTCACCACGCCGGAAGCCGCGAGTCGATCATCGAGGGAGAACACCGCGTTGGTCGCCCCCCGCGCCTTGAACGCACCGACCTTTTGAAGGTTCTCGCACTTGAGGTGGATCTCCGCACCGGCGACCTCGTCGATTCGCGTGCACGTGAGGACCGGAGTTCGGTGCACGTACGGTTCGATCCTTCGGGCGGCGGTGCGGATGTCCTCGATGGTGGGGGGGGATGGATCACGGTCGGTCATGTCCGGATTCTAGACGGTGGGCCGCCGTGGCCCGCCGTGGACCGGCGGTCGGAACGGGAGGAATGAACGCGGGCGTGCTACCATTCGGCAGCCACTCGGGGCGTCGCGGTCCAATCGACCGTGTACTGAGATGCACCCGTTGAACCTGATCCGGCTGGTACCGGCGGAGGGAAGTGGCCCGTGGCGTCATCGACGCGCGGCTCCTCCGCGACGGACCAGTCCCTTCGGCCCCCAGTGGCCCGATCGGAGTCCGAGATGATCACCCCACCCTCCGAAGATCCGCGTTGGCGGTTCCCGATTCATGGCGCCGAGGACCCGTCCTCGACCGGCGAAGGGACGACCCCCGGATCGTTCGCCCACCGCGCCGACATCGGCGGGCCGCTGAGCTTCAGTTCGCCCGACACGCCGGGCATGCCGAAACCCAGCACGTCGACCGCGTGGGACTTCCTGCCAGAGGGTTGGACCATCGAGGCGACCGACGGTCCGGACTCCGGTTGTGGCGGACACAANCANGCGNCGNTCGGNGACTGGATCCGNGCGGTNCCGCCCGCCGGCTTCGAGGCGATCACCCAGCTCGAACAGGCCCGACTGGGCGTGGTCACGCCGGAGATGACCCGGGTCGCCGAGCGGGAGACCCACCTCACCGCNTTCCAGGTCCGGGACGAGGTCGCGTCGGGTCGCCTGGTGATTCCCGCCAACCGCAACCATCTCGAGTTCGAACTCGATCCGATGGCGATCGGCCGCGCGTCCAAGACCAAGATCAACGCGAACATGGGAGCGTCTCCGGTCAGCAGCTCCACCGACGAGGAGGTCGAGAAGCTCAAGTGGGCGGAACGGTGGGCGGCCGACACGGTGATGGATCTCTCCACCGGTGGCGATCTCGACGCCACGCGAGAGGCGATCATCCGAAACTCGACGGTGCCGATCGGCACCGTGCCGATCTATTCGATGATCATCGGCCGGAAGATCGAAGACCTCGATGAAACCATGATCATGGAGACGCTCGAGCATCAGGCGGCGCAGGGTGTCGACTACTTCACGATCCACGCCGGGGTCCGAAAGGCTCACATCCCGCTGGTCCGCGACCGACTCATCGGAATCGTCAGTCGAGGTGGTTCGTTGCTCGCGAAATGGATGCTCACGCACGACGCGGAGAATCCGATGTACACCGCGTGGGAACGGATCTGCGAGATCATGCGGCGCCACGACGTCACGTTCTCGATCGGCGACGGCCTCCGGCCCGGCGGACTCGCGGACGCGACCGACGCGGCCCAGCTCGGGGAGCTGGAGGCCCTGGGTGAACTCACNGANCGGGCCTGGCGCTGCGGGGTGCAGGTCATGATCGAGGGNCCGGGCCACGTCCCCTTCGATCAGATCGAATTCAACATGAAGTTGCAGCGGCGGCTCTGCCACGGGGCGCCGTTCTACGTGCTCGGCCCGCTGGTCACGGACATGTTTCCCGGCTACGACCACATCACGTCGTGCATCGGGGCGACGGCGGCGGCGTATCACGGGGCGTCGATGCTCTGCTACGTCACCCCGAANGAGCACCTCGGGCTCCCGAAGCGGGACGACGTGAAGCAGGGCTGCATCGCGTACAAGATCGCGGCGCACTCCGCGGACATCGCGTTGGGCATTCCCGGAACCCGCGACAACGACGACGAACTCACCAAGGCCCGCGCGGCCTTGAACTGGCAGAAGCACTTCGATCTCTCCTTCGACCCCGACACGGCGCGGGCGTACCACGACGAAGACCTCGACGTGGACACGGACTTCTGTGCGATGTGCGGCCATGACTGGTGCAGCGTCCGGATCTCGAAGGAGATCCAGGAGTTCGCCAGCGGCAAGGCCGAAGGTTTCGATCGCGGCAAGGCGGTCCGGTCCGATGCGCTCACCCCGGAGCAGCAGGAGATCCTCGAGAAGCGGGGTGTCCTGAGCCCCGACGAGATCCACAAGCTCGCGAGCAAGGCGAAGAAGGACCTGCCGAAGGAAGACGGGAAGGCGAACTGCCACTCGGACTTCGTCGACCCCGACGAGGCGAAGCGGATCCAGGGTGAGAAGCTGGTCCAGTTGAACGTGGCGCCAGCCCATAACCTGCCCAGTCACGATCCGTTGATCTGATCTGCGCGGAAGCGTTGCGTTTTTGTGTGGTGGAGTGTCCGAGAATCTCGGTGGCCATGGGTTCCTTCGCGCACTTGTCGGGTTTGTGAGGCCTCGTCGTCGTCACGAGCTATTCTCTGCGCAGGGAGCGGTTGCATTTTCGAAAGGTCGCATGCGCGTCAGCATCGTCATACCTGCGTACAACGCCTCTTCCCTTCTGATCGAGACGCTCGACTCGATTTCGGATCAGGTTCGAGCGCCCGACGAAGTGATCGTGATCGACGANGGATCCGTCGACGACACCAACAGCATCGCGTCCTCCCATCCGGTGGTCACCAAGGTCATCAGTCGGGAAAATGGCGGAATAGCGGCTGCTCGGAACGACGGTATCGAGGCAGCGTCCGGAGATCTTCTCTGTCTGCTCGACGCGGACGATCTCTGGCACCCGATCTACCTCGATCGGATGGTCGAATCGATGGAATCCGACCCTTCGGCGCTTGCGGGTTTCGCAAGATTCCGTTGTTTCTGTCATCCCGCGGAGTCGCCCGATCCCTACGAGGAGTCGATCGACTCGACGCTGATCCGACATGACGCGAGCGGATTTCGTCGATCTGTGAATCATGGGCTTCCGATTCTCCCGAGTTTTTTCTGCGCACGTTCATCCGCGCTTCGGCGTCTGGGTGAACGCCCCTACATCGAGGGGCACCTTGGCGGTGGCGAGGCTTGCTATCTCCCGGGGATGCTGGTCGCGATGGGGCCGATGATCGAGCACCCGGGCCCACTGGGGCGATACCGAATGCACTCGGCCGCGGTCACCGGTGACGAGGTCGATTCGGCTCGGACGATGATTCCAGCGCTCGAAGATCTCTCCCGTGAAGTGTCGCGTCGCCGGGATCTGGGAATCGATCGGGAGAGTCGAAAGGCAATCCAGACCTACACCTGCGATTGGATCCGAAAGTGTGCTCGTCGACTCGGCGGAGCGGGGCACCGGGGGGAGGCAAGGCGTCTGATGGCGAAGGGGGTTGCGCTGGGCGATCCGCTGGCGGCAGGATTCCTCGCAGCGAGCCTCGTGCCGATGCTCGCATCGAGACGAGTCTGGATCTCCGCCTGGCGTCCGGAATCGGTTCGTCGTGCGGAGGGGACGCCATTTTGGAACCCGGACGACGCTCCGTCCGAATCAATCGATGCCACCGCCGATGGGGCCTGAAGAATACGGGACGGCAGTCGGTGTCGTCGGGCGGGGAANCCGGTATCGATTACGCTGTATCGCGAGTCCACTCTCTGGATCGCCGAAATGAATGATGCAGGACAATCCGATCGGACCGGGCGTCACGACGTTCGTCGTGGAGAAATCAGTCGCATCGATGAGGGAATCGACCAACCCGGTCTTCTCGATCTCCCGGACATGCGATTTCCAGAACTCTATGTCTGGCTGCTCTTCGTCAGCAGCCTCGACATCATGCTGACCTGGGTGATCCTGCGGGATGGCGGCAGCGAAGTGAATCCGGTCGCCCGACTGGTGATCGACGCCTGGGGNCTGAATGGCGCGATTCTCTTCAAGTTCGGACTGATTCTCTTCGTCATCATCGCGTGCGAAGTGATNTCGAGGACCAGACTGCGCGTCGCTCGAGTNCTGATCTGGTTCGGCGTCCTGATCAGCTCGTTTCCGCCGGTCTGGTCGGTGACGTTGCTCGCGCTGCACGCTGGTTCCGAAGGCTGAAACCGGCCCGACCCNTGTCATACGACATTCTCTGGCCGGGTGAATCAGCGAGCGGCCATGGCCTTCTCGATCGCGGCGACGCTCTTTGGGATGCCGCTGGTCAGGTTCACACATCCGTCTCGCGTGACCACGACGTCGTCTTCGATTCGAACGCCGAAGTTCTCGTCCGGGAGATAGATGCCCGGCTCGATCGTGATGACGGCACCCGCCTTCAACGGTCCCTTCGGTGTGATGTCATGCACCTCGAGGCCGAGGTGATGCCCGATGCCGTGGAAGAAGCGGTCGCCGTAGCCGGCCTTGGTGATGATGTCGCGGGACGCCTTGTCGATCTGCGCGAACGTGCAGCCGGCCTTCACCGCCTTGGTNGACGCCTTGAGCGCGCGGAGCACCAGTTCGTAGATCTCCCGCTGCCGCTCGGTGAATCGACCGCTCGCNGGAATGGTCCGGGTGACGTCCGCGGTGTAGCCGCCGAAGTCGGCCCCGGAGTCGATCACGATGAGATCGTTCTTCTGCAACGGCGCCTTGTTGGCGGTGTAGTGAAGGACGGTGCCGTTGAGGCCGGCGCCGACGATCGTGTTGTAGCCCGGGCCGCGGGATCCGTTCGAGCGGTAGCCGTGCTCGAGCGTCTCCATGACGTCCCACTCGGTCATTCCGGGGCGCACCGTTCGGAGCATCTCGAGGTAGGCGATCTTCGAGATGTCGCACGCATGTCGGATCATGGCCTGTTCGGGACTGCTCTTCACGGCGCGGAGATTCGCGATG
>NYSY01000022.1 GCA_002683215.1 Planctomycetaceae bacterium
CCGATCGAGCTGCTGTTCTTCGACGAAGCGGGCGCCGAACCCTCGAAGGTGACGGTCGAGTACTGATCCTCCGGGGACGCCTCCGGTCCGGTTTCGGAATCACTCGATCATGGTGATGGACTTCATCGAAGATCAGGAGAAGGCCCGGTCCCGGACCGGCCGACTCGTCATTCTCTTCCTGCTCGCGGTCGTCGGAACCGTGCTCGCGGTCTATCTCGTCGCGGCGGGCGTGATGGTCGCCATGACGCAGTCCGAAGAGACCCCCGCCAGCTGGTGGATGCCCGAACTGCTCGGTGTCGTCGGCGGCGGAACGCTCCTGGTGATCGTGGTCGGTTCGCTCGTCAAGACGGCGCAACTCGCTTCCGGCGGCAAGGCGGTCGCCGAGTCTCTCGGTGGAACGCTCGTGCATCCCGAAGACCGGGATCCCGACATTCGCCGGCTGATGAACGTCGTCGAGGAGATGTCGATCGCCTCGGGCTGTCCGATGCCCCCGGTCTACCTGATCGACGACGCCTCGATCAACGCATTCGCCGCCGGCTTCGGATTCGACAGCGCGGTCATCGGGGTGACCCGTGGTTGCGTCCAGCAACTGACGCGGGACGAGCTGCAGGGCGTCATGGCCCACGAGTTCAGCCACATCGTCCACGGTGACATGAAGCTGAACATTCGATTGACCGGACTCATCTTCGGGATCATGGCCCTTGGTTTTCTCGGATACATCTGCTTCCGGTTCATCGGTCCGGTGCTTGCCCGATCCGGTGGTGGAAAGAACAATCCCGGCCCGGCGCTGGGTCTGGCGATCATCGTCGGTGGTCTCGCCCTGATGGCGATCGGATCACTCGGGACGCTCGCGGCACGCCTGATCCAGGCCGCGGTAAGTCGGCAACGCGAGTACCTCGCCGATGCCGCGGCGGTCGACTACACGAGAAATCCCTCGGGCATCGCCGGAGCGCTTCGCCGAATCGGCGGCTTTCGCGAGAACGATCTGAGACAATCGGCCGCCAGCGAGTTCCAGCACTTCTTCTTCACGTCCGCACTTTCGACCGCGTTCGCGACGCATCCGCCACTCGCGGATCGGATCGCACGCATCGAGAACCGGCCAACGTCGGAGATCGAGGAAGCGATGGCCGATCGTTCCGGAGCATCCGAGCCGCCGCCGCCGAACGCCGCGGGATTCGCGGGGAGCGTCGCGTCGATGGCGGATCGAACTTCGGAGGTGTCGGAGAGTCGGGAGGTTCGCGCCGCGGAACAGGTTCGCGAGAGCATCGCCCGGCTCGGTGAACCGGATGCCGATCACCTCGCCTACGCGCGAACGCTCCTCGGATCGATTCCCGATCCGGTACGGGCTTCGGTCAACGACACGATCGGTGCGAAGGCGGTTTGCCTTCTTCTGCTCGTCGACGAAGACGCGGAAGTTCGGTCCGCGCAGGCTTCGGCGCTTTCCGAGAATCTCGACGCCCTGACGATCGAGGAGGTTCGCCGCCTGCGGAAAACGGTCGCGACCGCGGTCGGAAGAAATCCGGAACTGCGCCTCGCCCTGCTCGACCTCTCCATGCCCGCCCTGGGGCGCATGCCCGAGGAGGATCGCCCGCGTTTCATGGATTCGATTCGTGCGATGCAGGAAGCGGATGGTCGGCTTGATCGCTTCGAGTGGCTTCTGGGTCGGATTCTTCGGAAGCACCTCATGGGGGGATCCAGCAAGCCCGCCGGTGCATCCGTGCGTCCGAACCGTTCGATCGCACTGCTTGAGGATTCGGTCCGTCTGGTGCTCGCGATGCTCGCCTGGAGCGGTGCTCGCAACGAAACCGAGGCACTCCATGCGTTCCGGGAGGGTGCTCGGCGCGTGAGGATCGGTGATGTCGAACTGCCCGATCGGACGGATTGCTCGGTGATGGCCCTCGATCGAGCCCTCGATCGACTCCGACGCCTTCGTTGGCGGGACCGCGCCGTGCTGCTCGATGCCGCGGTAGAGACGGTCTGTGCCGACGGACACGGCACATTGGCGGAGATCGAGCTTCTTCGAGCCCTCGCCGCCGCGATCGAGTGCCCCATGCCGCCGGTGCTCCCGGGACGGTTATCATCCTGAAGCAACGACCGCGATTTCACAGATCAAGGAGTCCCGACGATGGTCGCAGCCTTCATCTTCATTCTGATCTTCGGAACCTTCGTCGCGCTGCGACGGGAGCGTCGTCGCGAATCGCTGATTTTCTTCGCGATCTCGATGGTCGGCGTGACGCTCCTCTTCCTGCATCATGCGACGGACACACTCGGCCTCAGCTTCTGAACACCGGTATGACGAAGAGGAAGATCCCATGATCGAACCCACCAAATCGACCGGATGGCAGAGGATCTCGTTCGCCCTGCTGCACGTCTGGGTGCTCGGCGTCTGTGTCGTGGTGATCGGGGCGTTCCTCGTGCAGTTCATCGGTCGCGAGCTTCCATGTCCGCTCTGCCTTCTTCAGCGGATGGCGATGCTCCTTGCGGCGATGGGACCGATGTTCATCATCCATCGCGTTACGAGCGTCGATTCGGAACCCGGTGCCGACTTCTCGACGGGCTTCGGGATGTCGATCATCGCATCGGTGCTCGGCCTCGCGATCAGCGGTCGTCAGACGCTGCTTCACATTCTCCCCGGGGATCCCGGATACGGCGGCGCGGTCTTCGGGCTCCACCTCTACACGTGGGCCTTCATCGTCTTCATCGTGGTGATCCTGGTGAGCGGCCTGACGCTGTCGGCGGGTTCGATGATGGTGGTCGGAACCCGTCGCGGGCGTCCGGGCGTCTGGTCGAGGATCACCGGCTGGGTGCTCGGCGTGGTGATCGCGGGGAACGTGGTGTCGGCGCTCTTCGAAAGCGGTACCAACTGGTTCCTTCCCGACAATCCGACGAACTACCAGCTCATCGAGGAGTTCCGGGGATATATGGATAGCCGCTCGAGCGTCGTGGATCCATCGGGTCAGAAGGCGAACTGAAGCTGGGTCCGGAAGACCGTCTGATCACCGTCGGTCGCGAGGATGCCGATGTTTCCGTCGACGTCCCAGTCGGCGGTGGAACCCCACGAGCCGACCAGTTCGAAGACCACCTTGAGTCGTGAATCCCCCGCGGGGATCCAGCTGGTGCCGATCGTCGCCATCGCGAAGTGAGACCGTGCTCCGTTTTCGACCGCACCCCATTCACCGCGGGCGTACACGTCCCAGGTCGAGACCGGAAAGAAGGCGGTTTGCGCGACGGCGGCCCAGCGGCGACCACCATTCGTCTGGGAGACCGCTTCGTCCTGGTAGTAGGCGGCGGCCATGATTCCGAATCCGCTCTGCTGCCAGGAGACATCGACCGTCGCCCGGGTCGCATCGCCGGAGATCGCTCGTCGGGTTCCGGTCGCGTAGTCGCCCCAGTCGAACGAACCACCGAATCCGAAGAGAAGACCGCGCTCGACGAGTCCGGGATACGGATTGAACATGTACAGAGCATTCCAGGATCCGAACGGTTTGATCTCGACGCGGGTCATCAGACCGGTCCGCTGGTTCTCCAGGGGATCGATGAAGGACTGCCCCCATCCGTTCGACAGCGTGGACCAGAAACGCCATTGGTCGAACTGACGGCCCAAGACGAGCCCTTCTGGCTGGCCGGCGTCGAACTGACCGGCCACGAACGACAGGGACGCACCGAGTTGTTCGTTCGAATTGATCGCCTGCTCCAGCGAGAAGTACTCCGAGACGATCCCGGCCTGGATGAACAGGCCGCTTTCGAACTGGTGCTGCACGTAGGCGTAATCCGGTTCGAATCTTCCTTCGGGACCGACTTCGGCACAGACTCCGTACGACCATTTGGGACCGAAGACGGTCCCCGAGAGCGAGAGCCAGAGGCTGTCGAGGCTGAATCCATACCGGGTCGGTTCGGACGCCGTCGAATTGAGCACCCAGTCGTACTGCATGATCACATCGGCCTCGAGCGTGAAGTCTCCATCCGCCGACGCGATCTCGTTCCACGTCCGTCCGGATCGATTGGTCCGCAGCTCGGCGTCGGCGAGCGCGTCGTCGACCACCCGCCGGATCTCCATCCGGCGATTCGCATCAAGGGATGACTCGCCCCGATCGTCGCGAAGGATCCCGATCTCCATCCGGAGCGCGTCGATTTCGATCTGCACCCGGTCGTCGCTCCGAATCAGGAGATCTTCGCTCGCGAAGGCGACGCGGCTCGAAGCGACGCCCGCCAGAAGCAGGACCAGTCGTGCGGAATGGATGGTCGAAGACATCCCGTCACCTTATCATCGTTCCACATCCCTTCGGAGCAGACCACACATGAGAATCCATCACGGAATCACGCTCGTTCTGATGGTCCTGTTCTGCATGACGAAGCCGACGCACGCGGTCGGGACCTCGGCGCATCGTTCCGAAGAAGATCTGCGCTGGGTCGATGGTGACGGGCTGGACGTCGAGGGACGCGCCTTCGAAGACCGCAGCTCCCCTTGGGACCGACTTCCCGCGAAGGCCGAGTCGATCGTTCGACCGCCGGTCTGGGGGAATTCCCGACATTCGGCGGGGATCGCGATCCGGTTCATCTCGGACTCATCGACCATCGGGGCCCGCTGGCATCTCACCAGCGACCGCCTCGCGATGCCCCACATGCCGGCGACCGCAGTGAGCGGCGTCGATCTCTACGTGCGGATGGAAGGGCCGTCCGGACCGATCTGGCGATGGGTCGCCAACGGTCGTCCCTCCGCGGTGAAGAACGAGCGAATCCTGGTGTCCGGTCTTCCCGTGCGCTCGCGGGAGTGGATGCTTTACCTCCCGCTCTACAACGGCGTCGAGTCGATCGAGATCGGGATCTCGGAGAACGCCTCCATTGCGCCGGCGCTGGGTCGAGATCGACCGATCGTCTTCTACGGGACGTCGATCACGCATGGGGCGTGCGCTTCGCGACCCGGCATGCCGCACGTCGCGATCCTCGGCCGTCGACTCGATGTTCCCGTGGTCAATCTCGGGTTCAGTGGAAGCGGAACCCTTGATCCTGAAATGGCCGATCTGATGGCGGAGATCGACGCATCGGTCTACGTACTCGACTGCCTGCCGAATCTCGACGGAGGAAAGGTCGCGGCGAGGGCCGCGCCGTTCGTACGCAGACTTCGATCGCTTCGACCGGCGGTCCCGATCGTGCTGGTGGAGGACCGGACCTATGCGGATTCGATCTTCAACCCATCGAAGGAACGTCGCAACCAAGCGAACCGGGCCGCCTTGAAGGCGGCGCATGCGACGCTCGTGCGGGAAGGTGTGGATCGGATCTTCTACCTTGAAGGCGACATCCTGCTCGGCGATGACGGGGAGGCCACGGTCGACTCGTCGCATCCCACCGACCTTGGATTCGTGCGACAGGCGGATGCCTTCGAACCCGTGCTTCGCGACGCGATGCGTGCTTCCGCCGGAGAAACGCCGGATCGATCCGGAGACGACCATGGAAACCGGTGACGTCGTGAAGCCGCCGAGTTCCCGGGTGAAGCGGATCGCGTTGCCGGCGGGACCGGTTCTCGCCTTCGTCTTCGCCTCCGCACTCCGGGCGGGCGGTCTGGAACTGGACGATTCGATGCTCGCCGGCGTGACCCTGTGGTGCGCGATCTGGTGGGTGACCGAGCCCGTTCCCGTCCCCGCGACGAGCCTGATTCCACTCGCGTTCCTGCCGATTCTCGGCTTGCTGGATCACAAGTCGACCGCGAACGCCTATGGAGACAGCCTCATCCTGCTTCTGATGGGCGGCTTCATGTTGAGTCGTGCGATGGAGAGCACCGGTACCCACCGAAAGGTCGCGCTCGGGGTGGTCAAGGGTGTCGCCCGACTGGGCGGACGTGGTGGACGGAGCGTGGTGCTCGGATTCATGGTGGCGACCGCGATGCTTTCCATGTGGATCTCCAACACCGCGACCACCCTCATGATGCTTCCCGTCGCGCTTGCGGTGATCGCTGGCGCCAGCGATCGGAGGATGGCCATTCCGCTGCTGCTGGGGATCGCCTACGCCGCCAACATCGGTGGGATCGGGACCCCGATCGGCACGCCTCCGAACATCATCTTCATGGGGGCGTTCGATCAGCTGGGGGTTCGAGACGGTTCCTACGGATTCCTTGAATGGATGAAGGCGGGCGTTCCGGTGGTGGTGATCTTCGTGCCGATCGCGTGGTGGTGGCTCACGCGCGGCCTTCGTGGAAACGAGACCTTCGATCTGCCCGAAGGCGAACCCTGGACGCGTGGCCAGCGTCGCGTGATCGTGATGTTCGCGATCGCCGCCGGGCTCTGGATCTTCCAGAAGTACCCGGGCCTTCCCTCGGAGTGGTTCGACGGGATCGGCTGGGAGAAGGGTGGTGGCTGGACCGGTCTCCTCGGCCTCGCCACCAATGGAGCACTCGACGCACGGATGTCCGGATCCGCGACGGTGGCGGCCCTGGTGGTGGTGCTCCTCTTCGCGTTTCCTGACGGTGACGGTGGTCGGCTCCTGGACTGGGAACACGCGAAGACGATTCCCTGGGGCGTGCTCCTGCTCTTTGGTGGTGGCATCGCACTGGCGCAGGCGTTCAAGTCCACCGGATTGAGCGAGGTCATCGCGGGAAACCTCGGTGGCATGAAGGACATTCCCATCCCGGTCATGGTCCTCATCGTCTGCCTGCTCACCACCTTCCTGACCGAGATCACCAGCAACACCGCGTTGACGGCGCTGTTGATGCCCATCCTCGGGGCGACGGCGCTCGCCCTCGAGGTCGATCCGGTGATCCTCATGGCACCCGCCGCGATGAGTGCGAGCTGTGCGTTCATGCTTCCGGTCGCGACGGCCCCGAACGCGGCCGTCTACGGCACGGAGGAGGGTCCCATCGATCGAATGGTCCGGGAAGGATTCGTGCTCAACCTGATCGGGGTCGCGATCATCTCGACGCTCGCGATGTTTCTCGTCTCAAAGGCTTCCGTGGGCGTCGATCCAGATCTGGTTCCGAGCGGATCCATGGAGTCCCCGCCGGTGGTCGAGGTCACGCGTCCGGTGGAATCTTCATATGCGGCTGAATCCAGCCCCACCGGCTGACGAACACCCCCCACCTCCTAGATCGACCCGCTCATGCCGATTCAAACCATCCATCATCGCCTCCATGCACCGCTCGCCCAAGAGCACTCGCATGCCCATGGTTCGCCCAGGGGACGGTGATGAGGATCGAACCCGCTTGACGCAGGACGATCATCGACGCCGGCCCCTCGAGGCCGGCGTCGTTTTTCATGTGGTCGCATGGTGACCCCGACGAAGCCGAGCCTTTTCAAGGCCTCTTCCGGGATTCCACATGTCCACCTTCACACCACGATCACCGTCCGCGGTCGACCCCACCTCACCGAATTCGTCTTCGCCGGAGGCATCCAGGGTCGAGACGCGGCTCCGACTCTGTCTTCCCAAGGGCCGGATGCAGGCCGGTGTCGAATCACTTCTTTCGGATGCGGGCCTCCGGGTGCGTCCCACGAGTCGAGGGTATCGACCGAGCATCGAGGGGATCGAGGGCGTCGCGGCGAAACTGATGAAGCCCCCCGCCATCGTCTCGATGCTCTCGGACGGTTCGAGAGATCTCGGATTCGCCGGGGCGGACTGGGTTCGGGAATCCGGGGCCGACCTGGTGGAGATTCTCGACACCGGTCTCGATCCGGTTCGAATCGTCACCGCCGCACCGGGCGGTTTCGATCTCGAAGCGGCGGGGATCATCCGGGTCGCGAGCGAGATGCCCAATATCGCGGCGGCCTGGGCCCGTGACCGCGGATTCGAGATCGTTCCCGTTCGGAGCTGGGGCACCACCGAAGTGCTTCCCCCGGAGGATGCGGACATCGTCGTCGACGTCGTTCAGACCGGGGCGACCCTCGAAGCCAACGGCCTGCGGATCGTGGATGTCGTGATGAAATCCTCGACGAGGCTCTACGCGAGTCGGGAGGCCGCGGAGGATCCGACCCGACGCCGCCTGATCGATCGGGTGGCGAACCTGATCGATTCGGTGCTGGAGGCTCGGCGAAGGCTGCTGGTCGAGTTGAACGTGGACGACGATCGTCTCGACGGGGTGCTCGCCGTCCTTCCATGCATGCGGCGTCCGACGGTGTCACCACTCGCGGGCGGCGGATTCGCGGTGCGATCCGCGGTACCACGTTCCGACGTCGCCACCCTCGTGCTTGAACTCAAGGAAGCCGGTGGAACGGATCTCGTCATCAGCGAGCCGAGGCAGGTGATTCCATGACCGGGACCAACGTCATGACCACCTCGGCTCCCACCCGACCACTGAACGCCGGATCATCGACCGATTTCGATCGAGACGCGATGGGACGCCCGATCGATCTTCGCCTCGATGCCAACGAGTGTCGATCGAACGATCCCGGTACGGTGGTGAACGCGCCCGGAACTTCCAACATCGATCNCGCCGCNTANCCNGATCGTCGNNCGNTNGANTCGGTGATCGCNNTGCGGGCNGGNATCGATCCNGANCGNGTGGTGGTCACCGCGGGNGCCGATGANGCCATCGACCGGATCTGTCGCCTGGCGATCGCGCCCGGCGATCGCATCACCCTGCTCGATCCCACGTTTCCGATGTTCGAGCGGTTCGCCGGGTCGTGCGGTGGTCGTGTGGATCGTGTGGCATGGATGGAGGGCGAATTTCCGATCGAAGCGGTGATCGAATCCGGCCGNGACGCCGCCATCGTCGCGCTCGTGACCCCGAACAATCCGACGGGCCGGACGATCTCGATCGAGGCGATCCGCCGGATTCGCGAGGAACTCCCCGAAGCGCTCCTGGTGATCGACCTCGCGTATGCGGAGTTCGCGACCTCCGATCCGGGGGCCGCGCTCCGTGACCTTCCGAACACCATCGTGATCCGGACCTTGAGCAAGGCCTGGGGCCTCGCCGGACTTCGGGTCGGATGGACCGATTCTTCGCCGGCGATCGCGTTGAAGCTTCGCGAGTCGGGTGGGCCCTATCCCGTCTCCTCGGTCTCCCTCGACATCGCCTCGAAGACCCTTCTCGACCCATCGATCGAAGCGGCGATGTGGAACCGGGTCGATCGCATCCGGTCCAACCGAGATCGGATGTTCGACTGGCTCGATCGCCGCGGCATCGAGCGACTGCCCTCCGAAGGCAACTTCGTCCTGATNAAANCCGCCAACGCTCGATGGATCGCGGACGCCCTGGCGTCGGCGGAAATCGCGGTCCGGACCTTCCAGGAATCGATCGTGGAGGGATGGATCAGGATCACGATCCCCGTGGATTCGATGGATCTCGATCGAGTTCTCGACGTGGTGGACACGGCCTTGAGGCCGGAAGCGATGCTATTCGATCTCGACGGCGTGATCGCCGACGTGTCGCGGTCGTATCGCGTCGCGATTCGCACGACCGCCGAAGCCTTCGGCGCGGTGATCGAAGCGGGTGCGATCGAGGCGATCAAGGCGGGAGGNGACGCCAACGACGACTGGGCCCTCACTCGGGTTCTGATCGAACGGAGCGGTACCGACGTCGATCTCGCCGCGGTGACCGAGGAATTCCAGCGTCGCTACCTCGGCGAAGCGGATCGCCCGGGTCTTCGTGAGCAGGAGTCCTTGCTCGTCGATCCGGCGTTTCTCCGTCGCCTCCGAGATCGAAGTCCGATCGGCCTGGTGACCGGCCGCCCTCGGGCCGAGGCGATCTGGTTTCTGGACCGTTACGGCCTGANCGCGCTCTTCGATGTCGTCGTGGCCCGCGAGGACGCACCGCTGAAGCCATCACCTCGGGGCATCCGTTCGGCGATGGAGACGCTCCGGGTCGGGCGGGCCTGGTTCATCGGCGACACGGTCGACGACATCGTGGCGGCAAAGGCCGCGGGCGTCATTCCGATCGGCGTGTCGCTGGACGAAGACGGGGATGCGACCCTGCTTCGCGCCGGCGCGGCCCGGGTTCTCCGCCCGGGCGGGGCCATGCAGCGATTCATCGAAGGAGTTTCGGCATGATTCCGATCGACGACATCGAATCGAATGCGACGTCCGCGGCGCGACGGATCGCGAGCCTGAGCCGGGTGACTCGGGAGACCAGCATCGAAGGTCGGATCGACCTCGATTCGGTCGAACCGACTGTCGAAATCGCCACCGGCATCGGGATGCTCGATCACCTGGTGACGGCGTTCGCGGTTCACGCCGGAATCGGACTCGAAGTGCGCTGCGACGGTGATCTCGAAGTCGACGACCACCACGTGGCCGAGGACTGCGCGATCGTGCTGGCCACCCTGATCAGTGAAGCCCTCGGCGATCGCACGGGCATCGAACGGTTCGGTTGGGCGCTCGTCCCGCTCGACGAAGCACTGTCGCGGACCGCGATCGACCTGGTGCGGCGCCCCAGTGCGAGCATCGAANTCGATCTCGTGCGTCCCTCGGTCGGTGGCCTGGCCTGCGAGAACGCCACCCACTTTCTCGAGACGCTCGCGCTCACCGCACCATTCACGCTCCACGTCCGGGTGCTCGAAGGTCGGAACGACCACCACAAGATGGAATCGGCGTTCAAGTCGCTCGCGGTGGCCTTTCGGGCCGCGATTCGAAGCTGTGATCGGTTGACCAGCACGAAGGGGGTGCTCTGATGGATCGAAGCATCTACATCGTGGATACCGGGGTGGCGAACATGGCGTCGATCGAGGCGGCGTTCCGGCGTCTCGAGGTGTCGGTGGTGCGGGGAATCGATCCGGGCGTGATCGCGACCGCGACGGCCGTCGTTCTTCCGGGCGTCGGCAGTTTCGCCGCAGGAATCGATGCGATCGATCGAAACGATCTGCGGGCCGCGATCACCGATCGCCTGGGCGCCGACCGGTCCACCCTCGCGATCTGCCTCGGGCTGCAGATGTTGTGCCGGGGAAGCGCTGAAGCGCCGGGAGTCATCGGACTCGGCGTGATCGACGCGGACGTCGAGGCGATGCCCCCCGCGGCGGTGCGTCCGCAGATGGGGTGGAACCGGGTCGAGGCGTCGGGCGGCCCGGTGCTCGAGTCGGGTGATGCGTACTTCGCGAACGGATTCGCGTTGCGCACGGCGCCCGCGGGCTGGAACGTCTCGTGGAGCGACGACGAGGGCGCGTTCGTCGGCG
>NYSY01000023.1 GCA_002683215.1 Planctomycetaceae bacterium
CTGGATCCGGACCTTCCCGATCGGCGGAAGCGACTTCACCGAGGCGATCATGGAGGCCTTCAAGCTTCCGTATCCCAAGGCGGAGAAGCTGAAGCAGGAGTCGGCGAGCAGCAAGTACGCGAAGCAGATCATGCAGGCGATGCGGCCGGTCTTCGGGGATCTGCTTCAGGACGTGCAGCGTTCGATCAGCCACTACGAGAACATGAACCGCGGGGCGAAGATCGGGACCGTGCTCGGTGTCGGCAGCACCTTCAAGATCCCCGGACTTCGAAAATTCCTCGGGCAGCAGTTGAACCTGAACGTCGCCCGGTTCGACGAATTCCGCCGGATTCAGGTGGAAGGCCGCATGGCCTCCGATTTCGCGTCCCACGGCGTCAGCATGGCCACGGCCTACGGGCTGGCGCTCCAGGGGATCGGCGAGGCGGAGATCGACGTCAACCTCGCGCCGACGGAAGTCGTCCGCGATCTGGCCTGGGCCTCGAAGACCAAGTGGTTCGTCGCGGCGGCGGGCATCGCCCTCGTGGCCAGTGGAATGATGTTCATCAAGCCCTTCTCGGCCCAGACCGTGATGGGGGCGGAGTCGATCGCCGGCGCCAACGAGGTGGACTCCGTGGTTCGGCTCGCCAAGAAGAACAAGGGTGATCTCGATCGGATTTCGGCGGCCGCGAACATCGGCTTCTCCTCCACGAATCTCGAGCGACTGCTCGATGATCGTGAGGTCTGGCCGCATCTGGTCACCGATGCGATGAACGCGGTCGCCTCGGCCGGGCCGCAGCCGGAACTTCTCGGCAGCGACCTCGAGAAGATCAAGGCGATCGCCCCCGGGAAGCGCAACCTCGTGCTGTTGGAGGACTTCGGCGCGACCTACGCTCCCTCCGCGGATGGCCGATTCCTCGAGGTTGAGATGCAGGTCGCGTTCAGCAACGACGACGAACGCGGTTTCATCAACGACACCATCGGTCGCTTCATCAACGACCTTGCGACGGCGGGTGCCCGGGATGGCGTGCCTTACGTGGTGGTCCCCGGTTCCTTCAGCTCCAATCCCGGCGACCTGCAGCTCGTGAAGGTGACCGAGACCGGCGAGAACGAGGTCAGCGGGGGAATGAGCGGTTCCCGGGCCGCGAACGCCGGTAAGAAGAACGAACGTGACAGCAGTCGCGGCTCCAGCCGTGGCACGGGCCGGGGCGGCCAGACCGGTGGTCCCACGGGGACCGGATTTGCGGCCGGCGGTGGTGCCGGGCAGCCCGGCAAGAAGAAGGCGGATCCCAGCAAGAAGGTCAATCCCGATGCCGATCCCACCGGCGGTGGCTTCGCGAGTTCCGGTGGTGGTTTCACCGGCGGTTCTCGTGGCGGATTCAACGCCGGTGACGACGATGGTGGCAACGGATTCGGCGGCACTGGCAGCCGTCGCCCGAACCAGCCGGTCGACGACAAGGTCGACTACGTCGATCTCGCCACCGATGCCGCGATTCCCGGCGAACCCAGTCTTTACAGCCCCGGTGATGTGTACCACATCGGTCGGGTGACCTTCCGCGTCAGGCTGAACGAAGGTTGAAGCCGAGAAGTTCGAATCAAGAACGATCCCCGGCGGTCTCCCAACCGCCGTTTCAGAGAATCCCGAGTCGCTCCACCGGCCCAAGCCGGTTCTAGAAAGGCCAACTGCGAATGACCCCCGTTCTTCGCTGGATCAAATCTCACCTCGTCGTGGTGATCTGTGCCGTCGTCATCCTGGCCGCACCGATCACGGCGTGGGTCATCTCGAGTGGGATGTCCTCGTCTCTCCGCACCGAGTTGCAGCAGACCGCTTCGAAGGTCAAGGAACTCGATCGCTACCGATCGACGACCGTGGCGCTCGAGGTGCCGGGTGGCGACCCGATCTCCGTCCGCGGCGTCGTGAATCCACGACTGCTCGAGGCGTACGAGTCGGCAGTGACCACCATCGGGTCCCAGGCCGAAATCGTGCATGCGGCCGGTCTGGAGCGCAATCGATCGATCAACGGCCGGACCCGGACCGCGGACGACATTCTTCCGGATCACTTCCCCGCGCCACGATCCAAGGCCGCGCTCGAAGAGATGCCGTTCGCGATGCACGAAGCACTGGTCGAGGCGTACCGCAACCTGCTCGCCGAGGTCGGGGCGGGCGTCCCGCCCGAGGCCCAGGCGGTCTCCGCGCGACTTTCGCGACGCCGTGACGTCTTCGTCTCCGGCGCCCGGAAGGACTCGGTCGAAGATCTCGAAGGCGACGAGATCGATGCAATGCGATCCGAACTCGCCGCCGCCCGGCTCAACATCTACCGAAGCCATGCACTCGGCGAGGACGGCACCAACCCGATCCGCTTCTACGCGGGGTTCGGTGAGATGCCGATCGCACCGGAACCGAAGTCGATGCTCCCGCTGGGCATGATGTTCGAATGGCAGTGGGACTACTGGGTGACCGAGGATCTCCTCAACGCATTCGCCGCCGCGAACGGCGAGGAGACGGTGCTCCAGGGCCCGATGAAGCGACTCGTCTCGCTGAACATTCTGCCGCTCGATGCGGAGCTGCCCGAAGGCGGCGGATCATCGAGTGGCTCGGGATTCAGCGGTGGAACCCCCGGCATGGGTGCCGGCGGTGGCAACCCCGGTCGGCGGGGCCGGGGTGGCGGAAACGACGCCGCGGCCGCTCCAGTGGGTGATGGCGCTGGCGCCCCGGCTCGTCCCGGCAAGGCCAGGGTCGATCCCGGGGTTGCGGCGAACGTGGACAAGGCCCTGTCGATCACCGGCCGGGCCTCCAACGACGTCTACGACGTCCGGATCGTCGAATGTGAACTGGTGGTCGCCACCCGGGGGATCCCCAAGGTGATCGACGCGATCGCCCAGCAGAACTTCATGACGGTGCTGGACGTGAAGATCCGGCCTGCAAACGCTTTCAGCGCGGCCAACGGTGGCTTCATCTACGGCATCGAACCGGTGTCGCGGGTGAACATCCGGCTGGAGTCGATCTGGCTCCGGGAATGGACCGCCGACACGATGCCCTCGGATCTCCGCGAAGCGCTGGGAATCCAGAGCGAACCGAACAACGCCGCCGGTCAGGCCGGTTGAGCATGCGAACCCGAAACGCCCCGATACTCGTAGTGGAACGTCATCGATGAACAAGGGAATTCCTTTCTGGGAACAGCACGTCGAGAAGATGGTCCTCGGCCTTGCGGCCGTGGTCATGTTCGCCGTGCTCGCCGCCATCGCGGTCGATTACGACGCGGTCACCGCGGAGATCGACAGCCGGACGCTCGGGCCCGCCGAGGTCGACGAGGTCATGGTCGGCAAGGCTCGAGAGCTGAGTCGCCAGCTGCAGCCGGACGCCGAGGCCGAGACCGAACAGTTCCTCGCCGTCGATGGAAGCGGGGGCAATGCGTTCCGTGCCCGGCTTTCAGGTTCCACGGCGCCTTCGACGATGCCACCGCTCATCGCGCCGTCGCTGGCGTCGGTGCTGCTGCCGGAAGAGGTCGGCACGTCGGACGTCTGGTACTACGAGCCGGTCATCCCCGGGCCCAGGATCCAGCCGGTCGTCATGCAGACCATCGACACGCTGGACCCCACCGAGGTCGAGCGGAACGCCGATCTGGCGGATCTCCTTGCAGCGTCCTCCAACGATCTGATCTGGACCACGCCCGTGGCGTCGATCGATCTGGCCGGCTTCCGCGCCGAACTCGAGGGCGTGGATTCGATGACGGATCCGATGCGGAGCCAGATTCCGAGCAACTGGTACAACCGACGCCCCTACGTGATCGACGTCGTCTTCGAGCGACAAGCGAAGGGTGATGACGGCGAGTGGGGGGAGACCCAGGTGGTGGATCCCGTCCCGGGCCGACTTTCGTACCGCGAGGAGATCGTGGAACGCATCGCGGACGGGACGCTCGATGCGGGCTTCCGGCAGCAGATCTGGCTGCAGCTCGATGACAAGGTGAACCAGCTCGAAGTGCTCCAGCCCGAGTTCTACGCCACGCGGAACGACAGTTTCGCGGCACCCGCGATGTTCGATGACCGGGAGCTCTCCGCCGACGAGAGTGTCGATGACGTGAGCGACGAGGAGGCGGCACGGCGACAGGAGCAACGTGAGATCGAACGTCGCCTGCGGGATCGCATCAATTCCGCGGGGCGGATCGAAGCGACCCTGAAGGAACTGGGTGGCGAACTCCGGCAAGGGGACGCGGGTACCGAGGACGAGGACTCCGGCAGCGGCCGGGGTGGTGGCCGTGACAAGGGGCGAGGCAAATCCGACCCCAACGGTGATCCCGGCTTCGGCTCCAGTGGGCAAGGCAAGAAGGGGTCCTCCAGCCTTGGATCGGCCACCGATCGGCGACGCCGGATGAACCTCACGCTGAAGCTCGATCGACTGCGTTNGGAGATCGAGCGCTTGCAGGACGATCTCAAGTCCATGGACCCCGCAGCCGAGGGTCGCATGGGCTTGGTTGAGGCCGAGAAGGTCGAGGTCATCGACATCGCCGTGGACGACGAGATGCTCATCTGGACCCACGATCTGTCCGTAGAACCCGGTGCGACCTATCGATATCGATCCCGGGTGCTTCTGTACAACCCGCTTTTCGCACGGAGCCGGCAGCTGCTCGAAGCCCAGCAGGATCGGGCGAAGTCCTTCACGATCGAGTCGCTCACCAGCGACTGGTCGTCG
Source organism: Planctomycetaceae bacterium (assembly GCA_002683215.1). Taxonomy (GTDB): domain Bacteria; phylum Planctomycetota; class Phycisphaerae; order Phycisphaerales; family SM1A02; genus UBA12014. Next base: position 4,667 of record NYSY01000023.1, read on the forward strand.
CCGGTCGAAATCCGGCCTCCGGTCGAGTTCTACGTGGTGCGTGCCTCCGAGGAAGGTGGCTCGCTCGGACTCGGTGAGGCCAGAGTCGAAATGTACCGCTACTTCGATGGAAGCCGCCGGAGCACGCAATTCAGCGTCCAGCCCGGCGAGCAGATCGGTCGTACGGTCACCGTTCCGGGGGGCGATGGTGCGGTCGCCGTCGACTTCTCGACCGACTGGTATCTGGTCGATGTGGTCGCCGATCCGGCGGCCTCGGGTGGATCGGGACTCGATCGTGACGATGATGCCACGGTGATCTGTCGTCGGATCGACGGGACGGAACTGCGTCTCAAGATTCCCTCGCGACAGCTCGTCAATCAGGATCGAATCCGACTCAAGACCGATGCCGGCCAGGATCAATCCTCCTGATCCGGCCCGAATTCCCTTGTAAACAAGGTGTTTTCGTGACAACTTGAATCTCTCACGCGGTCGCACTCTTGGAGTGCGGCCGCGTTGTCGTTCAACCTGTTTCGTGACCGCGATGCATCGCCGATCAGGGGTGGTGCTTCCGGGTCGCATCGAAGGCGCGGCCCGCGTGGCGGGGCCATGCCGGCTCGCTCGACGTTGATGCCCGTTGCCCTGGAAAACGAGCCCGGGTTCGGCGTACGGGCCGTGCGCAGAGGCGTATCGACCCGTGGGGGCGGGAACCGGAGCGACGCCGACACGGCAGCGGTGCTTCCAGAACGTTCGAGCACGCGAAAAGGGTGGCCAGCGGGCCCGCTCGGGGGTTTTCCACACGTTGTCCCACACCCTCGNAAGCNGCATGATCGATCACCAAGATCAGATCTGGATCGCGAATACCCTTCAATCAGNCCATTTGGGCTTGAAATGGGCTGATTTTGAAGTCCCGAATCAACAAGAACCGGGGCCAATCGCAAAAACTGGACTGAAATCGGCCCTTTTGCCCGTTCGCTGGGGTTGACACTCACGAGGATCTCACTATCCTCTTCCTTCTACCCCAAACGGACGGGAAATCGTCCAAGGCGGGGAGCCGGTCGGAAGTTTGATCGGAATCGCTCTTTGAAAACTCGTGCACGATGTCGCGATGTTCACTGGCCCGACCCCAAGATGCGGGCCAACAAGTGAACGTCGAGACCGAGAGATCTTGAGTAGCCATGTGACTTGCGGGCTGTCTTGCTTGCTGCTGACAGTCGCTTCCAAACCCCTGCCTGGTGGTGAGGAAGGGCCGGCCTTGTCCCAATCCAGTTCGGATCGGGTCGCGGTCGGTGCGGTCAAGTCATTAAGGGCACACGGTGGATGTCTTGGCGTCGAGAGNCGATGAAGGACGTTGGAACCTGCGATATGCCTCGGGGAGCCGGTAACCAGGCTTTGATCCGAGGATTTCCGAATGGGGAAACCCGGCCCGTAAGGGTCACCTGTATCTGAATGCATAGGAT
>NYSY01000024.1 GCA_002683215.1 Planctomycetaceae bacterium
TTGGACCTCCGGCCGGAGGGAATGCGACGATGAGCGAGAGCGGATTCGAACGACGTGAAGAGGGCTTCGAAGCCAAGTTCCAGGCCGAGGGCGACCAGAAGTTCCGACTCGAGATGCGTCGCGACAAGCTCTTCGCCCAGTGGGTCTCGGGTCAGCTCGAGCTATCCGGTGAGGATGCCGAGGATTACGCCAAGACCGTGATCCGCGCCGATCTCCAGGAGCCCGGCGATCAGGACGTCATCGCCAAGGTCCAGGCCGATCTCGCCGCCAAGGGCATCGAGATCTCCGCCGCCGAGCTTCAGGAGGAACTGGACCTCTGTGCCGAGGACGCCGCGGCGGAGAACGGCTGACGCCACGGCGAGTCCGGATTTCACAATTCAATCCGAGACGAATGATGCCGCACCCGGGTATCTGATGTTCATGCTGCTCCACCGTTCCAGCTTCAGCTCACACCCAGATCGTGGGTCTTGGGCTGGAAGTCAGATCGAGCGTCGTCCTCATCAGGGGCAGCGTGAGTCTTTTCGCGGTGGCTGCTGAAGCTCGATTGCAGGTTCGACCCGAGGCTGATCGCACGCGACGAATCCCGCGGGGATGTGCCTGTTTCCTCGCTTGGTGAAAACAGCTCGCAGGATTGCCTGAAGTCAGGGAGTGAGACCTTTGCACGGTGCCCCCAGAAGTCCGCGGCGAAGAATCTCTTCGGCCAGCGTCTCGGCCACGAGGCGGCAACCGAGCGGCGTCCAGTGTCCGTGTGATCGTTCCCAGTAGAGCATCTTGCCATCCGCCTGCTCGAAGAGGGGCAGAGGTGTGATGAACGGATGGACGTCCGCGTCACCCGGAAAGCGCTCTACGAACTTCGATCGATTGCTCCGTACCGGTACCGAAAGCACCTCGAATTTCGCGCCGGACGATTCGGTGACATCCCGCATCCGTTTAAGAATGGCGAGCGTGAGTTCTCCCTTCGAAGTGTCGTCCGACGGGGCGGTGGGAGACGCCTTCGCGTCGGAAACGACTTCTTGATTCGCGGGCTTCCACGACCGGGCCATGGCGATGATCGCCTTGGCCTTGGTACCGGCGGAATCACGAACGATGTTATAGAGGTGGCTCTCGCCGGCCAGCCAGCGATAAGCAGCGAAGGAAAACAGGAACTCACGAATCTCGACCGCCGGAAGGTAGGTGTCTCCGTCCCGCACGGGCTCCCCATTCTCCAGGCGGAAGAGTCCTGACCTGACGTCATCCACAAGGTCGGTCGATGTGAAATACTGAATCACGAGATCGGGCTCGTACTGCATCGTCTCGGCTTCAAGAACGACCAGCTGCTCTGCCGGTCCGAAGCCGGAGACGGCAAAGTTCAGGATTTCCACCTCGCAGTGGAGTTCGGATTCCAACATCGATTCAAGTATGGATAGGGATGTCTCCTCGAGATTCACCCCGTACCCCATGGCGAAGGAATCTCCGAGCACCGCGATGCGCCGGGTGTTCTCCGGCTTTTTCATCGGGAAATCGACGTCCGCTCGCATTCCCTTCGAATTGGTCCGCAACTCCACGGTGTATTCGGGAGTCTGATGCCGATACGTCTGGTTGGGCATGTTGGCCCGCACGCCGTGGGGTCCTGCTTCGATGTATCGGGGCAGCATGGGGACGGGTGAAAGCAACCTCAGGAAGATCTCCGCGCCAATCGGCACCCAGATCGCCCCGAGGATGAATCTTTTCCACCAACCTGGCTGTCCAAGAAAGTTCATGGTGGTTCCTAGAAGGCGAAGTAGAGGAATTCCTGGCCGCTACGTGCGGACATGGCGAAGAGCGACATGCAGACGAACAGCCACACGTTCAGCCTCGCGAACCAGTGCCAGCGGTGCAGTGGATCCTGGGTCCGCGTGATTCCCTGGGCAATCTGAAACAGGACCAGGAACCATCCGTACTTGAGCACGATCATGAGATCGACCCATGTGGTCGCGGAGGCGACGGGGTGCAGGATGATCCCCTCGAGGAAGGCCACGATTGTTCCCACGTTTTGTGCGCGGAACAGGAGCCACCCGATGCAGGTGAGGTGGAACATCAGAATGCCGAGCAGGAGGATCGTGAATCTGGAGTACCTTCCGTCCTCGGTTCGAATCCCGAGTGCGCGGTAGACGGACAGCAACACACCGTGGTATGCGCCCCAGATCACGAAGTTCCACGCGGCACCGTGCCAGAGCCCTCCGAGCAGCATGGTGACGGTCAGGTTTCGGTAGGTCTTCCAGGATCCACCGCGATTTCCGCCGAGCGGAATGTAGAGATAGTCTCTCAGCCACGATGACAGGCTGATGTGCCAACGATTCCAGAAGTCCGACGGGCTGGTGGCGAAGTACGGGAGGTTGAAGTTTCGCATCAGATCGAACCCGAGGATCTTCGAGATACCGCGAGCGATGTCGGTGTATCCCGAGAAATCGCCATAGATCTGAAATGCAAACGCATAGAGCGCAACCAGAAGCGTCAGCCCATCGGGCGGAAGCGTGTAGTCACCACCGTCATATGGGCCGAAGGTGGCATTGACCACGACCGCCATGTTGTCCGCAACGACCAGTTTCTTGAAGAAACCCCAGGCGATCAGCCAGAGACCGCGCCGGAATCGATGGAGATCCAAACCGGGGCGTTCGGCGGCGAACTGTGGGAGCAGCTGGGAGGCTCTTTCGATCGGACCTGCGACAAGTTGTGGAAAGAACGCGACGTACGCCGCAACGTCGATGAACCGGTCGTTCGCCTTCGTTTTGCCGCGATAGACATCGATCGCGTAACTCATCGTCTGGAAGGTGTAGAACGAGATTCCCACTGGAAGCACGAACCCAAGGGTCCAATCGCTCGGCGCCGTCCCCAGAGCCGATTCCATCATCCCGGACAGGCTCGAGGCGAAGAAGTCAAAGTACTTGAAGGTGGCGAGAATTCCGAGGTTTCCGGCCACGCTCAACCAAAGGCAGACTTTTCGCCGTCGAGTCTCGGACATCCCCTTGATCGGGAAGTAGATCAGATTCGCGATGACCACCACGGTCGCGCACATCGCGACGATCCAGGCGGATTGTGCATCTGCAAAGAGGATGGGATCGGTGATGCCTCCGGACCAATCGACGCCGATCAGCAGGAGTGCGCCCGTAAGAACAAAGCCTGATGCGAGGCTTCGCAATCTGCCGGAGACGACACCACGCTCGATCATGATCGCGGACATGAAGTCCAGTGCGGTCGAGAGAATGATCAGTTGCAGAAAGCGGACGTCCCACCAGCCGTAGAAGAGATAACTCGCTGCGACGATGAGGAGATTCTGCGCCCGAAAACGCTTCCTGAGCGGGAAGTAGAGTCCGCAGAAGAGCAGGATGAAGACCACGAATTCGGGTGAGTTAAAGAGCATCAGTCAGATCCATCGCCATCGATGGAATCGAGTGATTCGAGCAGTGACTTGCGAAGAATCTCGATCCCCGCGGCATTGAGATGGAGTGCATCGGAGGAGAGCGATTTCCGCATCAGATTCCGTTCATCCAGAAGGGGATCGATCTCGGCAAGGTTTGCGCTTCTCTCCTCCGCGGTTTCGAGCAGAAGTAGGTTCAGGTCCTCCACATGGCGCCCGAGATCCGGAGCCAAGGCGAGGCCTCGAAGGGTCGACTTGCTGGATGCTCCCCAGACAGGGCAGATCGTCATGGGGATATCCATCGCTTCGCCGATCAGCAGCATCTCCTCGAAAGACCGGTTGATGGTCACAAGGTCTTCGGGAGATCGCACGCCATTCTTCAGGTCATTGACGCCCGCGATCACCACCACATGGGCAGGCCGGATGACAGCCATGTCTCTCCCGATTCGTGCCAGGACCTCAGGGGTCGTCTGTCCCGGGACGCCTCGATTGACGACATCAAATCCGCCGAGCGAGTCGTTACCAAGCTGAGATGCTCGGGAGTCGCCCGTTATGAGAAGTAGCGGACGGTCTGAGCGGTCTGGGGTAGGAATTCTCATCGCCAGTCCTGCGGTTGACTTACGCAGGTCTTGCTCTCTCAAGATCGACTTCTCGAGTTGCAGGAAAAGCATCATGCACGCGATCGCCGAAGCGATGGCGATGAGCCAGCCTGAGATTGCGAAGAGTCGGAAGAGATTCTTCAATGTGGCATGTCCCGGCACATTGACTTCTAGAGTCCTGGGAGAGAGGACGGAGAACCAATAGCGAATCGAGCGTCGCATTTTCACATCACGTTGCCCTCTCTTGTATTTACTACCCAGAAGGGAGTATCGTCAAGATGGGGGACCGCCATCATTCTTCACATGCCTTGCCTAATAACTGGCTGAATCCGGTCAAAGTGGGGAGGGAGGATCATCGAGTGGCGATGGAGCTCACCCGATGATCTGGCTGATCGGCGTTGCGCCCTCGACCCCGACGAGTTTCTTGTCGAGGCCGGCGTGGAAGTACGACAACGCGTTCGGATCGAAACCGAGCTGCTTGAGGATCGTGGCGTGGAGGTTCTTCACGTGGAAGCGGTCCTCGACCGCGGCGGAGCCGAGTTCGTCGGTCTGGCCGACGCTCACGCCGCCCTTGATGCCACCACCCGCCATCCACATCGTGAAGCCGGCGGAACAGTGATCGCGGCCGGTGCCTTCGGCGTACTCGGCGACCGGCTGTCGCCCGAATTCCCCGCCCCAGACCACGAGGGTCTCNTCGAGCATNCCNCGTTGCTTGAGGTCCTTCAGCAATCCGGCGATNGGNAGATCNGTCGCNCCCGCGTGCTTGGTGTGGTTGAAGACGAGATCGCCGTGAGCATCCCAGTTGGCATCGTTGTGGTTGCCACCGGAATACACCTGGATGAAGCGGACGCCGCGTTCCGCGAGGCGACGTGCGAGGAGGCACTTCCGACCGAACTCCCGGGTCCGATCGTCGTCGAGGCCGTAGAGCTCCCGCATCTTCGTGGGTTCGGTCGAGAGATCCACCGCTTCGGGCGCCGAAGACTGCATTCGATAGGCGAGCTCGTAGCTCGCGATCCGGCTCTGGAGATCGGGATTGCCCGGATTCCGCTCGGCATGGGCCCGGTTGAATCGATCGAGCCGGTCGAGCAGACGTCGCTGGACCGATCCCCGTCGCGTCTCCTGCGGCTCGAGATCGAGGATGGGCTCCCCCTTCGGCCGGAGGACGGTTCCCGCGTAGCTCGCCGGCATGTAGCCGCTCGACCAGTTCTTCGCGCCGGAGATCGGTCCGCCGGTGTGGTCGAGCATCACCACGAAGCCGGGGAGGTTCTCATTGACGCTGCCGAGCCCGTAGTTCGCCCACGATCCGATCGCCGGTGAGCCGGAGAGGATCTGCCCCGAGTTCATCATGAGCATCGCCGATCCATGCAGCGGGCTCTCCGCGTACATGCTCTTGATGAACGCGATGTCGTCGACGCAGGTGGCGACGTTCGGGAAAAGCTCGCTGACCCACGCGCCGCTCTCGCCATGTTGCTTGAAGTTCCACTTCGGACCGACGACCCGACCCTGGTTCCTTTCGCCGCCNCGACCCTTGACCTTGACGTCGATNGTCTTGCCGTCGAGCCCGTAGAGCTTCGGCTTGTAGTCGAAGGTGTCGACCTGGCTCGGTCCGCCGTACATGAAGAGGAAGATCACGGTCTTCGCCTTCGGCGCGAAGTGGGGGCGTTGCGGGGCCAGTGGGTTGCCGGTGGCGTCGAACGGGGTGGTCCCATCCGCGGCGTGGGCCTGGTCCGCCAGAAANCCGTCGCCGGCCAGCATGCTCGCAAGGGCGACCCCCGTGAAACCGCCGCCCGCCTCCCAGAGGAACTCGCGTCGGGTTCGACCGCAGAAGGTCCCGTTTTCGCGTTCGGAGTTCGTGGNCATGTGNAAGGATCCGGTGGTGGCGGGNGAAGTGGAGCGGGTGAGTCGTCAGCCGACGTGGAGGAATTCATTCAGGTTGAGCATGAGCACGCAGAGGGCTTCGAACGCCTCTCGCTCGGACAGGCCCTCGATATCGAGGAGTTCGCCGTGGAGCTCGAGCATCTCTTCGATCTCGGCGGGTTCGGGCGGCCTGCACAGCACCAGCTCGAGTCCACGCTCGACCCGGGCGTCGAGCCCGTCGGGTCGTTCGGCGGCGAGCCGGGCGGCGAAGAGGCTCGCCTGCCGGTCGATGAAATCCGAGTTCATCATCATCAGCGACTGGGTGGGGACCGTCGTCGCGAACCGGACCGAGCAGGCCCGGTCGGTGTCGGGTTGATCGAAACCCTCGAGGAGCGGGTGCCGCAGCGACCGTTTGAGGAAGACGTAGAGGCTTCGACGTCCGGCCTGCTCGGGCGTGGCGGAGCCCCAGGCGGCGTCGGGTCGCGATGCGGTCTCGAGAACGGCGCGGGGCAGCGGCGGGTAGACGCCCTTGCCACCGAGTTCGGGGTTGAGATTGCCCGAGACCGCGAGGATCGAGTCGCGGACCTCCTCGGCGGTCAATCGCCGAAGATCGAACCGCCAGAAGAGGTCGTTGAGCGGGTCCCGTTCGAAGGCCTCGGGGTCGAAACGGCTCGACTGCCGGTAGGTGCTCGATGTCAGGAGCAGTCTCGCCATCTCCTTCCGTGACAGGTCTCGATTCGAGAATTCGGTCGCCAGCCAGTCGAGCAGGCGCGGGTGGCTCGGCCGGGTGCCGAGGAAACCGAAGTCGTCGCTCGACCGGACGAGTCCGCGTCCGAAGAGGTGCTGCCAGAGCCGATTGGCGGCGACCCGCCACGTCACGCGGTTGTCTTCTTCCACGAGCCACTCGGCGAAGGCGAGGCGAAGGCCGCTGGACTCGCCATGCGCCGGTGGGGCCGGCTTGAAATCGGCACCACCCAGGACCTTCGGAACTCCGGGCGCGACCAGCCGGCCCGGACTGTGCGCATCGCCTCTGATCAGGATGTTGGTCTGTGGCGGCACCGGGCCCCGGGACCGCGCGCACAGGACGAGCATCGAATCCGTCCGCGGGGGTTCGAGGTCGAGGATCTCGTCTCGAAGCCGGACGAATTCCTTCGCCGCAGCGGCTCCGTTCGTGCTTCGAATCGAATCGACCACCGCATCGTCCAGACGGACGCCGAGCGCGAGGCTGGTGATCTCCTCGGCCGAGAGCGGACGGTCGTGGATGCGGATCTCGTCCAGGGTGCCGGCGAAGCCGCCGCCCCCGGGGTGCGATCGGCCCACGGTGAGTTCCTCGATCGCATCGAGCGGTTGGGGACCGCCTCGGTCCGCGTCGACCTCGATGCCGTCCACGTACAGGGTGATCCGTCTGGTCGAGATGTCCCTGGTCAACGCGACGTGGTGCCATCGTCCGTCGTTGAAGCCCGGCGCGGAATTGACGAAGGTCTCCGGACGACCGACACCCGCGGCGATCACGCCCGGACCGACCATCGAGATGCCGAAGTCGTTGACGATGCCGGAGACCTCGCCGTCGATCAGGCCGGAACCGAGGAACCATCTCGGATCGCTCGCGGAGCCGCGGGCCTGGGCGGTCGTTCGCATCCAGAAGCTGACGGTGAAGGACTCGTTCGCCGAATTCGGGATCTTCGCGCGGTCGTCGCCGCCATCGAAGCCCAGCGCGTCGCCCACCCGGCCGTCGCGACCCAGTCGCGCATCGACGATGCGTCCGGGGTGGTTTCCGGTCGAATCCCGGAGGACGCCCTGTGCGGAATCATCCATCGGGTAGTGGGCGACGAGCCCCGCGTCGGACGGGTGGGGNCCGCTCGATTNCGGGACGGCCGCCGCGAACGCCTGGAGCGCATCGAACGTCTCCGCGAATCTCGCCTCGTATCGGTCATGTTCGGCGGCGAAGGCCGCTTCTCCCTCGGCGCCGAAGTGCAGTGGCACCTGCCGGGTGACGTTGTTCGCATCGATNGCGTTGCCCATCCGCTCCTTGTAGGGNGCGAGGTCGCGGAAGATNGCGGCGAGCCGGTAGTAGTCGCCNTGCAGNATCGGNTCCCGCTTGTGNTCGTGGCANCGNGCGCAGGCCACNGACATGCCCATCATNCCNCGGCTCACCACGTCGATGATCGAATCGAGATCGTCGTTCTTGGCGAGNTCCACGTCGGTGGGNTCGTCGTCCCAGATNCCNAGTCGGTAGAANCCNGTCGCGGTNAGNGTCGAGAGATCNCGNTCNGGAAGNTCGTCGCCGGCGAGCTGCTCGANNAGGAANCGNTTCCANGGGAGNTCCTCGTTGATNGCGNNGACGACCCAGTCNCGGTANCGCCANGCNTCNGGCTTGANCCGGTCCCGCTCGTAGCCGTCGGTNTCGGCGTANCGAACNGCATCGAGCCAGTGCCNCGCCCANTTCACGCCGTGNTGCGGNGANTCGAGNAANCGGTCGACCATGCGNTCGTAGGCGTCNGGNGCNNNNTCGTCNANGAAGGCNGCGATCTCNGCCGGGGTCGGNGGNAGNCCGGTGANATCCAGGGCGACGCGNCGNACGAGGGTNTGNCGATCCGCNTCGGGGGCGGGCGNNAGNTTCGNNGCNTCGAGNNCGGCGAGNANGAAGGNNTCNACNGGNTTNCGNACCCATGNNGCNCCNNNGACNGNGGGNACNTCCGGNCGNNCGAGCGGNTGCCACGCCCACCAGTCNCCGCCGNNNGGNATNTCGGTCNTCGGCNTCGGCNTCNGNNGGATCCGCGCCGACNCCNTCCGCCCANGTNNCGCCNTCNAGCACCCACTCGTTCAGGATCGCGATNTCGTCGTCGGAGAGNCGACCCTTGGGCGGCATCCGATAGTCCTCGTGCTCCCAGGAGATCATTCGGAGCAGCAGGCTCGATTCGGGATTCGCTTCATCGAACGCCGGGCCGCGATCGCCGCCTTCGACCATGGCTGGTCGATGATCGAGTCGCAGGCCGCCCTTCGGACGACCTCCACCGCCGTGACAAGGAAGGCATTCACGTTCGATGATCGGCCATGCTTCCGATTCGAAGAACGCGGACCGCCGGACGATGTCTTCATGTTGGGCGAAGGCGCCGGACCCGAAGCCGCCGATCGACAGAACCACGGCCATCGTCGACATCACCGTGGTCGTCGTGGCGGGGCGGGCATCAGGTCTTCGATTCTTCACGCTCATATTGAAACGTCCGGCATTTCGGATCGAAATCCATCGGAGACGGTGCTCTGATTCTAGAGGAGCGACCCCGAGGTCAACGATCCTTGATCGGTGTTCGGCGTCAAAATAGACCTTTAGGCCGCGTCCAGGGCCCCCTCATTCCGAGAACCCCGCCCTTCCCGGCTGCCGCTGGAGACGACGGAGCGGCAGCGCGAGGACCTGGCGGGCCGACAGCATCCCGATGAGGTCGTCGAAGAGGATCGGCTGGAAGTTCCAGCAGTCGACCCCGACGTCCGTCGATCGCCCGATCTCCTCGAGACGCCCGTGCGTGTGGCCGTAAAGATGAAGCGATCCGTGGCGTCCACCACGCCAACTTCGCATGGGATAGTGGCTGCAGAAGACCCGCCTTGCCGCGCCGTCGATCTTCACATCGAGCAGATCGCGGACGTCGTCGAAGACGTCCTTGAACTTTCGACGATCGGGATCGTGATTTCCTCGGACGAGGACGATCCGTCCCGCGTGCAACCGTTCACGGATCCGGGCGGCGATCCCGGTCTTCGTCTGGGTCCGACCGCAGTCACCGACGAAGTCCCCCAGATGGAGGAGGACGTCCCCGGGGCCGACCACCGCGTTGCAGCGTTCGATGATCGCGGTTTCCATGCGGGTGGTGTCCGCGAAGGGGCGGTCGTATCGGGCGCAGGCATCCGACTGGCCGAAATGGGTGTCCGCGGTGACGAAGATCCGGCCCTCCGTCTCGAGTGCGGTCGTCATGGGGTGGACTCACGGAGCGGGGTCATCCGCAGGCCATCGTCGACCGTCGGTTCGAGATCTTCTAGATCTTCGAGGCGAAGAAGCGTGATCCCGGCGAACTTCATCACGGCATTCCGCGGTGAGGCCAGTGGGAGCAGACGAGCGACGATTTCGCCGACCTCCGTGATCTCGATCTCTCCGAGCGAGAACGAGCCGAATCGGGTCCAACCGTCCGTCGCTTCGGTCCGGGCATCGACGGAGGATTCCCCCACACTGAAACGAATCGGTGTTCCCGCATCCCGCCGCGAACACGCCTGTTCGATCATGACGCGGAATCGTCCCGGCTGCTCGACCCGAATCGACCACTCGAGCCCGTCGTCGGCGTCCGACCAGGATCCCCATGATGTTCCACCGTCGGGTGCGAACCGTTCCCGTCGAATGGCATCGCCGATCGGAAACGCATCGCTCGCGCTGAGTTCGATCGTACCGTCGGTCGATTCGGTCACGCCGACCCGGTAGGCGCAAAGGCGTCGAGCCGCGTCATCCTGGTTCGCATCGAGTCGATCGACCCGTTCCATGAGTCGGTTCCAGGGAACCACGACGACCGAAGTTCTGGTTCGTCTCGCGACGGTCCATCCGACGAGCCGGCCGTCGAGGTCCACGACCGGTGATCCCATGTGATGCGGTGGTATGTCCGCGTCGAGGAGGTGGACCTCGCCGAATCCNCCTCGGAGACGACTGGTGGCGGTGGTGGTGTTGGTGGGGAGTCCGTAGGTGCTCGCGCCGGGGCGGATGCCGAGTTCCATCTCGATCTCGCGTGCATCGCCGTCACGCTCGACCTCGAAGCGNACGCGATCGCCGATGGCTCGTTCGTTCAATTCCCCGGACAGCGCCCGCCGGGACCGGAGGGGGCGTCCATCCAGACTGCGGAGGACATCACCGATCCGGAGCCCCGCGCCTGCGGCGCTNGANCTCGGAACCACACGGGTGATCCTGATGCCCGTTTCGTCCCGCGCGACCGAATAGGCGATCCCGATGAAGGGGCGATCTTCAGACGCGTCTTCGACCCGAAGAACGTCGCGGTCGCGGGCGACGATTCCGAAGTCCGCGGGGTCACCGTCGTCATCGAGCACCACGAGCATGGTTCCTGCTTCGACCGGATCGGAACGGAGTTCGGGGCGGCGATCCGGACCGACGACGCCAGGTGCTTCGAGCAGGACCAGATCGAGTGCGGGATCGATGGCGAGGGGGGTGACGGGAACGGCCACTCGTCGCCCATCGACGGTGTTCTCGTAGACCGCGATCGCGTCTCGTGATTGGCGGGCGAGCAGCGATGCCTTGGCGACGATGCGATCCGGTCCGACGATCGTGCCGAAACCCACCAGGCGATCTTCGTAGCGAAGTTCGGCCGTGAATCCGGGCGTCGATCCCGTGGTCGCGGCGATGTCGTCCAGGAGTCGGGGGTCCCTCTTGGTGCGTCGGGCGCCCCGCCGCGCACCGTTGCCGGACCAGGCATCGACGTCGATGTCGTCGAGCGTGTCGGCTTCGAGGTGCGGCAGGAAGGCATGGATCGCATCCACCCCGGTCGCGATGTTCTGCCATGCCTCGTGCCCGCAGCGGCTGACGATGCCGACGAGACGGCCGTCGAGGTCGAACACCGGTCCTCCGGAATCGCCGGCGTCGAAAGGGCTGTCGACCGCGAGTTCGCCGCCATCGACGCCGATCACGCGGCCGAGCCGGGCCGCGGGTGGGGTGTCCATGCTTGCGGAGATCCCTGCGGCATATCCAAGTGTGACCACCCAGTCGCCGCGTTCGATCGAATCCGCCGTGGCCAGCGAGACGGATGGAAACGCCTCACCCTCGGGAAGCGGTTCGAGCCGGATCAGGCCGAGATCGACGTCGTCATTGAAGATCTGCCCCAGTGTTTCGCCGCGAAACGACCGTCCGTCGGGAAGCACGACTTCCGCGCGCCGGCCGGGCTGGTTCCCGACATGGCCAGCGGTCAGGACGAGGCCCTCCGGGGCGATGATGANGCCGCTTCCGGATGATGCCATCCGGCCTCGGAATTCGAGCCTCACGGTGGCATCGGCGCACTCATCCACGACGGTCTTCGTCCGGGCCTCGATGACGCGGAGATCCGGTCGGTCATCTTCGATTTCCGCCGTCGTGGCGGTGTTGACGATGCCGATGGACAGTGCCATCGCGATCAGGTGGGCCGAGGCCCCTGATCGGGTCAGCGGGCGGAAGTTCCGGGTGGCTCGGGATGTCCGTGGCAACGGCTGTTTCCGCGGTGGGGTCGAAGCGGATGAATGGGTCAAAGGCGACTGAAGTGTAGGCCGAACGCATTCCAGCCCCGGGGATTTCCTGGTACCTCCCGCTTTCGTGAGCTGCAGGGGGGCATCCGGTAGAGTCCGGCGTCTGGAGAACGAGCATGGCCAACCCCCCCGAGTTTCCCGAAAACGTCGATCGAGTCGCAATCTACTTCGCCATGCGGGCGGAAGGGATGGGGCTGGTCGAACGGCTTGGTCTCGAGCTGCAAACACCACTGGATCCGGATCTTCCGGCCGTCTGGTACCGAGGTTCGGTGACAAGGGGTGGCGAGAAAGCCTCGCAGCAGGATCTCGACGTCGCCATCGCGTTCGCCGGGGAAGATCCGATTCACGGTTGCGACCGAATCGGGACCGTTCCCGCGACGCTGACGGTCTACCTGCTCTGTCGCCGGTTCAAGCCTCAACTTCTGGTGAATGCGGGAACTTGTGGTGGCTTCCAGCGGGCGGGGGCCTCCGTTGGCGACATCTATGTCGGGGGAGGAGACTTCCTCTTTCACGACCGCCGAATTCCACTGCCCGAGTTCAAGGAGTTCGGGGTCGGGCGGATCCCGGCGACCTTGTTGGAAAGCTCCATTCTGAGATCGCTCGGGGTTTCTGCCGGCGTCATTTCCACCGGAGATTCCTTCTCNCCCTCATCCGAGGAAGAGAAGTTCTTCGCCGCGGAGAATGTGACCTGCAAGGAAATGGAGGCGGCGGCGATCGCGGGGCTTTCCAGTGACCTTGGGATCCCATTCCTGGCGGTGAAGGCGGTCACGGACCTGGTTGACCATCCGGAGCCGGAAGCCGAGGCGTTTCAACGGAACCTCACTCGGGTGAGCAGAATCCTCGATGAACGGCTCACGGTGCTGCTCAGTCGCTTCTAGAAAACCGATCGCTGCTTACGGTTGAGCTCGCCCCTAGCCACCCCGCATCGATTGTGAATTTGATTCACTCGGTCGCATCCCCGTTTGTTTGTCCCCTCCGGAGGTGCTGGATGGATCTCAACTCGAATACATCCAGATTGGTCCTACGCTAAGGGATTCTCCTAAAACCTCTCTTTAAAGTATTAAGAAACAGAATTATTATTGGAATCCTCATTTTCATTCCCAGCGTGAAGCCCAGAACATTTGATCATGGAAAAAACGGCGATATTCATTTGAAGGCCATGTCAGATCAATTACTGTTATTTGTCAGAAGATCGCGGTATTAGGCAACACGCCTTTATTGGGGAGATTGTTGAGATGGACGGTTGGAATTCTAAGGCCAGATCCCTTCGGCTCTTACGAACGCATCTCGTAGGGCTGTCGTGCGGCCGCTCCATCGTCCGGTCTTTCTTTGTAATCCTTCTACTGGTGAGTCTTGGGGCTGCGGACGTGCATGCAGGTCTGCAGATCGCCGACTCGAAGGAGGAACAGGTATCCGTGTGGCGGGCTTCGGTGAGTGCTGCTGACCCAGCAATGTCTGAATCCGATCTCCAGTCAGATCCGGCCGACGGAAACCAAACGCCTATTCTCGTTCCGCTGCCCGCACCGTTGATTGGGGCGGCCTCCGGATTGCTGATCGTTTTCCTACTCCGAAAGCGCGTCATTCGAGGTTGAGCGGAAACGGAGCGTCGCTCGGCAGTTCAACGCCCGGCGATCTGTGTCGTTCGTCGGTTTCATCGACGGCGCAGTCTGCTGCGTGCGGGTTCCTAGAACGAGACTCTCGTTGCAGAATTCTGGCGAAACGTATGAACTCTACAATGTCGGGATGAGCATCTCTCGATCCATCGAACCCCAACCAATAATGGTTCATCCCGCAAACCCGAAAATCTCAATCATCGTGGTGAGTTTCAACACCCGAGAAATGACGATCGAGTGTCTCAGATCTATCATTCGGGAGACGTCTGAATGGGACTATGAAGTCCAGGTGATTGACAACTGTTCCTCCGATAGATCTCTTGAAGCGATTGAACGAGAATTCGGAGCCGATCCGAGATTCGTGATTGAGTCGGCGGCTTCGAATCTTGGATTCGCGGCCGCGAACAACCAACTTTCAAAAAGCGCTCGGGGCGAGTATCTCCTCCTGCTGAACCCCGACACCGTGATTCAGGATCAGGCCATCGACCGACTCGTTCGGTTCGCCGACGCGAATCCAAAGAACGGAATTTGGGGTGGAAGGACGCTCTTTGCGGACGGCAGGCTCAATCCGACAAGCTGTTGGGGGCCGTTCACCGTTTGGTCGGAGCTTTGCGCTGCTTTCGGACTCCGGGCCATCTTTCCGAACTCGATGCTTTTTCATCCCCGTGGGTACGGCAGCTGGCAGCGAGACACGGTGCGTGAGGTTGGTGTGGTCACAGGTTGCTTTCTTCTGATTCGCCGGGAGGACTGGGAGAAATTCGGGGGTCTTGATCCCGAGTTTTTCATGTATGGCGAGGAGACGGATCTCTGCATGCGGGCGATCAAGGACGGAATGCGCCCGATCGTCACACCCGAGGCCACGATCATTCACCATGGCGGTGCCAGCGAGACCATCCTTCTCGACAAACTCATTCGACTTCAAGACGGTCAGATCCGTCTCTTTCGACGCCACTTCTCGCGAATTGGATTTGAAGCGGTGTTTCAGGCGATGAAAGCCGGCGTCGTCATACGAGCCATGATCACAGGCCTGAAAAATCGGATCACTCGTAACGCGGAAGAGAACATGTGGTCGGAGCTCTGGCGTCGAAGGGCTGAATGGACCCGAGGCGCCCGGGGGCCGAGGGTTTCGGTGGCGAGTGCCGATTCAGCGGATTGATTCCTGCTAGGGGACTCGGGTGCGAAAGGGAACGAGCGGAAGCCCTTTCGCGTTCGCCACATTCGCTCGCACGGGGTTGTTTTGCCAGGCGAAGCAGACCTCGGCGGGGTCGGGCACGTGCGGAGACCACACCATGATCGATCCTCCGTCTGCGGTGAGCCGAGCCTCCGCCCATCGGAATTCTCCGCTTGGTCCCGAGACGGCGAATCCCATCGGAGCCTGATCGTCGGTGGTCACCAGCACGCCGCCTGAATCGTTGGTTGACACTTGAATGGCGATTGTTCCATCGGGTCCTTCGACCTTTGTGAACGTCTCCGCCCGAGGGCTTTCACATCCGGGGGTGGCCATGTCGTAGGCATCCGCGAGCGCCCAGAGACTCATCCGCCGCCCGACCTCACGTTTGTTCCGCGGGTGGATGTCGTCGGCATCGCCGATATCTGTGGTGACCACCAGTCCGACTTGGGGGNTTGCGTGAGCGGCTTCGGCTTGTGCATCTCGGAGCAACGCCCAGTCGCCTTCCGCCGGCAGGTCGTCCCGTTCGGCCTTGAAGGCCGCGAGTTGGACGATTCCGAAGGGGAAGTCCTTTCGTTCGAAGGAGCGCTTCCAGTCGTCGATCAGCAATGGAAGAAATGCTCGATATCTTTCTGGCTCTCCAGCATTCGATTCGCCCTGGTACCAGATCGCGCCGCGAACCGCGAACGGTGTGAACGGCGAGATCATTCCGTTGTAGAGGGCGGCGTAATCGGTCGGATTCGTGCCTGGTGCCTTCGCCGTGGTCGGAGGGGGGCTGGGCCGGTTTCCCACGTGCCCGCCCCCTTTGCGCCAGATCCACTCGCCCGCAAGTGATATCGAGGGTTTCGTCGTCGCCATGCGATCGATCGGACCGATNTTCATGAGGTCCGCAGGGCCGGGAATTCCGCCCGCGCCTCCGGCATCGATGACCATCACGGTGATCGAGGCCGGTCCGGATTTGACGATGCCAGCAGGAACGCGGTAGCGCCTGGGTTGGGGCCAGGCTTCGACGCTCGATGCGATCCTGGCCCCGTTGAACCAGACGATGTCGCTATCGTCGATGGGGCCGAGTTCGAGCAGGAGATTCCGGCCCGTCCAGTCCTCGGGAACGTCGATGGTGCGTCGATACCAGACGGCGCCGTCGAATTGCGCAAGCGAAGGACTGGTGTCTCGCCACAGGCGGGGAAGTTGGACGGCGGNCCATTCGGTGGGATCGATGCTCGGCAACATCCATCTTCCCGGGGTGCCCGGGTCCTTTTCCTGCTGTCGATCGAGGTAGGTCGCAGCGGCTCGCGTGTATTCGTTTCGTCTGAGCTCGTCGCGGTCGAACCGATCACTCTCGCTCATGGACTCGAAGCTCTCGCGTTCGGCTTCCATGCGTTGCATGAGATCGCGCGAGAGCTCAGAGGCCAGAAGCGAGCGGCTGGAGATCCAGGGCTCGATTCGAGTTCCGCCCCAGTTGATCGAAAGGAGGCCGATCGGCACTTGGAGTGCATCCTGCAGATCACGGCCGAAGGTGTATCCGACGGCCGTGAATCGGCCGACTGTTTCCGGGGTGCAGACCACCCATTCAGCAGGAATGTCGGAACGTGCGGAATTGCTGGTGATGTGCGGAGCCTTGATGAGCCTCAGCGTCGGGCGATCGGCATCTGCTCGTTCTCGAGCTGGTTCGTCGGACTGGTCGACGGTCCATTCCATGTTTGACTGCCCACCGCAAATCCAGACCTCTCCGACGAGGACATCCTTGATCCGGATCTCGTTCGTACCTTCGATCCGGAGTTCTCGTGGCGTTTCGGAGGCCTCCATCGGGTCGAGGTCGACCCGCCATCGACCATCGTCATCAGCGCGAGCCGATCGCGACTGGGACCCGAATGTGACCACGATCGCCTCACCAGGATCCGCGGTACCCCAGATCGGAAGGGGGAGATCACGCTGCAGGACCATGTGATCCGAGAACACGCTCGGAACGCTGACGTCCGCCGTGGCAGGGATCGCTGAAAAGGCCAGGACGCAGAAGAGTGAAGTCATTTGCGGGAGACCGCATGGAGCGTTGTTCATCCCTCCATTGTGATCGAATGTCAGAAACAGCGAGCAACCGCCATCCAAGCCGGATTCGAGTGCGATGTCTTTCCGGGTCTTGGGTCGTCAAACCTCTCCAGCGGTGAGGTGGGTCGACGTCGGACCCCATCCTGGGTGATTTCGGGCCGTGGAGAATCGGGACGTCACGATCCGGATCGCCACTCCTTGCGGTTCAGGTCGGAAGAAGGAATGCGAAAATGGGGATTCCTTCGTGATTCGACGGAATCACCGAACACGCATCTTGGAGACGACGTAGCCCGCAGCGCTCGCAAAAATTGCGCGGCAGATTTGTCCGATAACAGGCTGAATCTAAGCGGGTACGAATGCCGCCAAATGTC
>NYSY01000025.1 GCA_002683215.1 Planctomycetaceae bacterium
GGGGTCCCCGCTTCCGGCCCCATCGGTCTCCAGGCCCACGGCTCGGGCATCCGGTTCACCGACATCCTCGTACGACCGATCGTCGGCGACGACTGACCAGGACATTCCAAGGCAACATGAAAACGCCCCACCGACCGGTCTGGTCGGCGGGGCGTTCATGCAGATCGAGTGGTTCGTGTCGTCGCTCAGCGGCGGCGACGCCGACCGACGAGGCCCAGACCGCCGAGGGCCGCGAGGCCACCGACGCCCGGAACGACCTCGACGTTCATGGCCAGGGTTCCGACCTCGTCCATGTTTCCAGCGGTATTGTCCCAGACCGCGATGGAGATGGTGTAGGTTCCCAACGCATCGAAGTCGTAGCCGAGGCCGCTCCAGGCGCCGGGCACTGCGCCCTGGTTGGCCGAGTCGACCTGCATGAAGTCGTAGGACGGAACCCAGACATTCTGATTCGCGTAGTTGCTCGCGGTACCGGGGTAGCCGATCAGTTCACTCGAGTAGGCCATGTCCAGGCTTCCCCAGCTGCCACCACTCGGCCCCTCGATGCGAAGCGCCATGAAGTAGTCCTCTGGTACGCCGATGCCATCCAAATCATCGCTGAAGGTGACGCTCCACTTGAAGCCCCAACGACCGGCGCCCGCGCTTGCGCTCGCGTTGCCGGACTGATCAGCGCCTGCCCCCGCGTAAAAGGTGTCGACACCGTTGTTGGTGACGGGCCCATTGGCACTGCTGTAATAGAACTGGGTGCTGAGCCCCATGGTGAGGTACCCATCCCCATTGGAATGATTCCGGTAGACGAAATCGGTGTTCGAGTTACCGGAGCCGGCGTCGAAGGAAATCTCCTCCCCATAGCCGTCGGTGAGGGTTCCGAACTCGTTGGCAACGCCTGCGAAGGCGGATCCGGTAGATACGGCTGCAATAGCAGCACCCATTGCAATGATCTTCATCTGAAACTCCTCTACGGCGGCGGCCCCGGGGAGGGAACGCCGTGATGTGGCGTGGACTCTTTCGTGAGGCCACGGAAAACAAAAGTGCACGTACGTATACGGACAATGGCGTCATGGCAGGAACAGCGTTGCTGCACCCCACCTTCACCNATGAAATCTATCGCATCTGCAGAACATTACCAAGACCATTTTCTGTTTTTTCGATCGTTCGCCACCAAGTCATCCACTGGCCTAAATCCCTTTGTTTATCGAGGAAGATGAGCGCCGCGCTGTCCGGCGACGGACGATGGCAATCGATGGCGTGTGATGCCGATACGTGTCGGAATATGGCGGACAAATTGCCCAAGGCGAGCCAACTGTCAATCGAAGTTCCCCCGCGTGACCTTGCACTCGCGCATCGGCACACGCGAGGATCGGGCGATGCGTCAAGCGATCTGGACGCTCGACGAAATCGGGGATGCCGCCGATCTCTTCATCGCCATCCTCTCCTCGCCGCGGCGGATGACGATCAGTCGCGCGGTCACCGGAGAGACGCCTCGTACGCGGCGACTGGAGCCCCTGCCGCTGCACCGGGACCGGCGAAGACACTTTCCGGGCGTCATCGAGCAACTCGACCTTCCGATGTCCAGGCCGATGGAAGCGAGCCGGACGAACGAGACCGCGGACTCCAACAGCTGGGCGAGATGGCGAGGGGCTGGGCCGGCGCGGNCGATGTTTCGCGCATGTCCGGGGGCGGTCGTTTCCGAGGTCCACGGAACGGGGAGTCCGCTTCCGCGATCTGCAGGTTCACGAATTCGCGACCGTCGAACCACGGCCGGAATCCAGCGACTCCGGGTCCGATCGACGATTCCACCCCGAACGAGAGCACCCCTCCGACCATTCGGCCCGAGGGGGGGCATCGCTCGTCCCGCACCGCTGTTCCCGATGAACGAATGCTCGATCCGCAGCATCGCGGAGCGTCGAGGAACCCCATCGCGAGCACGACGACAGCCGCCCCGGACGGCTGGGAATCATCCGATCTGGTTCCGTGTGGAATCCGACTCGTCGAACCGACCTCCGAACGTGTTTTCATCCCGCCCGGGAATCTTCGCCATCGAGCCGACGATCCGGGACGGATCGAGCAGGCGTGTCGGATGAACGATGCCAGACCGGAAACCGCCTGCAGCACCCGATCGCCGAACAACCTCGTCGGAACAGCGGGTGCATGAGAAAACCGCCCTGATCCGAGGATCAGGGCGGTCGTTCAATCGATTCAGGCCGGCCTCGACCGGAAATCCTGCAACGTGAGATCCCTCTCAGAACTCGCGTTCGCGGTGCTGCATCTGCGCCTTGAGACGAGCGAGGATCGACGAATGCATCTGGCTGACGCGACTCTCCGAGAGATCGAGGGTGATCCCGATCTCCTTCATCGTCATCTCCTCGTAGTAGTAGAGGATGACGATGAGCCGCTCCGCCCTCGAGAGGCCCTTGGTGAGCAGCGACTGGAGATCCTGCCGCTGCACCGCGGTGAGCGGGTTCTCCTGCCGAGTGTCCTTGACCACGTCGATCTCGCGGACGTCCTTGCTGGAGTCCGTCTCGAACCACTTCCGGTTGAGGCTGACCTGGGTCACCGGCCGCGAATCCCGCTTCAGCTTGCGGTACTCCTCGGGCGGGAGCTGAAGTCGATCCGCGATCTCGTCATCGGAGGCGGCACGACCCGTCTCCATCTCGATCTGCTTGCGCGTCGACTCGAACTTGCTGGTCCGGGACCGAACCAGTCGCGGAACCCAGTCCATCGAACGCAGCTCGTCGAAGATCGCACCGCGGATCCGCTGCGTGCAATAGGTCTCGAACTTGACGTTCCGACCCGGGTCGAACGCGTTGATCGCGTCCATGAGGCCAAACGAGCCCGCCTGCATCAGATCATGGGTGTCGACTTCGGAGGGGAGTCGCATCGCCATCCGTTCCGCGGTGAAGCGGACCAGATCGTGATACTTCTCGATCAGGAAGTTGCGGACGTCCTGCGTCTGCTCCTCCCGATACATGCTCCAGATCTCCTCGATGGGCAGCTCCGAGAGACAGGTGTCGGTGGCTCGCTTTCGCGATCCACTGGTCCCGCTTCGGCTGGCCGCCCGTTGTTTTCGAGGTGCGGGCTTCGGCTTCTCGACGACGGCGGCGATCGTCGCTTCAACGACGGTCGTCTTCGTGGACAAGGGCTTCAGCCCGGACTTCTTGGGTCCGGACTTCTTGGGTCCCGAATTCTTGGATCCCGAATTCTTGGATCCCGAATTCTTGGGTCCGGACTTCTTGATTGTTGGTACAGCGGCCTTTGGCGACCTGGTGGTCGACTTCCGCGTCGACTTTTTCGTCGACGCGCTGACGCGCTTGGGTGATTCGACGGCTGATTCAACCGTCGCCGTGGCAGATGCCTTCGTCGTCATCGGTCCGCTCCTTGACCTTGATGACCATGTCTGATCGCGACGCGTCCAGTTGCGTCGCGTGATTGTCGATCCCTTGCGCCCCGCCGTTTGCGCGGGTTTCCGCGGTGTCGCGTCTTTGCGACGTGCGGAAAACGTTCGGGATCATCCGGGTTCCGACGGGTCGGTTCCCGGGGGTCGTCGCTCGCCGGTCCTTGACGAGCAACGGTGCGATCATACCGCGAGTCTTCGAACGCGTGCAGGCGTCCGGATCATGCGGTGGAAAATCCGTGAACGAGGTACGCCCCTCGATCGAGCGGATCATGCCGAGTCGGACGCGGATGCGACCGCGACGTCGACCCCTGAAGAATCCAGTCCAACCTCGGATTCGTCAAGAATCTCGACATCTCCTCCCGCTTCCTCGGCCGAACGGTCCTCCTGCTCCATCTGTGAGGTCTGTTTCGATGCAAGTTCTCGGAAGAGGCGGTCCAGAACCACGCCGATNACCAGTCCGAGCGGCCAACAGACCAGCATCGTCACCAGCGAACGCGCAAGAATCGCGCCCAGCGGGTTCTCCACGTACATCCCGGAAAGCACCGCGACCAGAAAACCGCCGACGGCCAGAATGCATGCCGTCGGCACGGCGATCGAGGTTCGATGTGAGTGGGGAGTGGTTTCCATGCGTCAGCACCTCCGTCGGGCGAATCAACCGGACTGGCGTTGCGACGAGCTTCACCGCCGGGGTCGGCGGAACGCCCGCATCAGGCCGGCGATCAATCCGCGATCCTCCGTCGCCGTACCGTCGTCACCCCGGCCCGGTTTCGCCTGCAAGTCGGCGGCGAGCCGGCGGATCGCGACCGCGGCCGGTGTTTCGGACGCCACCAGGGAAAGCGGCCGACGCTGTTTCACCGCCGCCACCACGGAAAAGTCGAAGGGAATGACACCAGCGAGTGGAACGGGCCGGCGGAGATGGCGACGGGACACGCCGTCGATCCGCTTGTGCACAGCCAGGCCTTCATCCTCGCATCCGACCATGTTCACGACCAGCGAAAGATCGACCGCGGAGTCCCGGGTGATGATCGCCTTCGCCGCCGCGTAGGCATCGGTCATCGCCGTCGGTTCCGGCGTACAGGTCAGCAGGACGGAGTCCGCGGCGCTGGCGAAGCCGATCGCATCCGCCCCGATGCCGGCACCGACGTCGATGAGCAGGACGTCGACCACCCGCTCGAGGGCCCCGAGCTGTTCGACGATCCCCTGCCGCTGGACCGCGTTCAACGCCGCCAGCTCGGCCACGCCGCTCGCGCCGGGGATCAACCCGAGCCCGCCGCGCCCACGAATGCCGGGGACCTTCATCACGATCTCCGCGAGCCGCCGTCGCCCCTGCAGCACGTCTTCGAGGGTNGCCTTCACGGACAGCCCGCACAGGACGTCGACGTTCGCACACCCGAGGTCGGCGTCGAAGAGCGCGACCCGACGCCCCGATCGCGCGAGCTCGATGCCGAGGTTGAGCGCGATGTTCGACTTGCCGACGCCACCCTTGCCGCTGGCGATGGCGATCGCACGGGCGAGCCGACGTGTTTCCAGCTTCGGTGATGCGGGTCGTGCGTTCGGCGCGAAACTCACTCGCCCACTGCGAACGCTCGCGACGGATTCCCGGGCGCTGGGCCCGACGCTCGGACGAGTGCTGCCCGCCACGAGCCCACGAAGCATGGATGCCTGATCAGTCACGACTTCACCGACTCCCCGAGCATGAGATTCGCGAGGCGNTGGCTGGTCGCCCGTTCCACGTCGGTGGGCACCTCCTGGCCGGTGGTGACCCAGCTGATCCGACGGCCGATNCTTCGAACCACCGAAACCAGCATGCCGAACGTGACCGCTTCGTCGAGTTTGGTCAGGACGACGCGATCGGGCCCGAGGGTCGAGAAGGCTTCCGCCTCCCGAAGCAGTACGCGCTCCGCCGCGGTGCCGGAAAGCACCAGATGGGTCTCGTGCGGGCGCGCCGCATCGACGAGGGCCCGCAGGTCCGCGATCCGATCGGTGTCGTTCTGACTGCGTCCCGGCGTGTCGATCAGAACCGCGTCGAGATCGGCACAGCGTTCGAGCGCGGCCCGCATCTCCACCGGCGTGGACGCGATCTCCAGGCGAAGCCCCAGGATCTCGGCGTAGGTTCGCAGCTGGTCGACCGCGGCGATCCGGTAGGTGTCGGAGGTGACGAGCCCGACCTTGATCTCGTCCCGTAGGGTCATCGTCGCCGCGATCTTGGCGAGGGTGGTGGTCTTTCCGACCCCGGTGGGACCGACGAACGCGATGGTCCGGGGCCGCCCGTCGCGCGGACGCGCGAATTCAAGGTCTTCCGCGGTCGGCACCAGCGCGGCAAGATGCCCCAGCAGCGCCGCCCGAACCGCCTCCGGATCCTCCAACGACGCAGGGTCGAGTTCCGCCTGCAGGGAGGCCACGACCCGCTCCGCGAGGTCCCGGGAGAGTTCCTGGGCGATGAGCGAGGCATAGGCGTCGGCGAGGGTGTCGCTTCGGCCCCCCGAGGCCGACGCAGGGTCCCCGCCGTCCGGCGTCGGCGAACCGCCCGCCGCGAGCAACCGTCCCACCGTCGACCGGATCGCGTCGAGTTCATCGACCTCCGATCCGGCGGGGTTTGATTCCAATGGGGACTCGGCAGGTGCCGGCGCTTCCAGGGTGACTTCCGGTCGTGGCTCGGACGTCGGTGGTGAAGACGGCCGGGGGTCCGCGGTCGTCTCGAACGTCTCGATGACCGGCACGTCATCGCGGTCGGTGCCACCAGACGAAACCGGTTCGGGCGGCGTGAGTTCGATCACCCGCGGCGCGGGCGGCGGGACCTCGGCGTCGGGAACCAGCACGCCGCCGGGACCGATGACGAAGTGTTCCGTGGAATCGGGAGATCGCGGCGCGGGTAAGGGCGAGGCGGAAGGCGCGGAGGGGGAGACCATGGCTTCCGTGGCCGACGACTGCGGCATCGGGCCCGCACCCTCGACGGCAGCAACCGTCTCGATCACATCGTCCGGTCCCGAAACCCCCACGGACGATCGAGCCGCCTGCTGTCGCTCAAGCCGGATCGCGAGCGCGCGGGCGAGGGTCCTGGTCTTCTCCCGATCCACCTCCAGCGAGCCACTCACCGGTGCGTCATCCACGGGGGAAGCCCCGATCGAAGCCCCATCGCCGTGGCTGGCGTCGGCGGCCGCCTGCTCGCGGGGAGCGGCGGTCGCGGCGTAGGCCCGAGTCGCCGCGGTCGTCACCCGACGCGGCTCGTCGCGGGCACGTTCGTGGCGGGCTTCGGCCCGCGCGATCGGGTCGATGCCGGGGCCGACGTCGACGGGGAATCCAGCCGCCTCCTCCGTCGGATCCGCGGATTCGGACGCGATGATCTCGACGATTTCGCGACCGCCGATTCCGAAGAAACCGCCCCGCTTGAACGTTCGGGTGTGAAGAATCGCGACCTCTTGGCCGAGATCGGCTTTCGCCGCCTCGAGGGCCTCGTTCAGCGTGAATGCTCGAAAGGTCTTCAGTCGCATGGTGCCGCCCTCCTGGCGCTTCCCGACGCGGCCGACGAGACTCTTCTCGCCGGCGTCGGCCTCCGAACGATCGCCGAAAACGACCGCGAGCCGTGACCCCGATGTCGAATCCTCCGACGGGGGTCGAGCCGGAAGGATACCCGACTCAGGGGACAATCACGCTGGAAGCGCCATCTTTCCACCGGCCGGCGACATCGATGCATTCCCACCCGGGCTTCGGACCGCCCGGCTCAGTTCACCCCGACCGGGGACTCCCCGGGTGTCGCCGCTCGACCGACCACCGCCGGCGACGCCGAAGCGACCGATTCGGGCACGCCGAGCTGGACCAGCCCGACCGACTGGACGTCGAAACCGTCGACGAGCTCGTTGTAGCCGAGGACCACCACCCCCGCGAGGTGCGGGTGAAGGATCTGGCGGAGCGGGGCCCGGACGGTGGGTGACGCCACGACGATCACCGGACGTCCGGCGGCCAGCAGCGGCTTCGCGGCGTCCGCGACCGCCCGCGCGACGTCGCCTGCGAGCTGCGGGGGCACCGAAACCGTGGTTCCGCCCGCCCCTCGATCGATGTAGCCGTTGACCCGGTCCTCGACCGCGGGATCCATCGTGACCACGTGCAGCCGGGCGCCGCCTTCGGGGTTGGACTCGGCGTGCATGGTGCAGATCGACCGCCGCAACGCATTCCGGACGTACTCCACGAGGACGTCGGGATCCCGGGTGTGCCCGATCCAGTCGCCGACGGTCTCGACGATCGTTTCCAGGTCCCGAACCGGCACGCCTTCGCGAAGCAGGCTCTGAAGGACCTTCTGGAGTTCGCCCATCTTGACCTGGGCGGGAACCACCTCTTCGACGAGCCTCGGGGCCGACTGCTTGAGCTGCTCGATGAGATTTCCGACCTCTTCCCGGGCGAGCAGTTCGTCGGCGTGTCGACGCACGACTTCGGTCAGATGCGTCGCGATCACGCTGGTCGGGTCGACCACCGTGTAGTTCTGGGTCTCGGCCCGCATCCGCAGGCCCGGATCGATCCACGTCGCGTCGAGGCCGAACGCGGGCTCCTTGCCCGGCAGGCCCTCCAGCGTCCCGGTGGCGATCCCCGAATCCATGGCCATCAGCAGATCCGGATGGACCTCCCCCTCGTCGACCGTCGCGCCCCGGATCTTCAGGCGATAGCGATCGGGCGGCAGCTGCATGTTGTCGCGGATCCGGACCGGCGGCATCACCAGCCCGAGTTCCTTCGCCAGCTGGTTCCGGATCATCGAGACGCGGTCGAGCAGGTCGCCCCCGACCAGCCGGACCAGGCCGTAGCCGACCTCGAGCTCGAGCGTGCTCACGCCGAGCAGCTCTTCGACCGGTTTCGGCTCCGACCGCTCCGCCTCCGCTTCCTGGCGAGCCTCCAACTCCTTCGCCACCTCGACCGCCTTCTTCGCGTCCCGCATGAACCAGCCGATGCCGCCGGTGCCGACCGCGGCGATCAGCAGCGGAACCGTCGGGAGCGGCGTCAGCGAGAGCAGCCCGAGGAACCCGCAGATCAGAAACAGGGCCATCGGCTGCGACGCGAGCTGATTCGGGATCTCCATGCCGATGTTCTGCTCGCCGCCGGCCCGGGCGACGATCAGGCCGGCGGCGATCGCGACGATGAAGGCGGGGATCTGGGAGACCAGGCCGTCACCGATCGAGAGCATGCCGAACACCGAGATCGACTGTTCCGCGGTCCAACCGTGCATCAGCATCGCGATCGCGAAGCCGCCGATGATGTTGACGCCGGTGATGATGATGCCCGCGATCGCGTCCCCGCGGACGAACTTCGAAGCACCGTCCATGGCCCCGTAGAAGTCCGCCTCGCGCGTGATCTCTTCACGCCGCGTCCGGGCGTCCGTCTCCGAGATCAGTCCCGCGGAGAGATCCGCATCGATCGCCATCTGCTTGCCGGGCATCGCGTCGAGGGTGAACCGCGCCGCGACCTCGGACATCCGGGTCGCACCCTTCGTGATGACCACGAACTGCACGATGATCAGGATGAGGAAGATGATCGCCCCGATGACCGGATTGCTTCCCGCGACGAAGTTGGCGAACGCCTGGATCACCTCGCCCGCCGCGCCGTCCGCCTCCGCCTCGTTGAGCTCGCCCGCCGCGAGGATCAGCCGGGTCGACGCGACGTTGAGCACCAGCCGGAACAGCGTCGTGGCGAGCAGCAGCGCCGGAAAGACGCTGAAGTCGAGGGGCCGTCGCATGTAGATCGTGGTCAGGAGCACGATCGCCGCGACCGCGATGTTTCCGCTGATCAGGATGTCGAGCGCGAGCGGCGGCAGCGGTACCACCAGCACCCCGATCAGACCCAGGAATCCGATCGGGACGATCAGGTGACGCTGGGCCGCGATGCGGTGGATGATGGCCGGGATTGTGAGCTGGTCGGACAGGGGACGATTCCTCGTTCGGTTCGGGAGACGGGCCGGATCAGGCGGCGCGGCCGTTCATGCGGTAGACGAAGGCGAGCACTTCCGCGACCGCCGCGTAGGCGTCCGGCGGAACGAAGTCCCCCGTCTTGACGCTTCCGTGAAGCAGGCGGGCGAGCGGCTTCCGCTCGACGATGGGAATGGCGTGGGTGGCCGCGATCTGCCGGATCCGCAGGGCGACGTGATCGACGCCGATGGCGACGACCTGCGGGGCGTGCATCGCCTTCGGGTCGTAGCGGATCGCGACCGAGATGTGTTCGGGGTTGGTCACGATGACGTCGGCGGTGGGCACGGCCTGGTTGATCCGCTGCATGGCGATCTGCTGGGCGAACTGCCGACGACGATGCTTGAGCTTGGGATCGCCTTCGCTGTCCTTGTGCTCGTCGCGGACCTCCTGCTTGCTCATCCGCAGGTCCTTCGCGTGCTTCCACTTCTGGAACATGTAGTCGAGGAGGGCGAGGATCAGGAGCGCGAGGGCGACCATCAGCGCGAGTTCGAGCATCAGACGGCCGATCAGCGCAAATCCCTGAAGCAGCGATCCCTGCGGCAGCACCATCAGGACGTCGTGCATCCGCCAGGAGACGATGGCCGCGACGCCGCCCGCGATGGACCTTGCCGAGGTCCATCGCACCCTTCACCAGTCCCTGCACACCCACGATCCGTTTCGCACCGGTGATCGGGTTGAGCTTGTCGAGCTTCGGTTCGAGCGGCTTCGGAGAGATGAGCCAGCCGACCTGCCAGAAGTGTCCCACGTAGGCCGCGAGCCACGCCGCGAGCGAGAGCGGTGCGAGCACCGCCACCCCGCCGACCGCGGCCATCTCCAGCGAAGTCGCGGCGCCGAGCGAGACGGGATCGCCGCTGGTCATGAGGATGAACTCGAGCATCGTGCCGAGTCGCTCGATCGACGGCGCCGCCATCAACCAGAGCAGGAGGGTGACGAAGGTCAGCAGCAGCGCGCCGGCGAGGTCGATGCTCTTGGCGATGCGCCCGTCGTCCCTCGCCTTCAGGATCTTGCGGGGGGTCGCGTCTTCCGTCTTCTCGCCGAGGTCTTCCGCCATGTCAGACGCCCTCCCCGGCGGGCCCGGTGGTCGCCCAGACGTGGATCCGGTCGAGGACCTCGCCGATCCACGCCGCGGCGACCGCGTCGATCACCGCGAGCCCCGCGATCATGATGGTGAGGCCGATCATGATCCGAAGTGGGAACCCGAGGCTCAGCACGTTCAGCTGCGGCACGGTCTTCGAGACGAAACCCATCGCCACCGTCTCGAGGAACACCACGCCGAGCAGCGGCAGGGCCACTCGCATGCCGATCTCCGTCGCACCGAGGATCAGCCCCAGCATGATCGGAAGGGTGCGGTCCCCGTCGAGGAACACCCCGGCCCCGACGTATTCGAAGCTTCGAAGCGTCGAGAGGAAGATCGCGTCGAGGCCCCCCATCATCAGGAAGGTCGAAAGGGCGAGGAAGTAGAGCAGCTGCTGGACGACGTCGGACTCCTCCCCCACCGCCGGGTTGTAGAACCGGGCGAATCCGAGCCCCATCTGCTGACCGCTGATGATCCCCGCGGTCTGCATCGCGAGCATCGGCATCGTCGCGAGGAATCCGATGAACGCCCCGATCCCGATCTCGACCGCCGCGAGCGGCACCAGGGCCCACGGCTCCATCGACACCGCGGGCATCGCGACGCCCTTCGCGGCGAGCGAGGCGTAGGCCGCGAGCCCCATCACGAACACCAGCAGGACCTTGACCCGCATCGGCACCGTGGCGGTCGACAGCACCGGCGCGAAGATCGCGAGGCCGCCGATCCGCATGATCACCAGCATCGCCGGTCCCACGCTCTCTTGAATGGACTCGATCGCACCGTTCAAGTGAGTATCCGATCAGGTGGGAAGAATGAACATCTGCTGCGCGAATTCGACCATCTGCGTTGAAATCCAACCGAGCAGCGCGACCGCGACGAGAATCATCGCGGCGATCTTCGGCACGAAGGAAAGCGTCTGTTCCTGGATCTGCGTGACCGCCTGCGCGATGCTGACGATCAGGCCGACCACCAGGCCGGCGACGAGGATCGGCGTCGCGAGCCAGAGCGAGATCAGCAATGCGGAACGAGCGAGGTCGAGCGCGTCGATATCCATGTGGGACTCCTTCCCGGGGACGGGGCGGCGCATCCTGCGACGCCGCAATGAACGATCAGCCTCCGCCGACGCGGACGACGCTCTCCATGAGACTGCCGGCGACCAGCGCCCAGCCGTCGGCGACCACGAAGAGAAGCAGTTTGAACGGAAGCGAGATGAACACCGGGGGAAGCATCATCATGCCCATCGAGATGAGCAGGCTGGACACCACCATGTCGATGACCAGGAACGGCAGGTAGATGCGGAACGCGATGAGAAACGCGATCTTCAGTTCGCTGAGGACGAAGGCCGGAATCAACGCGACCATGTCGACGTCCTTCCACTCCATGCCCGCCCGGACGTCGGCGTCGTAACCCTGGAAGTTCAGCATCATCTCGACCGAGGATTCGTTCTCCGCGCCCCGGATCTGCGCAATCATGAAGTTCCGCAGCGGCTGCTTCACGCCCTCCCATGCCGCGAGCGAGTCTCGTTCCGCGATCGGCGCGTCGAGGTACGGCCGGATGCCGTCGCTCCACATCGCCTCGAGCGTCGGCGACATCGCGACGAAGGTGAGGAACAGACTGAGTCCGACCACCACCTGGCTCGGAGGCAGGCCCTGGGTGCCGATCGCCTGCCGCAGCAGCCCGAGCACCACCACGAATCTCGTGAACGAGGTGCAGAGGATCAGGATCGCCGGCGCCAGGGTCAGCACCGTGAGGAGCAGCACGATGCTGATCGGCGCGGACGTCGAACCGTCCATCCCCGGCACGGCCTGGGCCGCCGCCTCGACGAATCCGATGGGGTTCTCGAGCTTCGACGCGGCATCGACGCCGGCGAACGACTGCGCGAACATGAGGAGCGGTGCGGAGGTCATCAGTTGCCACGCACCCCTCGACGAGGGCGTCGACGGGTCAGATCCACGGTCTCGATCGGCCCCTGGACGGGCAGGCCGTCCTCGCCGCCGAAACCACGGGGGCGGCCGCGGCGATCGTAGAGACCCAGCGTCTGCTCGAGTTCGCGACCAAAGCCGTCCTTCTTGTCCCGCTCGGTCGCGGAAAGTCGGCCGCGAAGATCGGCGACCTCGTCGAGGTCGCTGAATTCGGCGAGGGTCGTGACATCACCACCCTTGCCGGCATGTTGATGAAGCAGCAGGACCTTCGGCCCGCATTCGAGCAGGACCAGCGAGGCCGAACGCCCGAAGGGAAAACGGCCGAGGACCGACACCACCCCGGAGGGCCTCGGCCCACCCGCGAGTCCGATGCCTCGGCCGCCGTGTCGTTTCATGAAGACGGCCGCGAGGACGAGCACCGCCAGCAGCCCGAAGACCCGAAGCTCGGGTGCGTTCCACCAGCTGGTGGCGTTGCCGGACACCCTGGTGGTCGCCGGCGCGTTGGCGGGCGTGGCGCCCGACGTCCCGCCGGGCCGTCCGAAGATCGGCGTCCGGTCGAACGAAGCGATCTCACCCGCCGTCGAAAGGACCGCGGCCGCCGCGGTTCGGGAAGCATCACCGGTACCTTCGCTCGAACCCGCCCGGGTGGCGGGCTCGATCGGAGGGTCGGCGGCTTCGACGATCATCGCCGGCAGCTCGGGGACCATGGCGACCTCGCCGGGTTCGAGGACCACGGCCGCAGCGATGTCCATGGCCGGTGCGATGTCCGTGGCCGGTGCGATGTCCGTGGCCGGTGCGATGTCCGTGGCCGGTGCGATCTTCGCGACGCCGTTCAGCTCCGAAGAGGGCGGCGTCGCCGCGGCCGTGGCCGTGGCCGAAATGATCAACATGATCAACACGGCGCCCGGCATCGTCAGGACGGACAGAAGAGTGATGTTCGAACGGAGTCGCGCGAGTTCCATGAACGCCTTCCTGGCTGGTGGTCACGACCGGATCCTCCGGTCGTCGCGATCGACGAGATGTCGTAGGGGGTCAGCCGGAGCTCGCCTCGGGGATCTTTCCGACGATCTCGCTCACCCGGACGCAGAAGTTCTCGTTCAGGACGAGGACCTCGCCGCGGGCGACATGGCGCCCGTTCACGAAGATGTCCACGGGATCACCGGCGGCCTTGTCGAGTTCGACGACCGAGTCCGGCGAAAGTTTGAGCACGTCGTCGACCAGCATGCTGGTCCGGCCCAGCTCGATGCGGACGTCGAGATCGACGTCGCCGAGCATCCCGATGCCGGCTGCCGCGGCATCCGAGCCACCCGCCCCGAAATCGGGGAGTTCAACCGATCCGGCCGCCGAGGCCGCGGTGTCGTTCATGGCTTCAACCTGCCCCCCGGCGTCACGAAGCGCCTCCTCCACCATCTCGGCGGGGCCAGCTTCCGGACTCGGGGGCGTGGGATCGGTCGGTGGTTCGGTCATTCGGTGCGGCTCCGCCGTCCTTGGCAATCCAGGCTTGACGGGAAGCAACCGGCATCCATGCCGGACCCATCAAGGGAATCATCGGACGGGCCGATGTCGGGACTGCAGAGAATGCCTGTCCCACGGAACCGTTTCGCGCAATTCAGGCGCAGAAGCGGTCCATTTTCCGAATCTGGTTCACCCGAAGCGCAGGATCTGCCGCAATCAATGGTCAGCGGTTGACGCGGCGGCCCAGTTCCATCACGACGATCACGTCGTGGATGATCGGCCCGTCGGGGAGGTCGAACGAGGCCGAAGTTTCCCCACCGTGACCGTCATGCTCACCCTCGTCGATGGACGGGGGAGATCCGCGACGCCGGTCGAAGAGGCCCTCGCTGACGAGCGCTCTCGCGACTCGAGCTTCGAGGGCGCCGAGTTCATCCGATTCGAGATCCCGACGGCTCGCCGACTTCCAGATCGACATGAGCGCCGCTTCGATCTTCCCGGGGGCACCCTGGGCTTCGATCTCCAGCCACCCCTTGTCTCGTTCGTCGATCTCGAGGTAGACCCGGGTCGAGTACATGAACCCGATTCCGGAGGCGTCGTTGAAGAGGTGATCGTCGAAGATCAGGACTTCGGCCAGTTCGGGCTCGAGAACCGGCATCGGCGCATCAAAGGCCGTCGCGCTGGCTTCGGTTCGGGCGGGTTCGGCGAACATCATGAAGCCGCCACCGATCAGGCCGGCCTCCGCGACGAGCAATGCCAGCGTCATGATCGCGGTCTTCAGACCACCTCGCTTCCGCTTGCCGGAAGCCTCGGTGTCGTTCACATCCTGATTGTCCGTTGCCTGATCCGACATCGCCTGAATCTCCCTGCCGCCCGAAATCAGGCGTCCCCCCCGAAATGGACCGGAAGCCCCGGTCCCTCAGGAGCCATCGACGAGGCGGGTCGGGCCCTTCACTCCAGCAGCGGAGTTTCCGGGGCGTGCGGCCGCACAGACCGTCGATCAGGCGGTTCTCGGATGTACGAGCACGGGAAGCACACCGGATTCGATCTCGATCTCCAAGGTCCGGATCAAGCTGGAATGATGCGGCGGATCGCCGTCCACCTGCCAGTGAACGGGCCTTTCGAAGACGAGGCGGAATCGCCGCCCTTCGAGGTACGTCGTCCGCGAATCGTCCAATTGGCGACGCCGGAAGAGGGCGAGCGCCCATCGCAGGAGTCCGAACCGACCTCGACATGGCAGGATCAGCAGATCGAGCCGGCCGTCGTCCATTCGAGCCCGGGCCGCCGGATCGAGCCGACCGGCGTATTGGCGCGAGTTGGCGATCATCACGATCGCGGGGCCGGTTTCGGGGAGGTCCCCTTCGTCGACGGTCAACCGCATGGACGACGGGGCGAATCGAAGGAAACTCCGAATGGCGGGCAGCAGGTAGGAAAGGTGCCGGACCGGCCCCCGTCGCCGGGACGCGAGATCATGGACCACCTCGGCATCGAAGCCCACCGAGGCCATCAACACCATGATCTCCTTCGGACCTCCGTCCGCGGCGGCCGAGGCGAGATCGACCCGCCGGACGACACCATCACGCAGGCGACGGACGACCTCGTCGACATCGTTGGTCATCTCGAACTCGCGTGCGAAGAGATTCTCGTTCCCGGCCGGGAGGTGGATCATCGGGACGTCGGCACGGGCGGCCTCGGCCGCCGCGGCCCGGACCGCGCCGTCGCCACCGACCACCACGAGTCGATCATGGGACCGCAGCGGTGACCGCAACCAGCTGGCCGGCGGTTCGGCCCGGGTGGGCATCAGAACGAGCTCGAGATCGGCCGCCGAAGCGGCCCGCTCAAGGGCCGTCGCCAGCTGGCGGGCTCGGCCGGCGCCCGAGATCGGGTTGTAGATCACCAGCGTCGACATGGGGGTCCCCACGATACCGTGGGGCTGACGAATGAAGCGGCCGAAAGGGCCATTCACCGCACGCCGTCGACGCGGGTCTCGTACCATTCGACGCGTATGACCAGTCCCGCCCCATCCCCGCCGATCTTCGGAATCGTGGCACTCGTCACGTTCTTGGCGTTCGCCGCGATCGTCGGCCCGGCGTCCGCGCGACAGGAGACCTACGAGCTCGGAGACGACGACGTCTGGCAGGCCGAAGACAAGTCGACCGACGCGGCATCGCGACAGGTCGTGCTGGCCCGCCGGGCGCTGGCGCTCGGTGAACCGCAGCGGGCCCGCGCCCTCGCCTCGGCCTTCCTCGACAAGTTCCCCGGCGGCGAGGCCCGCCCCGAAATGCTCCTGGTCCGAGGCGACGCCCTGGTCGAAATGGGCGATGAGTACAAGGCATTGTTCGACTACGAGGCGATCACCCGAACCTATTCGGGGAGCCGGGCCTTCGTCACCGCCCTCGAACGTGAATATCGGATCGCGGTCGCGTATGCGAACGGCCTGCGGCGGAAGTTCCTCGGGACGATTCGGATCATCAACGCCGACGACGATGCGGAGGAGCTCCTGATCCGGATTCAGGAACGACTTCCCGGAAGCCGACTCGCCGAGGATGCCGGGATGGAGCTCGCGGACTTCTACTTCGTCCGTTCGAAGATGCGGCTCGCGGCGGATGCCTACGACCTCTTCATCCAGAACTATCCCCGGTCCGACCGAATCGAGAAGGCGCGACAACGGCTCATCCAGGCGTACCTGGCGTCGTTCCGCGGCCCGCGATACGACGACACCGGGCTCCGTGACGCGAAGCGACGGCTTGAAGTCCTCGAGACCACCCAGCCCGGTCTGGCCCAGCGGATCGGCGCGGAGGCGCTGTTGGTCCGAATCGAGGAATCCGAAGCCCGGAAGCTGCTCACGACCGCCGAGTGGTACCTCTCGATCAACGACCCGGTCTCCGCCGAGCGGTACCTCCGCCGCGTGGTGGAAAAGCACCCCGCGACGGTGGCGGCCCTCGACGGCCTTCGAATCGCGCCGACGATCCTGGCGAGCATGCCCGCGGGAATCGCCGCGGAATGCCCCGACTACCGGGCGATGGCGGAAGCCCTCCTCGGCGTGGCGGGACCAGTCGAAACGGGGGTGGAGGCACGCCCGGAAGTCGCGCTTCCGAACTCGAGGTCGCTTGCTCCGGAAGTCCCCGTGGACGCAAAGGCGACGCCGGAGCCGACACCATGACGAACCGTGTCCGGCGACATGCATTCGCGGCGGTGGCGATCACGACGGGGCTGGCGAGCCTCGCGTGCCAGTCCGGCTGCAATCGGGATCCCGAATCAGGCTGGGCGATGGCATCCACCCACGATGACCGCTTCCAGACGATCTCGATCCCCCTCTTTCAGAACGACACCTGGTTCCGGGGCCTCGAACGCGAATTGGGGCGGTCGCTGGTGGTGGAAATGGAATCGCGGACGCCCTACAAGGTCACCGGGCAGGGCACCGCGGACACCCTGCTCCGCGGAACCATTCGATCCGCCGAACTGATCCTNCTGTCCAGCAGCGTGACCACCGGCCTCGCCGAAGAGATGCTTTTCAAGGCGGAGCTGGACTTCGAGTGGGTGGATCTGGCGACGGGCGAGACCCTGATCGAGCGAAAGGGATTCGCCTCTTCCGCCCTTTTCACGCCTTCTCGCCCTTCTCAGGAAACGATCGATCTCGCCCGATTCGGGGTCGTAGAACAGTTGGCGGCGGACCTGGTCGACGCGATCCGCGACGATTGGTGATTTTCGCATCAGGAAGCGTGGTTCCCACGAACCCGTGGGACGATGAAACAGTGTCTCTCCGAAATTCCAACACGACGAGGTCCTCGTGATGCCCAGTGATCCCGGCCAGAACCCGCAACGACCCGACTCCGGACGCCCCGATGGCGGCCCCCAGCCGAACCGTCCCCGACGGGGGCTGATGCCGTGGGTCATCCTCTTCGCGCTCGTCGCCCTGGTGTGGGTCGTCGCAACCGGCTCCAACAACGGCTCGACCCAGATCTCGCTCGATCAGTTCAAGACGCTGGTCGAAAACAAGGACATCGAACCCGGCTCGATCACGGTGTCCGAGCGGGAGCTCGTCGCGTCGGTCAAGGACGGGACCACCGGGTACCCCCCGATCAACGGCCGGGCGCCGCAGGTCGTGGTGCAGATCGCCGCGGGTGGCCTCGACTACGTCCTCGAGGAGCTGAAGCCCCTCGGCGTCGCCTTCTATCAGAAGACGTCCGACTCCACGTGGATGGACCTGCTGATCGGGTTCGGCCCGATCATCCTGATCTTCCTCATCGTGTGGTTCTTCATCCTCCGTTCCATGCGGAACGCCGGCGGTGGCCCGGGCGGCATGCTCGGCAACTTCGGCAAGAGCCGCCACCGGGTCCAGACCAAGGACACCGTGAACGTCTCCTTCAAGGACGTGGCCGGCGTGCAGGAGGCGAAGGAGGAGGTCCAGGAGCTGGTCACCTTCCTCAAGGATCCAAAGCGGTTCCAGCGGCTCGGCGGCCGGATCCCCCGAGGCGTGCTGCTCGAAGGGCTCCCCGGCTGCGGCAAGACCCTGCTNGCCAAGGCGATCGCGGGCGAGGCCGATGTTCCTTTCTTCACCATCTCCGGCTCGGACTTCGTCGAGATGTTCGTGGGCGTCGGCGCCAGCCGCGTCCGCGACCTCTTCAAGCAGGCCAAGGAGAACTCCCCGTGCATCATCTTCCTCGACGAGATCGACGCGGTCGGTCGCCGGCGGGGCGGTGGATTCACCACCGGCGGACATGACGAACGCGAGCAGACGCTCAATGCGATCCTCGTGGAGATGGACGGCTTCGACGCGACCGACCAGGTCATCGTGATCGCGGCGACCAACCGGGCCGACGTGCTCGACCCGGCCCTCNCCCGCCCCGGCCGATTCGACCGGACCGTCAGCGTGCCGCTCCCCGACCTCGAAGGCCGGGCCCAGATCCTCGCCGTGCACGCCCGCAAGGTGAAGACCGGACCGGACGTCGACCTCGCGAGGCTGGGACGCGGAACACCCATGTTCAGCGGTGCCGANCTGGCCGCCATGATCAACGAAGCCGCGATCATCGCCACGATGGCCGACAAGGACTTCGTCGAGATGAGCGATCTCGAAGAGGCCCGCGACAAGGTCCGCTGGGGCCGGGCGCGACGCAGCCACAAGGTCGAGGAGGAGGATCGGGTCGCCACCGCGTACCACGAGGCCGGTCACGCCGTGATCCAGGCCAAGCTCGAGGACGCCGACCCGCTCCACAAGGTCACCATCATTCCGCGTGGCGCCGCCGGCGGTGCGACGTTCAGCCTCCCCGAGAAGGACCGTCACGGCTACGGCCGAAAGTACATCGAAGCCACGCTTCGCGTGCTCTGCGGCGGTCGGATCGCCGAGGAGAAGAAGACCGGCGACACCTCGAGCGGTGCGAGCATGGACATCAAGATGGCCACGCAGTACGCCCGCGCCATGGTCCTCGAATGGGGCATGAGCGAGCGCGTCGGATTCATCAACCACGCTGGAAGCGACCAGCGGGAGATGATGCTTCCCGAGAAGGACTACTCCGACGACACCGCCAAGGTGATCGACGAGGAGATCCGTCGAATCGTGGACGGCGCGTACGACGACTGCACCCGCATGGTCTCCACCCACTGGGACGAGATCGTGGCGGTCGCCGAAGCGCTGCTGAAGTATGAGACGCTCAGCAACGACGATGTGAACCGGCTCATGAAGGGCGATCGGCTCGAGAAGCCGACGGTCGCCGAACTCCTGTCGCAGGAGGCGTCGAAGACCGCCCCGCCCCCGTCCCCCGCGAAGCCCACCGAGGATCCCGGCGACGATCTCCCCGACATCATGCCCTCACCGGCCTGACGAACGGGACATCCGGTGCCTGGACACCGACCACCAGGACACGCACGACGCCGGCCCTCGCCGGCGTCGTGTCGTTTCTGGAATTCGGTCCGCCGTGCGACCCGTGAGTCAGACGCCGACTTCCAACTTCGCCTGCATTCGCTGCACAACTCGAAAGTGGCTCACGAAGCAGCCACCAGTTCGACTCGTGACCCGACCTCGAGAATCAGTCCCTTCGAGTCGCGAAGGGATCCTTCGGCGAGTCCCAGGGATTCAAGAGATGTATCCCGAGACGTCGGTCTCTATCTCAAACCTTACGCGCGAGGGTCTCAACTTGGATCTCACCAGACCACCATCCAATGCCCTTCCGGCGGCCGACTCACCTCGTTCCGACACGAAAATCCGAGACCTTTCACGACGATGTCGGACTTCGGATCTTTCGAGTGGCCCCGACCGATTCGAATCTCGGCCGCCGCGCAGCGACGAGATTACGTTGGACGGGAACCACAAGATGGAGAACCACCGCAACGAATCACTCGACCACGGAAGGAACATCAGGTACCGAGACATGATGCAAAGAGGAAGAAGACCAGACCAGGCAAAGGCCGTGGGCAATGGCGGAGAAAGGCAGTTTGTGTCGCAGATTGTCGCAAATTGGCGCAAATAACCTTTTTTAAAAGGAGTATTTCGATTATTACTCGCTTATCCGTCGTTTTTGCGAGAGCCAAGGGTGCCGAATCACTGATGAAAACGGAACACGCGAACACAGTCCCGAACTCATTTGAAAGGCCCCACAACATGTCAAGTTCAGATCGCATCCTGATGGTGACCCCCGAAGACGTCGTGGAGTCTCCCTTTCCGCACGTCTTCAAAGAGCCGTTCGTTCGCCCGGACCTTTTTGCAAGGCTCAAGGCTGAGTTTCCAAAAGACGACTACTTTGATCGCAACACGTCGGTCGGGGGACGA
This sequence comes from Planctomycetaceae bacterium, assembly GCA_002683215.1. Lineage (GTDB taxonomy): Bacteria > Planctomycetota > Phycisphaerae > Phycisphaerales > SM1A02 > UBA12014. Next base: position 20,555 of record NYSY01000025.1, read on the forward strand.
GCCGGTCGCGACCTCTACCCAGGCGATGATCTGTACACGGAGCTCTTGAGTGTCTCTCCCGCGTGGCGAGAGCTTGCAGACTTTGTAGATTCTCAGGACTACATCGATCTCACACTCGATCTCTTCGGCGCCTACCTCGAAAAGAATGGATGCCTGGCCGAGGCCGACAAAATCCACTACTCGCAGTGGGTCGAAGGGCGGGAACTTCTTGCTGGCAAATCCACAAAACTGGGGCGAGCCAGCGAAAAACTGAAATCCGCCCTGGGCATGAGCGCCGGCTCGAATGACGACTTCGATCAGAATGAGGTATTCGTTCGAATGGATATCGCGCAAGGTGCCCCCGGTTACGAAAAACCCGTGCACTGCGATCGCGCAAATCGGCTCACCTCGATGCTGATCTACTTCTGCAACAAGCAGGATATCGGCATGGAGGGCGGCGACTTCCGGGTGCACGAGCACAAGACCAAAAAGCACATCGACAAGTATGAACGACATCCAAAATCTGCCGATACCGACATCGTCGCAAGTTTCGAGCCTCGCGAGAACTTTGGAGGGATGTTCATCGGCTGCAACAATTCGTATCACAGCGCGACTGCAGTGACAAAATCAGATCGGTACCGAGACTTCGTGTACTCAAGCGTCGCCAGCCGGTCCATGAACCTTTGGCGATCGTGAGTGGCGGGACCTGATCTCCGAAACGCCTGCAGACCATTAGCCGACCAACCAGACCTTCAAACCCAGCCGACCTTGCGGACAGGTCCTCTGCTGCCGGGACACCGACCACCAGGACACGCACGACGCCGGCTTTCGCCGGCGTCGTGTCGTTTCAGATGGTTTCAGGATGGTTTCAAGCCGTCGCCGGGGCGAGGCCCCGAAGACGCGAGCAGCCGTCGAAGCACCGCGTCGAGCCGCGTGACGTCCCCCGTCACCTCGACCGTTTTCATGCTGGACGCCGTCCCCGCGATCAGTCCGACGTCGCCGACCGCGACCCCCAAGGTCTCCG
>NYSY01000026.1 GCA_002683215.1 Planctomycetaceae bacterium
GTAGCTCAGTTGGTAGAGCATGCGACTTTTAATCGCCAGGTCCTGGGTTCGAGCCCCAGCGGAATCACTCCGAGTCTCGTGCCTGCCCGCGATGCACGGGACCGGACGCACAGTTGATCGGCCCCGTCGGTGACGGGATCCGGTCCGAATTCGTGGGATGTCCGAGGCACGCTCGACGGCGCGCCTCGGGTAAGAAACGCGGCACACCGTCGCGACATGGAGGTCGCCAGTCATTTTCGGAACCCCGACGATCGTCCTGCACGGTGTGATCAAAGGCGACGCCTGGCTTCTCTGGGGGGAGCAGGGCGATCGTCTTCAGGATCCGAACCCCGCCTCCGCCGAGGCTTTGACGAAGAGCGCGGCCGAAGGCGACGGCGCCGTGGCGACCGCCGAAGCGACGGTGGCGAAGCACCCGTTCGCGGCATCCCACGAAACGCTCCGCGTCGCGCTCCACGGGATTCTCGCCGACGACCGCATGAAACCCGTCGGGGACGTCATCCTCCGACTCCCCCACACTCGAAACGAGACGACCGAGACCCCGGTGCCCGGACTCGCGCTGGCCACCAGGCTCGCGATCGACACGCCGGACACTGAGGATCTCCATCTCGCCGAGACCATCGTGCCCTGCATCGAAATCGATGCGACCACCGCGGTGGAGCTCTTTCCGCGACTCGCCGAGCGAACGCTCGACGGCCTCGTGATCGGACACGACATCCGCTTCTGGTCCGAGGTCGCCACCTTCGCGATCGAGCTCCTCGTCGACCAGCGATTTGTTCCTTCGGTGATCCAGATCGAGGGTGGCCCGCTTCGAGGACGCTGGGTCCCCTGGCTCGCGGACGGCGAACTCGCCGAGCCGCTTCGCCATCTCGCGACCGGCATGCCTTCGGTCGCGATCGCGACGACGGACTTCGCGACCTCCGACCGATGGACCGCGATCGAATCCGCCCTCGAGGCGATGGTGGATGCGCTGGTCCGACAGACCCTGATCGGCGAGGACTACCTTGAGGCGATCGAGGATCGCGATCCCGAAGCCGACCATCAGGTGGCGATGCTCGGCGGCCTGCTCGGGCCGGGCCGGGAGACCGGGACCTCGCGGGAGACCAACGTCGACGTGAGCCGCGGCATGCGGCTCTGGCTCGGCGGATTGATCGATCCCGTCGAAGGCCGCGCGGTCCGACTCTGTCTGCAGCTGACCGAACCGCTCGAGGGCGTGCTTGACGCCTCCCCGGAGGACATCGAGAAGGCGATGTGGCCGCTGGGCTTCCACCTGCTCGTCACCGACGATCCGCCGATCATCGTGGACGCCGAGGACATCTGGGCGGACGGCGGCGGCGGTCGACTCGCATCGGTCGTCGGCTCCGAAGAGACCCCGGGCGACCTCCTGCTCGCCGAGCTGGGACGCGCCGAGAGAATCTGGCCGAATCTGAAGCGAGCCCTCGAAGGCACCAACCCCGCCGGCATGGATCTGTCCACCCCGGAGGCACACGCCTTTCTACAGGAGGCTCGCCCGATCCTGCAGGAGGCCGGCATCGAAGTGCTCTCCCCGTCCTGGTGGGGAAGCACGGCCAGCCGCATCGGCGTGCGAATGATCATCGAGCCGCACGGCGACTCGGAGAAGCCGCCGGCGATGGGACTCTCGAGCCTCGTCGACTACTCGTGGGAGATCTCGATCGGCGACCAGAACGTCGGCCTCGAGGAACTGCGACGACTCGCGGAGAGCGGGGTCCCGCTGGTCCGGGTCGGCGACAGCTGGGTCGAAATCCGGTCCGAGGACTTCGAACGGGCCAAGATCTTCCTCGACAAGCACCCCGGTGGCGCCGCCACGCTCGGCGAAGTGCTCCGACTCGCTTCGGTGGGCGAAGAAGACGGGGAGATGCCGCCGATCACCGGTGTCCGCACCGACGGCTGGATCAAGGAGCTTCTGGGCGAGGACGGCATACCCGACGATTCCGCCCGCCCGGTGAAGGTCCCCAAGAACTTCGTCGGCAAGCTTCGGCCGTACCAGGAGCGTGGACTCGCCTGGCTCGCGTTCCTCGATCGGTTCGGCCTCGGCGGCTGCCTCGCCGACGACATGGGCCTCGGCAAGACGATTCAGATGATCGCCCTGCTTCAGCACGAGCGAGAGATCCGTCCGGGCCAGGTCGGGCCGACCCTGCTGGTCTGCCCCATGTCCGTCGCCGGCAACTGGCGGCGTGAACTCGAGCGATTCGCACCGGAGCTTCGAGTCCACGTCCAGCACGGCCCCGATCGTCCGGCGGGCGACGGCTTCGTCGAGAAGGTCTCCGAATGCGACGTGGTGGTCACCACCTACGCGCTGGTGAGCCGCGACCGCCCGTGGATCGAACGGGTCGACTGGGAACGCGTGGTGCTCGATGAAGCGCAGCACGTGAAGAACCCGCCGACCAAACAGGCGACCGCGATCCGATCGATCCAGAGCCGGCACCGCATCGCCCTGACCGGTACTCCGGTCGAGAACCGCCTGACCGAGCTCTGGTCGATCATGGAGTTCTGTCTGCCGGGATTCCTCGGTCCCCAAGGCGACTTCCGCCGACGCTTCGCGATCCCGATCGAACGGCACCGCGACGAGCGCCGCGCCGAACGCCTCCGACACCTCGTCGGCCCGTTCGTGCTTCGCCGCCTCAAGACCGACGACGGCGTGGCCGACGATCTTCCCCCGTTGGTCGAGAACCGGCAGCATGTCCAGCTCACCACCGAGCAGGCCAAGCTCTACGACACCGTCGTCCAGGACATGCTCCGCAAGGTCGACGAGGCGACCGGCATCCGCCGCCGCGGGCTGGTTCTCTCCGGCCTGGTGAGACTGAAGCAGATCTGCAATCACCCGGCCCACTTCCTTCGCGAGACCGATCTGGCGCCGCGAAAGGGCGAACGACTCAGCCAGCGGTCCGGCAAGAGCATCCGGCTCGTCGAGATTCTGGAGGAAGTCATGGCCGTGGGGGATCAGGCCCTGATCTTCACCCAGTTCCGCCAGATGGGCCATCTCCTCGCGACGATCCTCCGTCAGGAATTCGACATGGAGCCGCTCTTCCTGCACGGCGGCACACCGCAGGGACGGCGGGACCAGATGATCGAACGCTTCCAGAACCGCGAAGCGGCACCCATCTTCGTCCTCTCCCTCAAGGCCGGCGGCGTCGGCGTGAACCTGACCAGCGCCAACCACGTCATCCACTTCGATCGCTGGTGGAACCCCGCGGTCGAGAACCAGGCCACCGACCGGGCCTTCCGAATCGGGCAGACCCGGACCGTGAACGTCCACAAGATGATCACCACGGGCACGCTCGAAGAGCGGATCGATCAGATGATCGAGCAGAAGACGGACCTCGCCCGCCGGATCATCGGCGCCGGCGAGTCGTGGCTCACCGAACTCAGTTCGAATCAGCTCCGCGACGTCCTCGCCCTCCGCGAGACCGCCGTCGACGAGGAGGAGGACGCGTGATCACCAGTCGCGACGAAGGATTCCGCCGGAAGGACGATACGCCCCGGAAGGTGCGCAACGGCATTCGACTGCGAACCAAGGACGAGGAGGTCGCCTTCAACTGGCCGGCCGGAGCCTGGCTCGATCAACTCCTCGCGCCCTACGGCGACGACGCCCGGTCCGAAGGCCTCGAGTTCGCCCGCCGTGGGCAGACCGTGATGCTCAACGTCGAGCCGGGGCGGATCACCGCGACGGTGCAGGACGCCGCGCCGCGCCCGTTCGAGGTCCGCATCGAATTCGAGCCGATCGGCCGCGAGGACTGGGACCAGATCGTGAACTCGATGGCCCGGGAGGCCAAGTACACCGCGAAGCTCGTCTCCGGCGACATCTCGGCGGAGATCGCGGAGCCCTTCGCCGCGGCGGGGCTCGCGCTCCTGCCCGATCCCGCGCAGGTCACGGTGAAGTGCGACTGCGGCGTGGAATTCTGCCGGCACGCGGTCGCGGTGCTCTACCTGGTCGCGGAACGGATGGAATCGGATCCGCTGATGATCCTGACGCTTCGCGGCCTCTACGGCCCACGCTTCCTCGAACGACTTCAGGAAGCGAGGCTCCTCGCGACCAGCGGGGTGAGCCGGGCCCACCCGATTCCGGGAACCGCGGTCACCATCCGCGCCCTGCCGCCGATGGAACAGGCCATCGAGAACTTCTGGAACACCGGCACCGGCCTGGAGACGTTCCGACGCGAACGCCGCATGGAGTACGCGCCACACGCCCTGCTCCGACGTCTCGGAAACGCGCCCCTCGAAGGCCGGTTCCCACTCGTCGGACTTCTCGCGAGCATCTACGACTCGGTCGCCGTCGCCGCTCGACGCCAGCTCGACGAGCTCGATGACGTCGCGGTCGCCGTCGCGCCGCCGCCGGAGGTCGACGACACGGGCGGCCGCGAACATGACGAGCCTGACGACGCCGAAGCGCTGGACACCTGAATTCGAAGCGGCTTCCGGGCCCGCAGCGGGCCTGGAACTGCGCGGTACGGGCCGGAAACCCGCTCGTCCCCCGGTGCCCCCGCGACGCGATCCACCCCCGACGACTCGCTCCTCACTTCACCGGTCACTCACTTCGCGGCGTCGCCGGTCGGCGCCACGATCGAATCGGCCGCCGGGTCCCCACCTGATTCCAAGACCGGTCGCGGCATCGGCGCCGAGACCGTCGTTCGCCAAGCGTCCAGTCGTGATTTGAGACGATCCCGGATCTCGGGATGGTCCGCCGACCGATTCACGCGCTCACCGGGATCCGCCTCGAGATCGAAAAGCTCCAATTCGCCGTCATCGAACCACTCGATCAACTTCCAGCGACCATCGCGGACCGCCCCGGAGGGGGTGGTACGGAACTGATCACGGGGATTTCGACTCTCCGCATCACGGCCTTCAAGGTAGGCCGGAAAGTGCCAGAAGATCGGCCCGCGGTCCATCGGCTTTCCGCGCAGCAACGGTACGAGCGAGACCGCATCGGTCACCACCTCCTGGGTCATCACCGCGCCCGCGAGCTCGGTGATGGTGGGATGCAGATCGAAGAGCTGGACCGGCATCCCGACGTCGCGAGGCTGGAAACCCGCGCCCCGAACGTAAAGGGGCGTTCGGATGCCACCCTCGTAGAGCATGCCCTTGCCACCGCGCCAGGGCGACATGTCGGTCACCGGTTGGAGTCCGCCATTGTCGCTCGCGAAGCACACCAGCGTCGCTTCCGGGTCGATCCGTTCCAGAATCGAACCGATGGCCCGGTCGGTGGCTTCGACCATCACCCCGTAACGGGCCCGTCGCAGATCGACGCCGGGGTTCCGCGTCCGAAACTCCGCGACCGCCGCCTCCGGCGCCTGGATCGGCGTGTGGACCGCGTACGGCGCGTACATCACGAACCACGGACGATCCGCGTCATCCGCCTCGAAACCATCGATGATCCCGATGGTCTCCCGGGCGAGCCGATCGACGAGGTACTCGCCTTCGGGCCCGTCCGCGAGGTCCGGGTTGAGGTACGGGGGAAAATAGGCCTTTGGATGACCGGCCTTGTTTCCACCCGCGTTGACCTCGAACCCCTTGGTGAGCGGGTCGTCGCTCACGTGCCACTTGCCGACGAATCCCGTCCGGTAGCCGGCGCCGGCCAGCGTCTCGGCGATCGTCCGTTCGGTATCCCTGATGCGGGAACGATTCGTCGGTGGCTCCAGAATCCGGTGCTTGTCCTTGCCGCGACGTGGCGAGCCGACGGTGTGGACACCGGTACGGCTGCCGTGCCGCGCCGTCACGAGCGCCGCCCGGCTCGGCGCGCAGTTGGGGCCGTTGCACGACGCGTTCGTGAAGCGGACGCTCTCCGCGCGGAGCCGATCGAGATTCGGCGTGCGGTGGGTCGCATGGCCCTCGGCCGAGAGATCGCGGCATCCGAGATCGTCAACGAGGATCAGGAGAACGTCGAGCGGGGCGGATTCGCCCGGTTCCCCGCCGACCTGACCGCTCACGACGCCCGTGATCGCCGCAGCGATCCCGACTGCGATCCATCTTCCGAAGAACGTGACCGGTCGCTTCGGCCGCTTCATCGTCCCTGTCCCATCTCGTCGATCCGCATCGGCATCGCATCGATGAAGGGGAAGATCGCCTCGGGTGCGACCACCGCCTCGTAGCGGGCCTTGACGCCCCCATCCTTGCCCGCGAGCGCGGCTTGGAATCCATCACCGTCGATTCCGAATCGCCGACGCATCGAGGCGGCGACGCCGGAAGAGACGACCTCCGCGTCGGCCAATCCACCCTTCGGATCCCGGGCGACGTAACCGCGGTCCCGCAGGAGCACGATGGTCACGAGATCACGCTCCGACCAACCCGCCGAATGGGTCGCGATGGCCACCAACTGGCGGTCGATCGCCTGATCCTGCCGGTCGGATGCGACCACGAAGATCCTGTTCCGCCAGCGCATCTCGTCGAACATCCGTTCCGCCGAGGTTTGGTCGTCCATCGTGGGCGTCTCGCTTTCGATCCTGGATGAATCCGTGCCACCACAACCTGCGAGCAGCACCCCGCCGAGAAGTGCGGCCACGACGTTTTGAAAGACATGCCCGTTCACGGGGCCGAGCCTTGATCATCGAGCCGGCGCATCAGATCCTCGACCGCGGCCTGCAACTGCGCATCGTGGTCGGCGACTTCGTCGTCCGGCGTCTGCTCGATGACGATGTCCGGCATGGCACCGTTGTTCTCCATGTCGGAACCGTCCGGCAGATACCAGCCCCGGAAGGGGAGCCGCAGCGACGTGCCGTCGATGAGCGAGGTGCCGCCGGTCGAGATCACGCTTCCGTGGGTCCGCTGACCCACGAGCGTGCCACGATCGAGATTCTTGAACGCGTGGGAGACGATCTCCGCGTTCGAATAGCTCTTCTCGTTGCAGATCATGTTCATGGGCATCAGGTACCGCTGGATGAACAGCCGATCCTGCGGATACGTGTCGACGACCGACCGGTCGGCCCCCCGCGGGATGGTGTAGGCATGGTTCGGGGTCATGATCGAAGAGAGCAGACGATCGGTCGTCCAACCGCCGCCGTTGTCGCGGACGTCCACGATGAGGCCCTCACGNCCCTCGGTGGCGGCGAAGAGGTCGCGCTCGAACTCGTCGAGCGANGCCTGATCCATGCTTCGAACATGGGTGTAACCGAGCCGGCCGTCCGACCATTCGTGGACCTGCGCCGCGCGGCGACGCTGGGTCGCGTCGTAGACGAGCCTGCGGACCGCGCTGTTGGAGATCGGCTTCAGCAGAAGATCCAGTTCCAGCGATTCGGCCGAACCGTCGGCCGCGTCGGACGCGGCCTCGCGTCGAACGCTGACCACCACTTCCTTGCCGAGCCGGCCTCGCAATCGTCCGCCCACGGTGTCGGGCGGCGTGGTATCCAGATCGAGGGGCTCGAGATCGATTCCGATGATCACGTCGCCGACGAGCAGCGGCATGTCGGAGGATTCGGCGGGCCCGTCCTCGAGCACGGACGTGACGCGGTAGCCATCGGCCACGGGCTCGAGGTCCACGCCCAGGCGACCGATCGACTGGGACAACGGCATGCTCTGCGCCGGAGCCCGCATGCCCATGTGGGAGGCGCTGAGTTCACCCAGCAGCCGGTTCGACACCCAGTTGAACTCGTCCGCGGTCCGGGTGCGGGCCGCAAGATCGTGATAACGCTCGGTCAGCGCCGGCCAGTCCAGCCCCTTCATCTCCGGGTCGTAGAACATCGCCCCCATGATCGAAGCGGCCTCGAGGAACTTCTCGCTCGACTCCTGCTCCCGGTCGATGCGGATCCGCATCGAGATCGGATAGCTCGTCACCTTGCCGCTGCCGGTGTCGATCGTCTTCGCACTGCCGCCGCCGACCGCGACCAGCTTGCTTCCGGTCAGGGAGAGCCCCATCATCGAGACGCTCTCCCCGATCCGCTTNCGGCCACTGCCGTCCCACTTCACGGAATAGAGACCCGAGACGCCCGGCGCGGAGAGTCGATTGCCGAACAGAATGCGTTCGCCGGAAGGAAGCATCGCGAGCCGGCGCTCCGAACCGGGAAGCCGGCTGATCTTTCGCAGGCGACGATACGCGGTCTGAAGGTCCTCCTGCGTGAAGGGCGGCGTGACCTCCGCATCCGCCATCGTGTCCTCGTCCGCGTCCGAATCGTCGGCTTCCTCTTCACCGTCCGCGGCTGCCGCGAGCTTGCGACGGACTTCGTTGGGATCGAGGGGCTTTCGCTTCTTCGCGGCCTTCTCGGCCTCTTCGAAGTACGTCTTCAGCTCGGGATCCGCCATCTTCTCGAGTCGACGATCGAGGAAGACGTACCAGATGTCCTCTTCCTCGCCGTCTCGCTCGCTCGAGAACGCNAGCACCCGGGCATCGGCGGAGAATCGAGCGCCNCCATCGTTGTCGGGNTGCCTNGAGATGTTCACCGGCGCGGTGGATCCATCGCTNGGCATGACGAACACGTCCTGATTGAAGTTCATGTCCGCCTGATCGAAGACGATCCAGTTGGAATCCAGACTCCACTCGAATTCGACGCCTCGATCCCAGCCGGCCCGCAGGAGCGTCTCCTCGCCGGTGGCGAGATCGAGCACCATGATGTCGCCCAGGCCGCGGATGAAACCCAGCCGCATGCCATCCGGCGACGGTGCGGGGCGGTGGTCATGGAAATCGGTGTCGACGAAAGGCGCGACCTCGAAGGTCACGGCATCGGCCCACCGATCGGATTGAAGCATCGGATCGTCGGCTTCCTCTTCCGCGGCTTCNTCTTCCGCGGCNTCGCCCTCCTCCGNATCACCTTCGTCGCCTTCGGACGTGGCGGGCTCGTCGGAGGCNGCATCGGCCTCGTCTTCGGANGCCTCGGTNGNTTCAGCNTCGCCCGAGGTCTCCGTCGGCGTCNCCTCGCTCGCATCTTCGTCGGCGGACTCCGCCGGNTCCTCCGCCGNNGCCTCCGGCNNCTCGGGCGGNGNNGTNNGCTCGGTGTACTGATCACGNATTTCNGTGCGGGTCGTCGCGACGGTCGCCGCCATGATCGACGNCTTNCCTTCGACGNCGTTCGTGAAGTACAGGGTGGTCCCGTCGGGACTCCAGGCGAGGTCACGCTCGCGACCGTGCGTGTTGGTGACCCGGCGCGACGTCGAATCATCGGCGGTCCCGCGAACCACCACCTCGCCGTAGGCGATCACCGCGATCGACTTTCCATCGGGATTGAGCGCCGCTTCCGTGACCTGCCGCGAGACGTCGAGATTCCTGGTGGCGTCGAGCGCATCCTCGGGCGCATTCACCAGCATCGGCCGGGGCACCGCATCCGGATCGTCGAGGTCCAGCGTGTACAGCGAATCCCAGCGGTGGAGGACGAGCCGTCGACCGTCGGGCGTGACGTCGAAGCCGGCGACGTCGATCTCCTCGAAGTCGGTGAGCGGCGTGATGGAACCGTCGGCCAGTGATCGCTGGTAGACGTTGTGGGTGCGATTTTCGCGATCCGAGAGGAACAGGACGTCATCGTTGCCCGCCCAGCGCGGCTTCCCCTCGTTGCCCTCCCAATCGGCGATCGGGAGAAACGCCTCGGATTCCGTGTCGTAGACCCAGACGTCCCGGCGATCGTCACCCCGATAGTGGCGACGTTCCCATTTGGCACCCCCCCGCTCGAACGCGGCTCGACGGCCGTCGGGACTGCGAACGTTCAATCCGCCGAACGCATCATGGAGCCGCTGTGGCTCGCCACCCTCGATGGCGATCTCGTAGGGACGCGGCGACCGATGCGCATCACCTTCCAGATATCCCGTGAGCCCCACGACGATCCCGCCGTCCGCGTCACGCCCCACGCCTCCCAGGGCCACCGACGCGTCGAGATCCGTCAAACGGCGGATTCCCGTACCGTCCGGGGCCATCGCCCAGAGGTTCGTGGTTCCGTCTCGGTCACTTTCAAAGACGATCGTGGAACCGTCCGGCGTCCACGCCGAATCGTGATCACGGCCTGGATGACTGGTGAGCCTCGTCGCGGTACCACCCTCGTACGGCACGCTCCAGAGATCGCCTCGCCAACTGAAGACGACGGTCTTCCCATCCGGGCTGATGCTCGGAAAACGGGGAAGGTCGACGTTGCCCTCGCCGGACGAGCTGGCCGCGAGCGCCGTTTCGTGTGCACCCAGCCCGAGGAGGGCGAGAAACAGGATCAAGGAACCGAACCGGTTCAGCACGGCGGAACCTTCGCCAAGGGGCCAGAGGAAGGATCTCGAAAACATGTCTGCAACGCTCCAGAATGCGGATTGGATCGTGACGAACCCCGATGCGGGTGCAGGGACCGTCGTTTCGGCAAGGTCTTCGAGTCTAGCCGAGCGAACCCAGGCAAGGCACGTCGGCAGGTCCCCCGGGGGGGTCCATTTGTGCCGGTCGTCCCGGCTGCCCCCCCCGCGTCGACGCACGAAGCCCGAAAAGAAACAGGTCCGCCCGCAGATCCGGCGAAGGACGTCCGATTTCCTCTTTGTCCAGAAATCGAACAGGAGAGGACCATCGTCATGAAGCCGCACAACACCGAACAGACCAACCGACTTCGCACCATCCTTCAGCGGATGGAACGCTCGATCGACGACGCCCGCGCCCGCCGGGTCGACGGTCCCGGGCGATCGGACACGGTCTCGCCACAGCCGGCTTCGCCCGTCCCGGTCGGCGGACGCATGCCGATCGACCCGCTCGACACGCCGATCGCCGACTCGAAGCAGTCGGAGCAGGAGTTCTCGACGGAGTCGAAGACCGTCCGCGACGCCGAAACGATGTTCGACTTCAAGGGGCCGCGACTCAAGGCCCGGCCGAAGCGTTCCAACGACGACGCCTGATCACCATCGCTCGGGCCCGCTTCATCACCGCCGACGGTGTTGTAGAGTGGGACGATGCGAACCGAATCACTCGACTTCCTCCGCCGCCTTCTCGACACCCCGTCCCCCTCCGGCCACGAAACGGCCGGCCAGCGAATCTGGCTCGACGAGGTGCGGAAGTCCGCGACCCGTACCTGGAACGACGCGTACGGGAACTGCTTCGCCCGAATCGACTGCGACCGCGCCGACGCCCCCACCGTGGCGGTGTGCGGTCATGCCGACGAAATCGGCCTGATGGTCAACAACATCGACGACAAGGGATTCGTCTACTGCCGACAGATCGGCGGCATCGACGCGGGTTCGATCGTCGGCAAGCGGATTCGCTTCGCCTCCAGCGTTCCCGGCGTGCACGATCCGGTGCTCGGCGTGATCGGCGCGACCGCCATCCACCTGCAGGATCGCGGCCGCGACGCCAAGGCCCGCAAGCTTCATGAACTCTTCGTGGACATCGGCTGCCGGACGAAGGAAGAGGCGTCGGAGAAGCTCAACGTCGGCGATCCCGGCGTCTTCGCGGACGGATTCGAACTGATCGGCGACGACACCATCTTGGCCAGAGGTCTCGACAACCGCATCGGCACCTGGGCCGCCGCGGAGACCCTGCGACGACTGGCACCCGACCGGGCGTCGTTGAACTGCAACGTGGTCGCCGTGAGTACCGTCCAGGAGGAGGTCGGGCTGGTCGGTGCGGCGATGATCGCCGAAGGCCTCAAGCCCGACGTCGCGCTGGTGACCGACGTGGGACATGCGACGGACACGCCGGGCATCGATCGAAACCGGCACGGTGACTTCAAGCTGGCCGGCGGCCCCAAGGTGGCGATCGGCGGTCCCGCCCAGCCGCTCGTGGTGGCGAAACTGCTCGCCGCGGCGGCGCGGGAGGAGATCACGGTCCAGCGATCCGCGGTCCCCGGCCGGTCCGGCACCGATACGGACGCGATCTTTCTTCGCAACGGCGGCATTCCGTCGGGCCTGGTGAGCCTCCCGATCCGGTACATGCACACCACCGTGGAAATGACGAGCCTCGCCGATCTCGATGCCATCGCATCGATCTTCACGAGGTTCTGCCGGGATCTCGGACCGGGCGAATCGTTCGTTCCGACCATCGCCTGAAACTCGAACTCGTGTTTTCGAAGAAACCCGTGCGGATTCCGCGAGCGCATGATCCGATCGGATCCGGCTCCCATTATCCTGATGGACCTCTTCCGGCCTCCGAACCATGCTCGACTTCCTTTCCCAGACCCTCAGCAACTTCAAGCACACCGGCGCCGTCTGGCCCAGTGGAAGACGTCTCGCCCGGGAGATGACGGCGCCGTTGCGGGAATCGGGCCGACCCCGTCGAATCCTCGAAGTCGGTCCCGGCACCGGCCCGTTCACCGCGAAGATCCTCACCCACCTCCGGCCGGGCGACGAGTTCCACGTGGTGGAGATCAACCCCTTCTTCTGCAAGGTGATCGAGAAACGCCACCTCGCGCCGTTCCGCAAGCGACGACCCGACATCGAGGTCGCCCTGCACGAGGCGCCGATCGAAGAGGCGCCGATCGAAGGACCGTTCGATCACATCATCTGCGGCCTGCCGTTCAACAACTTTCCGCCGTCGCTGGTTCGCGGCATCTTCAAGCGGATGATGGGTCTGCTGGACGAGGACGGCGATCTGGCGTACTTCGAATACGCCGCGGTCCGGGTGATGAAGGCCCCGGTCACGTCGCCCACCTCCCGACGAAACCTCCGCAGGATCGACGCCCACGCGAAATCCCTGCACCGGCGCCATCGCGGCTCCCGACGACTGGTCATGGCCAACTTCCCCCCCGCCATCGCGGTCCGGCTCCATCACCGGGATCCCTGAATCCCCTCGATTCCTCGCGACATCCGGCGAGGCCGCGTGCCCGCCGCCCCGAAACCCAGGACGACGCGCACATGGTCTTCGTCAACGAGCACTATCTGAAGCTGGCCGCCGGCTACCTCTTTCCCGAAATCGCCCGACGGGTCGCCGAATACGAGGCTGCGGCTCCCGACGCCGCCGAACGGATCATCCGGTGCGGCATCGGAGACGTCACCGAGCCGATCGTTCCCGCGGTCATCGACGCGATGCACGCCGCGATCGACGAACTCGCGGATCGCGACACGTTCCGGGGCTACCCCCCCCCGACCGGGTACGACTTCCTTCGGAAGGCGATCGCGGAACACGACTATCGCGCCCGAGGCGTCAAGATCGACGACGACGAGATCTTCGTGAGCGATGGGTCCAAGGGCGACTGCGGAAGCCTCCTCGAGATCCTCGGTGCTGGCAACCGCGTCGCCGTGAGTGACCCCGTGTATCCGGTCTACGTCGACACCAACGTGATGGCCGGGAACACCCGGGACGCCCTCGACGGGGGCGGGTACGACGGCCTGATCACGATGGAGGCCCGGGAGGAGAACGGGTTCATTCCCAAGCCGCCCGCCGAGCCGGTGGACCTCGTCTACCTGTGCTTCCCGAACAATCCGACCGGATCGACCATCGATCGCGACGGGCTTCGAGCGTGGGTGGACTGGGCCCTCGAACACGAAGCCCTCATCGTCTACGACGCCGCGTACGTGAACTTCATCCGGGATCCGGAACTTCCACGCAGCATCTTCGAGATCGAAGGCGCCGATCGATGCGCGATCGAGACCCGGAGCTTCTCGAAGAACGGCGGCTTCACCGGTGTCCGCTGCGGATACACCGTGGTGCCGAAGAGACTCGAGGGCCGTACTCGCGACGGACGCCGCGTACCGCTGCACGGGCTCTGGAATCGACGGTGGTGCACTCGAAGCAACGGCGTGAGCTGGCCGGTGCAGCGCGGCGCCCACGCGCTCTACTCCCCCGAAGGCCTCGAACAGACCTCGGTGCTCGTCGATCACTACATGACCAACGCGGCACTGCTTCGCGGCGGGTGCGAATCGATGGGACTCCGGGTGTTCGGAGGCACCGACGCCCCCTACGTCTGGGTCCGCTGTCCCGATGGAGTCGACAGCTGGGGGATGTTCGACCGCCTGCTGCGGGAGGCGCAGATCGTCACGACTCCCGGCGCCGGATTCGGCCGGGGTGGCGAAGGTTACTTCCGGATCAGTGCGTTCAACAGCCGCGCGAACGTCGATGAAGTCGTGAATCGAATGCGGGCGATGGTCTGAAGCACCGACCGGAATCAGAATGAAACGCACGACGGCCCCTCACTTCGCGGTGAGGGGCCGTCGCTTCGATTCCGATCGGTCCGAACCAACCTTGCGGTCAGGCGGTGGCGTCGACGGCCGCGAAGCCGTGCTCCTGCATCAACCGGTCCATGATCGCTTCGGAAGACGTCCCGGGAAGCTTCAAGCCCTTGAGCACGTCGGACAGGTTCGACGGGAGGGTCTCGTGGCCGAGGTTCGAGAGAATGCCCGCGACCCGATCGGTCGCGGAAGCGGTCCCGAAGGGCTGCCCGCCGAGCGTCGGCGGCATGGCCTGGATTCGACTTGCGGCATGCGACTGGTTCGCCTGCTGGATCGGATCCGGCGCGAGGATGTCGTTCCATCGCTGGGAAAGGTTCGCGAGCGAGGCGTCGGTGCCGTCGAAGATGGCCTTGGCATCCCGGGAGATCATCTGGGTCAACTCGGATCGATCGATGAAGCCGTCACCATCGGCGTCGAAGAGCTGCCCGAGCTCCATCGGAAACCCCATCTGGCCCACTTCGATCCGGCCTTCCCCGGCACCATCGAACCGCGACATCGCCTGATCGACGACGTTCGAAACGACGTGCTCGACCTTCATCGGCAAGGCGTTCGAAGGCTGCTGGGCGCCTTCGGCCTGTTCGAGGAACAGTCCGAGATCCACCCCGTCGACGGTGCCGTCACCATTCAGGTCGAAGGCGGCGTCGTCGGAACCCCACGCGGACATGAACTGTTCCAGCTGATTCGGATCGACCGTGGATTCCATCTGCTGCTCGAGATACTGCCCGAGATCCTGACCGTCGACGATGCCGTCGGCATTGAGGTCGTACACCGGGTCCGCGGAACCCCACGCGGCGACGAAACCGTCGACGGTGAGCGCCTCGCTCGCCGGCGGCGACTCGCCCACGCCGCCTTCGAGGTAGACCCCGAGGTCGAGTCCGTCGACGATGCCGTCGGCGTTGAAGTCCCAATCGGGATCGGAGGATCCCCACGCGCCGAGCAGCGCCTGCAGGTCGGCGTCGCCGGATGCGGCCGCGGTCTGGACCGAGAGCAGGGTTCCAAGGTCGGTGCCATCCACCATGCCCGAGCCGTCGACGTCCCAGGTCTGGTCGTTCGAACCCCAGGCCGACATGAAGGCATCCATGTCGAGCAACTGCTCGCTTCCGCTCAGCGGCGGTTCGGAGGATGTTGGTGCCGAAGCACGAACCGTGCCCGCGGTCGAGGCGGCGTTGGTGCGAGCGAGGCCCGAGGGGCCGAGAAGTTCAGGATTGGCGTGACCGATCTGCATGGTGGTTTCTCCAGAAGGGGAATCGTGGAGGAACGTACGCAACGGTCGTGCCAAGGTCGAAAAACCCGATCGGAGCACCTTCGCAGGGCCATTGACCGACCAACGGCGGACCTTCCGGCATCGATTGCGCCGATCCGGCCGGATGAAGATGCGTTTTCTGCGCGACGGTGCTCAGTCGTTCCAGCCGGGCGACGGCTTCGGGCGTGGCGGCACCGGGATGATCTCCTCGGAGTCGCCTGCATCGCCATGATCTCGCTCGTCGGGAGGCAGGAAGTCCGTGCAGATCACGAACATCTCCACGGATTCGGAGCGACTTGCCACCGGCTTGAACCCTTTGACCTTCCCGAACAACCCGTTCGATCGAGCCAGAAGATCACGATAGGCCTCGCCCTCGAACACCTTCATCACGAGGTTCCCACCCGGACGCAGCCACTCGGGCACCCGATCCAGCAGGACGTTGCAGAGCCGGATCGAACGATGGTGATCGCCGAAGGGATCGCCGGTGGTGTCCGGGGCCATGTCGGAGAGCACCACGTCGAAAACCTCGCCGCCGAGTGACGCCAGATCCATCTCACAGAGATCCGCTTCGTGCAGCGAGACGTTGTCGGGGAGTTCCGCAGGGTTGATCGCCTTCAGATCAACCGCCACCACCGAACCGCGACGCCCGACCCGACGGGCCGCCACCTGCGTCCAGGAACCGGGCGCCGCCCCGCAATCGAGGACTCGGTCACCCTTCGAAAGGACCTTCTTCCGGTCGTCGATGTCGGTCAGCTTGAAAGCGGCGCGAGAGCGGTAGCCCTCACGCTTTGCCTGACGAAACCAATGGTCCTGCACGTCTCGCACGAAGTGTTCCGGATCGTCCCGCCGAAGGCGGGCATCGTCTCATTCCATGATGATCGGGCCGACGCCCGTTGGAAATTCGGTGACCGCGACGCGGATGTCGCCATAGGTCGTCCTGACCAGCACCGGGTTGAGACCGCCACCCACGTCGGCGACGAAGGTCGCAGGGTCGTTTTCGGGCGACGTGCTGACCACGCGGGCCTCGGTGAATCGGTTGTAGACGAGGCCGCCGATCGATCGGAGGTCGTAGATCCCGGTCGAGCCCTTCGGCGCCCGGTAGTCGACGTCCGCCTCCTTGGTCACGAGGACGATCGGCTCGTTCATCGCGTGATCGGTGATGACCCGGATGTCTCCGTGGGTCGTCTCGACGTCCACGCCGCCCTTGTTGTTCCTGACCCAGACCCGCCCGTGGTCGGTTCGAACGCGGACGGAGCCGAGATCCGCGGTGCGGATGCGGAAGTCGACGCCCTGAAAATGCTCTTCGAGGTCGGCACTGGTCGCGACCACCCGGACCGTCTCTCGGTTCAGGTCGCCCGGAATCAGCTCGACCACATAGTCCATTTCCTCGAGCGATGCTTGTGCCTCGTCACGTCGGAGATGGCCGTGGTTGGCATGCCGAACCGGTTCGATGATCGTGTTCTTCAGCCCGGGGACCGCCTCGACGAGCACCGTGCCACCGAAGGACTCGATGTCGATGTCGACGGGGCCGCTCGTGGCGACCACGATCTGGGGATCGTCAATCGACATCTGACCGTAGACGACGGCGTTGTTCATCCGCTCGAGGCTGGAAGTCGGCGTGGCGATGCACCCCTGAAGCGTCGCGATCGAGGCGACGAGACCCGTGAGAATGGCGGGCGTTCGGAGGGGCGAGAGGCGACGAATCGACGAAATCGAGTGAGGCTGCATGCGAGATCCTGCGGAGTGATGCCGAGGCGATGAGCCTCGAGGATGTTGCTTGAACGGGCCCGGCGTCGAACGAAGACCGGAACACCCCGGATGTATCGGCCGATTGAGGCCCGGAACTCGCAAGACCCGCCCTGAAAACCAGTTTCGGGGGCGTTTCGGCCCTGATTTCCGGGAAGCGACCCATCGATCGGCCTTGGCCGTAGCATCAGTGCATGCCAGATCTCCTTCCAATCACCTCGGAGCGAGCCATCCAGGCGACGACACTTCGATTCCTCGGCCTCATTTCCACGTTCCTCGCCGCCCCGGGGGCCGTGGCTCAGGATTCACCCCCGATCCCAGACCCCGAGCCCGCACCCTCGAGGCAGGTAGCACCGACGCCCGCACCGGAATCCAGCGACCGATTTCGCGTGCGGATCGCACCCGCCATCGCCGCGGAGGCTCGTCGAACACTGGATGCGAATCGAGATGCGACACCTCGGCTGTTGGTCCTGCTCTGCGAAAACAAGGGCCGGCTCTCCGGCCGGGACCCGCTCGACGCGCCCTTTCTTGAACGACCGCAGCCCATTCTCTCGATACCGATCTCCTCGGCGATGCTCGACGAGCCCGCCACCTTCCTCCTCGGACCCGACGAAACCGACACGGTGATGGTTCCCGATCGCCTCGATCATCTCGGCGGCGAGTTCCTCGCCCGCGCGGTCCTCGATCTCGGCCTCGCCCGCGGCCACGCCGCAGCGGGCAATCCCGTCTCCACCATCACGCCGATCGACTTCACGCCNGATCGCGATCGAACCTTCGATCTCGTCGTCGATCGGACGCTTCCGACCGTCGAACTTCCCACCGCCTCGAACCTGAAATGGATCGAACTCGACAGCCCATCCCTCACCCGGACGCTCGGGCGGCCCATTCGACACCGCGCCGGCGTGGCGTTTCCACCGGCGTACTTCGACCTCGATGCCAAGCGAAGATTCTGGCCCGTGATCTACGTGGTACCAGGCTTCGGTGGCGACCACCGATCCGCCACCCGGTATGCCGCCATGCTTCGGGACCCCGCGATGCGTTCCTATCTTCCGCAGGCGGTGTGGATCGTGCTCGATCCGGACGACCGGCTCGGGCACCACGGATTCGCGGACGGCGAAAACTTCGGACCTCGATCGACGGCGTTGGTCGAGGAGTTCATCCCGTGGCTCGAGAAACGCTTCCGCCTCGTCCCGAACTCGAAGGGCCGCTTCGTCACCGGTCACTCCAGCGGCGGCTGGTCGAGCCTCTGGCTCCAGCTCCAGCATCCCGAGATCTTCGGCGGCTGTTTCTCCAGCGCACCCGATCCGGTCGACTTCGCGGCGTTCGGNACGGTCGATCTCGGNACGGACGCGAACCTCTTCGAGGACGCGGATTCGAATCCGCGGGCCTGCTANCGGGCCCCGCTCACCGCCGACCGCGACCACGTGATGATGACCATCCCCGAGGAAATGGCGATGGAACACGCCCTCGCCCCCGATTTCACGAGCGGCGAGCAGTGGGCCGCGTGGANCGCGATGTTCTCGGGACGCGACGCCGCNTCGGGGCTTCCCGCCGCGGCCTTCGATCTCGAGACGGGACTGATCGATCGTGACGTGATCGAACGCGATTGGAGTCGCTACGACATCGCCGCCCTGCTTGCGGAGGACCCGAAGCGACTCGCACCGATCTTCCGGGACAAGGTGCGACTGCTGTGCGGCGATCGNGATTCGTTCTACCTCGACCTCGCGGTCGAGCGGCTCGCGGAAGCGGTGGCGATGGAACGNTCGCGACTCGAATCGNNCGAGGGGCCGGGCTACATCGAGCTCGTCCCCGGAGCGACCCACGGCACGATCGTGCCGATCGCGATGCAGCGGTGGTACCCGGAACTCCGACGCCTCGTCGCGGAAGCCCCCGAACGCTGAACGATCGGANCCGCTTCAGACGGAGACGCCCACCATTCCGGCCGCCGCGGCGGTGATGCTCGCGGCATCCAGCCCGCACTGTCGCATCACGTCGTCGGTGGTTCGCGCGCTCTTCGGAATCCGCCGGACGTGCAGCTGTCGCACCGTGAACGCGTCGCCGCCCGAAGTGCAGGCGTCCGCGATCGCGGAACCCAGTCCACCACCGTAGTTGTCCTCGACCACGAGGATGTTGCCGCCGTTCTCGTTGGCGACNTCGAGCATCCCGTCCTCGTCGAACGGCAGGGAGTACATGTCGACCAACGTCGCATCGATGCCGGCCCGATCGAGCAGCTCCAGCGCCTTGTTGCACTCGTGGACCATGTANCCCGCGGTNGCGATCATGAGATCACGNCCCTCGTTGAGNACCTCGAATCCGCCGAGNCGGAACTCNGTNGCNTCGTCGTAGAGGAACTCGACCTCNGGCCGGAANACCCGCATGTAGCANGNCCCNTCGTGATCGATCATNGTCCGNGTNAGNGCGAACGCGGCATAGGCGTCGGCCGGCTGGANCGTCCAGCAGGCCGGCTCGCCGCGGTGGTTCTTCNCCGTGGAGAACGANCGGAACCACGGCACGTCGGAGAGCGCCATCTGACTCGGGCCGTCCGCCGCNAGGCTGATNCCGCAGTGGCTGCCCACGATCTTGAGGTTCGCGCCGCTGTTGATCCCCATCTCGATCTGATCGCACGCCCGCGAAAGGAAACGCCCGAAGGTCGCCATGACCGGAATGCGGCCGCCCGCCGAGATGCCGNCCGCGACGGANGCCATGTTCTGCTCCGCGATCTTGCACTCGCTGAACCGCGCGGNGAGTTCACGATCGTTCGCGAACCAGTCGGTGAACGTCGAGTTTCGAACGTCCGCATCGAGCACGTGGACGCCGGCGTGGGCGTGACCGGCGACCCGGAGTCCGAGCCCGAACGCCTTCCGGGTCGCGAGCCGCCCCGTGGCCAGGGTGCCGCCCATGTCGTACCGCTTCATCGCTTCGGTGAAGCGTTCGCGCGGCGCCGCCTCCCGGGGGATGGACTCGACCGCCACCGGCGGGGNGATCCGGAGCCGGTCGGTGGCCCCCAGCGCGGATGTGTGCTTCGCGTTCGTCTCGCCGAGCTCCATCTTCGCCTGACGCAGCCGCTCNCCGGTGGCGGGCCGGCCGTGCCATCCGCCGCCCTGCAGCGACGGCGCGCCCCAGCCCTTGACGGTCTTCGCGATGATCGCNACGCAGTCGCGNCGNNCCGNNCNCNNNCGAGCCGTCTCNAGCGCNGTNCGAATCGCNTTCGGATCGTGCCCGTCAACGGTCTCGACGTGGAACCCGACCGCCTCCAGTTTGGCGCGGGTGACCTCGGGCCCCTGGAGATCGGAGACCTGGTCCGCCTGCCCGAACCGATTGCAGTTGAAGATCGGCACCACCGACGTCAGTCCGTGGTCGACGATGAAGTCGATCGCCTCCCAGACCTGCCCTTCGCGGCTCTCCCCATCGCCGATGATGCAGAAGATCCGCTTGTCGATCTCATCGAGGCGGGCGGCCACCGCGAGTCCCGCGGCGACCGAAAGCCCCTGGCCGAGTGAACCGGTCGCGGCGTCGAAGAAGGGGAATCCCTCGATCGGATTCGGATGGCCGTCGATCATCGAATCGTCGGCGCGAAGCGAGAGACAGTCCTTGCGGGTCATCGGACGCAACTCGTCGCCTTCGCGCCCGATGCCCACGCCCAGGTCGCCGCAGGCCGCGTAGACCATCGGCACCGCATGCCCCTCGCTCAGCACCAGCCGGTCCGACGCGGGATTCCGCGGGTCCGCGGGCGTCCAACGCATGTGGTCGTACATCAGCACCGTCACCAGATGCCCGATGCTCATGGCGCTGGTCGGATGTCCACTTCCGGCCGCAGCCGTCATGTCGAGGGAGAGAAGATCAAGATCAATGGCCTTGGCGTGAACGGCTGCTTCGAAGGACATTCGGCCTCTTTCCGGGGAAATTTTCTGTGATGGCGGAGGCCGGATCCGGCCCGAGCTCCGCAGTATCGCCTCGCCGGCCGCTGGAGGCAACCATTCGACCGGTGGCCATGTAACTTGACTTGATTCGGTGCCGGGCCGCATCCGTCGCGAAACGGGGTGGTAGACGATCACCCCACCCCACCCCCGCCCCTCGGAAGCCTCGGTTGACACACCTTTGCCGCCTGTGCACCTGTCTGACATTCCTGCTCGTCACCCTGGCCACCAATCAGGATGCACGGGCACAGGGGGCGCGCGGGCTCCCGGACCCCATCTCGTCCGCGGGCCTCGAACGCCTGCTCGAGGACGTGGGTGTCAAGGATCCACCAGCGGCCGCGATCGACGGCCCGATGTCGCGATACCTCGCGGCCATGGAGACTCTGCGAAACGGTCGAATCGAAGCCTGGCTCGAGCAGCGGCGGGAAGGCCCCGGGATGTTCGAATCACCGGATCCGACGCTGCTCCGGAACGAGATCGAGGACCGAAGGCGGCTGCTCTCCGCGATCGCCGGCCTGGACCAGACCCTCTTCAGCGAGCTGAGCCTCGCGGGCCTCGACGCCGAAGCGCTCGAGCGGGCGGCCGACCGCCGGGCGCGGGATCGCGCTCATTCGGTGATCGGCCGACGGTTCTCCAGAGGGATCCGCATCGAGCCGAGTCAGGTCCTCGCGGGCGTCGTCACCGACGCCGAGCCGGCCTGGGTCGTCGACGACGCGACGAGGAGCCGGATGCTCGATCACGATCGGGGCCGGACCGAACGCCTCCAACGGCTTGCCGATGTCGTCATCGATCGTCCGCTCCGCATCGCCGAAGCCATGGGGGACGTCCAGATGCCGGATCTCGAAACGGTCGCGAACGATCCGGAAGGCGTCGAAGCCGCG
>NYSY01000027.1 GCA_002683215.1 Planctomycetaceae bacterium
CCGATGTCCGCGGAGTCCACCATGCCGTCTTCGTTGAGATCACCGAAGCAGCCGTCGCCGGCGCAGGACACCGCGGCGAACGTCGCGACGAAACCGGCGCGGTTGAACGTTCGAGCGTCGGCGATGTCGTAGCCCCAGGCGAAGGTGAATCCCTCGGGGCGGATGTAATCGCCGGTGGTGTCGCCGAACTCGCGGTTCTCGGTGCCGTCGACACGGACGAAGTAGTACTCGACGCCGATGAAGATGTCGCCTTCGTCGCCGCAGACGTTTGCGCCGTTGATCGGGAAGGCCGGATTCTCGTAGCCGTTGCCGAGGTCGACGACGAAGTCCGTGGCCTCCTGCAGTCCCTTGGCGGTCGGGACCAGCGTGTTCATGCCGTCGGTCACGAAGGGGGCGCCGTCGGCCGTGAACGCTTCGTACCCGACGGAGTAGGTCCCGTCCCCGTTGTCCTGGGATGTCGCCTGCATGAAGCCGACGACGCCGAAGGTGGTCGGATCCAGTGCCGGGGTGGGGCCACCGTTGATGACCGGGATCGCGGGATTGCCGGGAAAGTCGAAATTGACGCCGAGCGGGATCGCACCGGCGAGCACGAATTCCTCGGGGAGCACGGCGAGTGCGTAACCACCGGAATAGGTGTCGGGTTCGGTGTCTCCTGCGAAGGCGGCACCGGCGGTGACCAGTGCCGTGGCGGCGAGCATGGGGCGGATGTGCATGTCTGGGATCCTTTCTCAGCGATGGGTTGCGATCGACCCGGCCGTGGGGAGGGACGGCTGGCGAGCGGGAGGGAAGGTTCGGATGAACCATGAATACCGTACCTCCGATTCTTTGAAATTCACCAGGAAATCCTCCGACTCGGACGGGCTTTCAGGGCCTCTACCCGTGAATGGGGGAACGAGGAGTTCCCGGACTGCTTGAGCGGCTGACCGCGGTCGCGATCTGATCGAGTACCTGATCCGTGACGCGTCGGGGCGATGCGAAACGACCGTTTTTCATGGTCTGAGGTGGTTCGGGGCAAAGGTCGGTGGCGTCCCGGCGGAACTGGGTCAGCCATCATCCGAAGTTGGTGGGGCCTCGGCGATGGAGCGGCCATGAGGTTCGACCCCCCGCCACTGTTGACCCGGCGCCGGTGACGGCCGGCGGGG
This sequence comes from Planctomycetaceae bacterium, assembly GCA_002683215.1. Classification (GTDB taxonomy): domain Bacteria; phylum Planctomycetota; class Phycisphaerae; order Phycisphaerales; family SM1A02; genus UBA12014. The sequence continues at coordinate 1,143 of NYSY01000027.1, forward strand.
CGCTCCGCGCCGTCGCGACGGATGGTGCTGATCGGAGCCAGGCCCGTTTCGCCGGATCCATCCCCACGGGTTCCAGATCGTCGCTCGCATTTCCTTCGAGGGGGACGGGGATCGCGTTCAGACCGTGAACGGCCCGGCTCTTCTCGAAGGAGCCGAGCGGCGAAGCGACCATCTCCCGGGCCCCGAGGGGATCACCTCCATCGAATGAAGCCGCTGCACCGCGAAGCAGGTTGCCGCGGTGGCTGAGCAGGATCCGGTTTCCGAGGTCGTCGTCGATGCGGGGCCGGTCGGGAACGCGATGCACGACCAAGCGAGGAGGAGAACCGATGCGTGGTGATGCCGATGACGGAACACGGTGAGGTTCCGAGTCGGGTTCCGTGGGGACTGCGGTGTCAGATCCGCAGGGGAGTCGTTTTCGGACGCGGTATTCCTCGTCCGCTTCCGTGAATCCCGGGTGCATGCCGAATCGAATCGGCTACCGTTGGAACAAGTTCCAAGGAGATCTCATGAACGTCCGTTCCCGAGTGATTCGCCGGCCTTTCGCCCTTCCACTGATCGGCATCCTGGTCTCCGGCTCGATGCTTGGTAGGGCTGCCGCGGAGACCTTCACGCTGGAACCCGGACCTGCCTTCCGCATTCAGGCCCTGATCGATGAGGTGGTGTCCGACGGGGACGAGATCGTCCTCGAAGCCGGTGACCACCTCGTGGAGACGGTGATCGATCTGCGGGGGCGTGCGATCACCCTCCGAGGGGAGTCGGACCGTCTGGGGCGTCCCGCAGCCCGGCTGGTCGGGGCCGGAGGCACCGGGATTCTGAGCTGCCGTTCCGGCGAGACGGGGTCGACCCGCATCGAGACCCTCGAAGTCGTCGGCGGCGACATCGACCTCGGCGCCGGTCTCTTGATCGTGGATTCAAGCCCGAGCCTGCAGGGCGTCCGCTTCATCGGAAACATCGCCTCGGTCTTCGGCGGCGGCGTGGGAATCTTCGGCTCGGAGAGCAACCCGCTTTTCGAGAACTGTGACTTCATCGACAACCGCGCGGATCTCGTCGGGGGCGGATGCCTCAACGGAACCGACGCATCCCCCATCTACCGCGACTGCTTCTGGAGCGGAAACACCGTCGGGCTGTACGGTCGTGGTATGTACAACCAGGTGGACGCGGCGCCGGCCCTCGTCGGCTGCGAGGTCGCCGGCTGCTGCGACGTCGTGCCGCCACAGAGTTTCATCGACGAAGGTGAGAACCTCATCGATCCCTACTGCGGGAACTGCCGCGCGGACTTCAACTGCTACGGCGGCGTCGGATCGGCGGACCTCGGGCTGCTGCTCGGAGCATGGGGATCCACCGACCCGGTGTACGATCTCGATGGAGATGGCGTGATCGGTGGCTCGGACATCGGCGCCCTCGTGGCCCAGTGGGGGCCGTGCAGCTGACCCCGTTCGAGGATCGGCCCGCGACGTGAAGCGAGGTCGCCTCCGGAGTGCGGGCGTGCCCCTCGCATCGCCCGGCCGATGGCGGGCGGTGTCCAAGAAACGGCATCTGGAGCGACCTTGACCGACGAGACGACAAGAAGGGCCCGGATCGCGATCGCGGGGGCGAGTGGATTCGTCGGCCGGGCGCTGCGCCGGCGCCTCGCGGATCGGTTCGACCTCGTCGCGTTGACCCGGCGACCCTCGAACGACGCCTCCATCGCGACCGACGAGGACGGGGTCGAGTGGCGGCAGTGCGATCTGTTCGATTCGGCGTCCATCGCGACGGCGATCGAGGACGTCGACGTGGTCATCTACCTCGTGCACTCGATGTCGCCCCAGTCGAGGCTCACGCAGGCCCGGTTCGACGAGCTGGACCTCGTCTTGGCCGACAACATGCGGCGGGCGATGGATGCGGCGGGAACCTCGCACATCGTCTTCCTCGGCGGACTCGGCGCTCATCAGGACGAATCGATCCTCTCCCGCCATCTGGTCTCGCGACAGGAGGTCGGGGCGGTGCTCGGAAGCGGTCGGGCGGCCATCACCGAACTGCGGGCCGGACTGGTGATCGGAAGTGGTGGTTCTTCGTTCCGGATGTTGATCCGGCTGATCCGGCGCCTTCCGGTGATGGTGCTTCCCCGGTGGACCTCGACGCCCACCCAGCCGATCGCGATCGAAGACGTGGTCCGCGCGTTCGAGACGGTGCTCGAGGATCCCGCTGAATGGCGTGGGGAGTTCGATCTTGGAATCGAGGAGGAGATGACCTACGGGCGGATGATCCACCGGGCGGCCGCGGCCCTCGGCCGGAATCCCCTGACGATGCCCGTTCCGATCTCTTCGCCCCGGGTCTCGACCCTGTGGATCATGCTCTTCAGTGGGGAGCCCGCGAGCCTCGTGATCCCGTTGATCGCCAGCCTCAAGACGCCGACGATCGCCCGGGACAACCGCCTCCTGGATCGCCTCGATCGGGCTTCATTGGCGGGCTTCGACGCGTCGGTGGGCGCGTGCCTCGCGGAGGCCGGTGATGCCGACGATCCACGCCGGGCGACCCGGAGCCGGGATCGCAAGGTCATCCACGAGCGAAGCCTCGTGCGCTCCGTCCAGCGAATGGACATGCCGGGCGATCTCACGCCGAAAACGGCGATTCGGGCCTACTGGGATTGGCTTGGCAAGGTGTTTCGTCCGTTCCTGCGGATTCGCACCGAAGTCTCGAAGGCCGGTGCCGCGGACCGCGTCACCGTGCATCTCTTCGGGCTGCTGCTCATGCTCGAGTTGAATCGCATGGCCGAGGCATGCGATGACGAGATCGAGACGATGCACATCACGCGGGGGCTGCTGGTCCGGCGGATCTCGCCGCCGGGATCACGCCTTGAATTCCGGTGGGTCAGGGAACGCCGGGTGCTGCTCACGGCGTTGCAGGACTACGCGCCGAGCCTCCCCTGGCCGGTCTACATGTGTTCGCAGGCCTGGCTGCATCTGATGGTGATGTGGGGGTTCCGCCGCTGGCTCCGTCGGCGGGGCTGAATCCGACGACTTCGTCCCGATCGAACCTGCCTCGAACCAACCGGCGGATCCGGCGTCCGAGGATCGGACCGATCGGATACCTTCAACGGCCATGGCCGCCGCCGAACCGACACCACGCCGTCCGATCTCGCTCTTCGTCCTCGCGATGATGAGTGCGGCGGTGGTGGTGGGGCTGGAGGGACTCCCGGAGGTCGGTTCCTTCGGACTGCCGCTCGTCGCCTACTACGCCTTCTTCACCCTCTGTTTCTTTCTGCCGGTGGGCCTCGTCGCCGCGGAGCTGGGGGTCGGCTGGCCCCACGACGGTGGTGTCTACCGCTGGATTCGCGAGGCGCTGGGGGAGCGTTGGGCCTTCGTGGGCATCTGGTGCCAGTGGGTCCAGATCCTCGTCTGGTATCCGACGGTGCTCGCGGTCTGTGCGGTCTCGCTTTCCTACGCCATCGACCCTGAGATGCACGACGTCGGCTGGTTCAAGGTGGTGGTCAGTCTCGGGATCTTCTGGGCCGCCACCCTGATCAACTTCAAGGGTCTGAGCATCAGTGGATGGCTGACCACCGCGTTGCTCTACCTCGGCACCCTGCTTCCCGTCTTTCTCGCGATCGGCCTCGCCGGCTGGTGGCTGGGATCTGGCCGGGAATCGGCCATTCCCCTCGAATGGGCCGGTCTGGTGCCTCGGATCGACTCGATCGGCGAGGTCGTCGGCGTGGTCGCGATCTTTTCGTTCCTCTCCGGGCTTGAAGTGAATTCGGTTCACTTCCGGCATGTCCGGAATCCGCAGCGATCGATCCCGCGTTCCCTGCTGTTTTCGGGGGTGCTGGTGCTGGCGATCTCCGTGCTGGGGGCGTTGAGTGTCGCGGTACTGGTCCCGGTCGAGGAGATCGACCTCGCCGCGGGAACGCTCCAGGTGTTCTCGAAGGTCCTCGGTCCGCTCGGCTGGGGCTGGATGGTGACGGTGCTCGCCGGGCTCGCGCTCGCAGGCATGATCGGTCACATCATGGTCTGGGTCATCGGACCGACGGAATCGCTCCGGGTGGCGGCCGAAGACGGGCTGATCCCGCCGGTCTTCCAGCGGACCACGGCGGGCGGTGCGCCGCGAAACGTGATGCTTCTTCAGGGGTGCGTGGTGTCGCTGCTCTGCCTGCTGATGCTCTTCTTTGATCTGAACCGCATCTTCTACTTCCTGACGATCGCCTCGGCCCAGGTCTACCTGGTCATGTACGTCCTCATGTTCCTCTCGGTGATCGTGCTTCGGTTCAAGCAGCCATCCGTGCCGCGGGCATTCATGATCCCGGGGGGGATCGTCGGCCTGATGGTCGTCGCCGGTGGCGGTGGATTGACCGCGACCGCGGGAATCATCGTCATGTTCTGGCCACCGGCCACCAAGGACATGTCGATGGACGGATCGACGTTCACGGTGGCGTTGCTGGGCACCTTCGCCGCGATCGTCCTCGCACCGTTGGTCCTGTATCGATTCCGGAATCCGGATTGGCAGGGGCGGCCGGGGCTTCCCGGCCAGGACGACACCACCGGCGCGGGTTGGAAACGCGGCGATTGAGCCTCGGCAGTTGAAGCGGAGCGAGGTTTCGAGGTCCGTCCGAGGGGACGCGTCCGGCGATGACCGGGCGTTCGGGCCGCCGTGCTCATCCGGCGTTGGAGCGGGAACAAGCCGCGGTCGGCCTGGGCGACGTCGTTCCTGAGGATCCAAGCCGAGTCCACGCGATCGGGCATGCCGATGAACTCGAAGTCGATCCGGTCTTCCTCGCCGTCGGCGAGATACCAGGTGCCGGCCGTCGACTTCAGCCATTCAAGTTGCCGGGTCGCCTTCGGTTCCGGATGGCGGCAGGACCGGGGGGGGACTGACGGCCTGTGAGCAACCCGAGCCCGAGCATCGGTCGCCAGAACGAGGTGGATGGGGGCTTCATCGCCGCATCGGACCAACGGTCGGTTCGCGTTGCGACCGTTCGCGATGGTCAGCCGCGTTGGATGCGGGGAAGCCGTCGCCCGAGAAGGTGGTGCGGAAGCGTGGTGATCAAAAAGAACCCGAGCATCGTCGCGGTGAGATCGTCGACGCCGAAGCTTCCGAATTGAATCCAGCACCATCCGAGAAGCATCGCGAGCGTCGGAACGAGAAGCGGCAGAGACAGGAGATGCACCCAGACCAGTCGTCGAAGGAGCGAACCGCCGTTGGCGTTTTCCGGAAGGACCTCGGGTGTCGAGGCGAGTCGGAGGGCGTGTCGGAACGAATGGGTGCTCAAGAAATACACGCCGATTCCGAACAAGGGGTCGGTGAGGCCGATCGCGGCGACGACCAGCGTCGTCTCCGCGGCGTCACAGAGGGCGGCGCGGCGTTCGCCGTGTCTCCACCGATGGAGCATCCAGGCGATCGCGGCGATTCCGCCGGCCACCACGGCGGCGATGCCCAGCATCCGGACGCCCGCATAGGCATCGAGCGATACGGGGCCTCCGCCCACGAGGAGGGCGAAGGGTGCCCAGGCGGCCGCGGGCGAGGCGGCGAAGGCGATCCCGAGCACGAGCAGTCCACGGCCGGAGATCGCGGCCATTCGAGATGCACGGTTCGCCGGTCGCGACGAGGTTGCATCCAGATCTCCCAGCCCCCAGTGGATCACGGTGAGCACGAAGAAGCCGAGCACGGCGACCACCGGCATGAGGAAGAGCAGGGCGGCGGATGCACTCATCCAGGCCAGGTACCAGCCGAATCGTGGGAGCGTGATCCGGCGGTCGAGGTCGGCGCGAAGCCGGCCGTCCACGACCCAGTCCATCGCACCGTGCGGCATGCCGAAGAAGAGGAAGGAGATGAGGAACGGGAACGTGTCCCACCGCTGCGTCAGGCCTCGGTCGGTGATGCCGAGGATCACGGCAGCGGCCAGAAGCATCCACGGGATGCCGCGAACCAGCATGGTCCGATCCTGAAAAGCGACGACGCCCGCCGGCGGATGCGAGGCATCCGCCGGCGGGTCGAGGTCGTCCCGGAGATCGGGATTCGGATGAAGTGCGATCGGGCTCATGATCGCCTCCGAGTAAGAAAGGGATCAGGCCGCGGACTTCAGTTCGCCGCGTTCCTCGGCATCTCCGAGGCACTTCGCGGCGACCACGCAGGCCACACCGAAGCCGACCTTGTTGATCACGTCCGCGATGTTGTAGGCGATCTCGCGGATGCTCTCGTTGCCCGAGAGGGCGAGGAGGAATCCGATCGGGTAGATGATCCAACCGATGAGGATGAATGCCTTCATCGTGCCGAGGTTGCCCTGGAAGTCGGCGGGAAGATGCGCCGCGGCCTTGGTGACCGATCCGTAGAGCATCCCGACCATGGCAACCCAGCAGAGGCAGCTGACGATGTAGAAGCCCCACCAGCTACCACCACCGAGCGTGCTCGTTTCGGCGACCCACGCGAAGATCAGCATGAAGAGGGAGAGCACGCCGAGGCTCCAGAACATCGGCTTGCCCTTCTTGCCGAGGTTGAGCAGCAGCGGGAACTCGAGCACCATCAAGGGCACGGTGATGAGCCAGTCGATGTACCGGTAGGCGGTCGGGAACGCGGCAAGCTTGCCGATCGTCCACGTACCGTCCTCGTTCTGCGTCATGGCCATGGCAAGGCTCTCGACGTAGATGCCGGCCATCCGGTAATAGTGGAAGCAGGCGACGGCACAGATGATGCCCGCGACGATTGCGACCTTCTTGTACGTCTTGGTGAGTGACCCCTGCATCATGAACAGGTAGGCGGCACCCGCCCCCATGCCGACGATTCCAAGCCAGAACAGATACATCGTGATGCCTTCGACCGTCAAACCCGCTTGAAGCGCCTTGAAGGTGTTCGACATGTCTCCGAGGACCATTGCGGTCTGCATATCCTTGACTCCACTGGAGTGAACGCCGTTCCGCGTCGCTGCACAGTCCGGCTTTAGAGAATGAAACGAAACTGATTATGGAATCGGATTTTCTGCATTCGCGGATTCATTATCAGGCGGGCGGATTCGGTGTTGATATTTGCGCCTTTGCATCTAAGGGTCTGTAAGAAATGAATTTGGCGTTCGCCGGTCACCGAAAGAAATATCCAATACCTCTGTAAAGAACCTCATTTCGTACTTCCGCGGTTCCTTGGGGGTTTTCGGGGCGTGGTTCGCCCGCTTCGCGGTCGGGCGGGGCATTGCGGATGTGAATGCTGTGCTCGCCCCGTTACCATCGAGCCGGTCGGATCTGGAGGTGCGAATGAAACGATCGTTTCCTGATCTGGTGTTGGTCGGCGTGTTCGTGGCGGTGGGATCGATCGCCGGACCATCTCAGGCGAATGACGACGTGCTCTTTTTGGAAGCCGAAGCTTTCGAGGATCTCGGCGGCTGGGTACTCGACCAGCAGTTCATGGATCTGATGGGGTCGCCGTACCTCCTCGCGCACGGGATGGGCACGCCGGTCGCCGACGCCGTCACTTCCGTCGCGGTGGCGGTGCCGGGGACGCATCGCGTCTGGGTCCGGACCCGCGACTGGGTCGCGCCGTGGAAGGTCACGGGCGCCCCGGGGCGATTCGAGCTCCTCGTCGACGGCCGCCCCCTCGAAACGACCTTCGGCACGGAAGGTGATCCGTGGCACTGGCAGGACGGCGGCGTCGTCGAACTCGGGTCACGCGCGGAAGTCCGGCTCCACGATCTGACGGGATTCGAAGGGCGGTGCGATGCGATCCTCTTCGCGTCGGACGTCGATTTCATACCGCCGAACGACCCGGATGAGCTGGCGTCGTTCCGGCGGGCGGCCCTTGGATTCCCGGAGACGCCCGCGTTCGCCGGCGACTTCGATCTCGTGGTGGTGGGGGGCGGCATGGCGGGGACCAGTGCCGCGGTCACCGCGGCGCGGCTCGGTCTGGCGGTCGCGTTGGTCCAGGACCGGCCGGTGCTCGGCGGGAATTCGAGTTCGGAGGTGCGGGTCTGGCCGGAAGGGCATGTGAACCAGCCGCCCTGGCCGCGTCTTGGTGACGTGGTGATGGAGCTCGTTCCCGAGCGTCGATCCGATTCCCGCAACGCGCAGTCGGCGGTGGTGTTCGACGACGCCCGGAAGCTCGCGGTCGCCCGCGGTGAAAAGGGGCTCACGCTCTTCCTCGATCATCGAATGAACGAGACGGCGCTTCGGGACGGCCGGATCGCGTCGGTGGTCTGCCAGAACGTCCGTACCGGTCGACGCATCCGCCTGGCGGGCGACTGGTTTCTCGACAGCACCGGTGACGGTTGTCTCGGGTTCCTCGCCGGAGCGGATTTCCAGCAGACCGACACCGGGCACATGGGGTCGAGCAATCTCTGGAACATCCAGTGCCTGTGCGAAGACGAGGAGCCGCTGTCGAGCGAGCTGGCGGCGGCGTGCGAGGCGGCGACGTTTCCCCGCTGCCCCTGGGCCGTCGATCTCGCGGACAGCCCCTTTCCCGGCCGGACCCGGGGCCGGACCACGCCCGAACCGGGGGGGGAACCGATCAGTCTCGGCAACTGGTACTGGGAGTCGGGATTCGATCGCGATCCGATCGAGGACATGGAACGAATCCGCGACCAGAACTTCCGGGCGATGTACGGCGCGTGGGACGCGATCAAGAACGTGGAAGGTCGATATCCCGCCCACCGCCTGAACTGGGTCGCCTACATCGCGGGCAAGCGGGAATCCCGTCGCTTGATGGGCGACGTGGTGCTCACCGGGGAGGACCTTCGCGACGGCGTGGAGTTCGCGGACGGCTGCGTCCCCTGCACCTGGGGCATCGACACCCACCATCCGGACGAGCGGTATTCGAAGGGTCATGAAGGCGACGAGTTCATCGCGGATTTCACGCGCGGGAAGGGCTACGAATACGACGGACCGTATTGGATTCCGTATCGCTGCCTCTACAGTCGCAACATTCCGAACCTGTTCATGGCCGGCCGCGACATCAGCGTGACCCACGAAGCGCTGGGGGCGGTCCGGGTGATGAAGACGACCGGGGCGATGGGCGAGATCGTCGGCATGGCCGCCGCGGTCTGCGCGGCGAACGACTGTGACCCACGGGCCGTCTACACGAACCATCTCGATGAACTGAAGGCGTTGATGGCGATCGGCGCGGGCCGTTCGATCGAGGCGGGGGGCCAGGGTCGATTCCAGCTCCCCGGTCGGACCGCTCTGATCCAGGGGCGTCAGCTCCGTTACGAGCCCGACCGTGAGGCGCTCGGCTACTGGCGGACGTCGACCGATACCGCCGCGTGGAGGATCCGGATCGCGGCGCCAACCGTGTTCGAGGTGCTGATCACCGCCGCCTGTCCGGAGTCGGAAGCCGGCTCACCGTTCACCCTTCGATTCACCGACGAGGCGGGTGGGGCGGTCTCCCTCGAATCGAACGTCGCCGCGACCCGCTCCTGGGACGAACATCGATCCCGTTCGGTCGGAACCGTGGAACTCGTCGCAGGCGATCATCTCGTGGTCGTCGAGAGCGGTCGGGCCTCCGGGCCGCTCATGAAGCTTCGGCATGTGGAGCTCGTCCCGATCGTCGATTGAACGATCTGACCGAGATTGCTTCGGAGGGCGCGAGGAACCGCACCGGAGGTCGTCACGGGCCTGCTGCCCCGTCGTCCGGGGGGGCGGCCACTGGATGAGATCACCGTCGCCTTTGAATCGGATGCGCCGGTCATGCGTTCGGGAGACGTCCGGAGAATGATCAAGTGCCCCAGTATCGAGGATTCCTGAAACTCAGGCCGGTATTCTGCGTACCTTCGGGTATCGAGTCCGCTCGTTCGAGGCTCGTTTCTATCTGTCGGCGTCTTGATTCGACGCCTTCGTTTGGGGAATCGACATGAATTTCCGACATTCGACACTGGTCGCGATGTCCGTGGCCTCGTTGGCCGGTCTTGCAGCAGCAGACGTGGTCTGGGATGAAGCGGTGGACGGCGAACTTTCNGACGACTATCTGGCGCCCACCCAGCTGGATTTCACGCAGGGTTTGAACACCGTGATCTTCACCACCGACCGAGAGGGTGACGATCGCGACATCTTCACCTTCGAGGTGGGCGACGGCCTCCAGCTGACCGGGATCATTCTCGACCTTTTCGACACCAACGGGAGCGACCCGAACAACCTCGGCTTCATCGCGCTTTCCACCGGTGACGTTCTCGGGACGAACCCCGACACGCCGGATCCCTCCGGCCTCCTCGGCTATGCGTTGGTATTCGAGGCCGATTCCGGCTCCGACGTGTTCGAACTCATGTCGAACGGGGGCGGCGCCCAGGGATACGATGGCCCGCTCGGACCCGATGACTACACCTTCTGGGCCCAGGAGACGAGTCCGACCAGCGACGACTGGTCGGTCACCTTCGTGGTCAGCGCGGTGCCCTCCCCGAGCGCACTGGCACTGATGGGCGTGGCCGGGCTGGCCGGTCGCCGACGGCGTGGCTGAAGCCTGAAAGCACGGGGTTCGGGCCCGTCAANTGGACATGATCGACCTCGACGCGCCCCGCAAGGGGGGCGTCGAGGTTTTTTTGAGGATGGATCTGATGGTGATCGATCGACGCGCTGGCGTTCGAGGGCACGCTTGTGACNAGCGTCAATCCGTTTTTCGGAGCGAGCGTCGCCCCCCCGGCTCGCTTGGTACCGTTCAGGAGGTTTGTCACACACCAAGGTGCCGTGGGGAACGGAAGCCTCTGTCGCGCAGTTGAATCATGACGGACAAGTACCGGGAGCCTTCAAATGGCGAGATACAAGGCGATTCCTTTTCTGCTGACGCTGTTGGTCGGGGCCGGCGGATTGACGTACTTCTGGTTCGACTTGCCGAGGCGGACCAGGCAGGGATTCGCTGGGGATCTCTACCACCAGCGGTACCAGGCGGCTGCCGGCATGCTCCTTCCACCCAGTGCGCTGCGGGTGGATTCGGAAGGCGGCCTGGTTCTCGTCGACGAGGCCGGTGACTCGACGACCGTGCCGAAGGCTAAGTTGCCATTCAAAATCGTGGCTGGGAATGGTGGTCCCGAACACGATTTCAAGATGATGGCACTCGGACCCAGCACGAATGGAACGCTCGACTCGCCCCCGGTCACGCTGTACCTCGCCGTCGTGGGTGAACGGGTCACGATCGAAGCCGTGGAGGATTGACGGTCGCCGAGCCGGCGAGGTTGGGGCGTGCGGCGAGTCGACCGGGAGGTCGGGCCGGTGACCATCGGGATGCGGGGTGAAGCGGCCGATGCATTCGAAAGCGTCGGTTCGGTTCTTCGGGGACGCCGTACTACTCGTGCCCGAAGGTCGCGGTGGCCTCGTCGCTGGGCGGGGAGTCGGCGGGAACGGCCTGAACCCCTGAGTCCCTGTCTCAGGGGAACACCTGGTGGCGGGGATGGCTCACGGTGATCGCATCCGAAGGCGCATCGACTGTCGTCGGCGTTGCTGGGGATCGCGCTGCAGGCGGCGCACCGTGTCGCGGAGCAGGTCGATCTCCCGCNTCCACCCCGCCAGATCATGGCAACGTTTCGTCAGGACCCGGGTGACCAGTGAGCCTGACGCGCCGAGTTCCAGAAGGCGCGCGATCACCGGCTCGGGCGGAATCGGGAGGCTCTCGTCGGCGACGGATGCCACCCCGCCGATGTGCAGGGGAAGGCCGCTCCTTCGAATCCTGTTGCAGATGGTGTCCAGCCACGGAGAAACCAAGAGTTCAAGTCGACTGCCGATCTTCGAGTCGATTTCGAGGTCGTTGAGTCCGATGTGGACGCCACTCACGCCCTCTACTCGGAGGATGTCGGGAAGGCGTATCGCGGCTGCGACGGTCTCGAGGAGTAGCACCGTTTCAGCGCGACCAGCGACGAGTTCCACGAATCGTCTGACCTCCTCCGCGGTTCGGAACATCGGCAGCATCACTTGACGGGCACCCAGTCGTATCACGTGGTCGATCTGTGCGGCGGAGCCGTCATGGATCGGATCCACACGACAGAACGGGGTGGCGCCACCCGGGTCGCGAGCGACGAGGCCGATGGATTCCGNATCGTGGCTGGAGATTCGGCGGCCCATTCCACCCTGGCGTTCCTCCTTCATCCACGTCTCGAGGTCGGGGCCGACGCGATCGATGCCCGCGCTCGAGGCNAGGGCGATCTCCTCGGGGTCGTCGGTCAGGTGGGTGAGGATGAATCGAGCGTCCGGGTCGTCTGCCGACCGCGACCCCTCGGCGACGATTCGNACCGTGTCTGCGGCCGAACGGTCATCATCACGATGTTCCCTCGTCTCGGTTGCCAGGTCGCTGCATGCGATCGCGGCCAGAGCCTCGCGGCCGGCGTGGGAGAGTCCCGGTGACCACCCGAGCGACTCCAGCCAGGCGCCGGTTTCGTCCAATTCGATCCGGAATCGTTCGTGGTCGGCTGGTATCCACGGGATCGTGCGTCGAATGCGCTCGGTGAGATCGGGGCGCGCCGAATCAAGGAGGGCCATCAGATCCTCCCTGACCGCGAGATCTTCGGCGACGAGCATCAGGTGAAGGAGGTTCGCATTGAGCCCTTTGGAAAACAGGGCGTGCAGCATTTTGAGGATGCTCGCTCGTCCGAAGGCCTCACCGACGTGGAGGACCTCGAACGCGATGCCGTGAAGCGGATCGACCATCGAGGTATCGGGGCCGGAGACCAGGAGGGTCGGTCTCCGATCGTCGTGCGGAGGAAGCCCTACCAGCCCGGCATCCACCACTCGGAATCCCAGGCTGGCCAGCGAAGCCAGATGCTTCACGATGGGTTCGGGAGGCATCCCGTTCGCCTCGACGAACGTGGGGCGATTCGTCGTGGACCGGCCCCAGGCCTCGAATCGGTCGAGTATTTCGCGTGCCACGTCAAGGGGGCAGATCGAGAGCACCATGTCGGATTCGGCGAACACGTCTTCGAGGGAGTCCACGATCGTGACGCCCGACGCCTCGGCTCGCTTCCGTGTGGTGGAACTTCTTCCCTGCACGGTGGTGACGGCCCGCCCGCCATGTCTGATGATCGCGTCGGCGACGCCGAGCGACATCGCCCCGAAACAGGGAAATCCACAGACCATGCCGTTCAACACCTGATGGCTCATGGGCGATCCTCCGCGGCGCCCGCGGCTTCGATCTCGTCTGCCTTGGATTCGATCGAAGCGAGCTTCGAATTCAGCCGATCCGGACGGGTCAGCCCCAGGCGATCGAAGAGCGAAGCCAGCCGGTGGCGTGTGTCGTATCGTCGCAGCGCCTCGGCCACGTTGCGGTGGCGGCGCCGCTTCAGACCGTCCCGGTCCGCAAGCACCTCGAGGATGAACGGAATCTGTTCGTCGGGATTCCCGGGAAGTTCGAGTGTGGATTCGGGCCAGTCGACGAGGCGATCGACCCCGCGTCCGCGGGGTTTCGTCCCGATGATCGTGCAGCCGGCCGTCCAGGCGTGGACCCATCGAGCGGTGAGCGGGCCACGTCCCTTGAAGCGGGCTTCGCTCGCCGGTGACTCGCAGAGCGTCGCGTTCGCCCGGGCATAGGTGTTCATCAACCTTGAAAACTCGACGGCCGCCGGGGCGGGATGGCGGGCATTCGGGCGGGTCGAGAAATCAAGCATGAACGGCCGTTCGGGTGACGATCGAAAGAATGCTTCCATTCGGTGGTACCGGTCCAGATCCCGACGTCCGACCTCAAGGAGGTCGATGGGGCGCCGATCTCCGACCGACGCGTGATCGAGGACATCGGTGTGAGGTGCCCAGTGAAGGGTCGGCACGTCGAAGTCGCGTTCGATGTCTCCTCGGAGATCGTCGCAGAAGCAGGTCACGATGTCGTACTGTGATAGAAATTGGGTGACGCGATTGACTGAATCGACGTTTTCGATCACGTTGGCGACGCGATGATCGAAACGATCCCAGACCGGCCCCAGTCGGCGCGCTACGCGCAGGTCCCAGGGTGACATGACGGTGTGGAGGAGGACATGCGGGCCTGGTGAACTGGTTTCCTCCTTGATCCGGTCGATCAGTGAACGCCCCAGCGCCGGCATTTCCCGGATCGATCGAACCTTCGCGTTCAATCCCTCCACGCCCACGACGGCGTGGGATGGGATCGAGAGTTCGGAGATCTCGGCGATCGACCTGCAGGCCTGAAGGTGGCCGGCGGAGTTGTTCCGCGAGACATGCCCGTCATCGTGTAGCGACCGACTGAGGAAATGAATCTTCATGAGACGATCGCTGGTCGGACGGGGGCGATGGACTTCGCGAAGTGGCCGGAGTGAGAACCTCCGACCGCACGGCATGCTGCCGCCGATGCGTTCATCATTTCGTCCAATCTCGACCCTCCATCCAGTTTTTTTGGTGGCCGGAACGCGCCGTGGACTGGCTTCGATGAGGGGGTGTCGTAAATCGAACGGCCCCGCGTCGATGCTTAACGGGGTTAAAGCGTCAAAATCGTTGCCCGAGACGTTGAAATTGAGACTCAGTCGCAATAATATCCGTGCCTGGCGGGTCGGTACGACCTGCGGACTTCGGTGACTCCTGAGTGGGAGGTGAGCGTGAACGGTGTGATCATCTTCGGAACCTGTACTGGGACCACGGAACACGTGGCGGGACTCCTCGCGGAGGCCCTGCTGCCGGAGATCGAGATGCAGTGCCTCGATGTCTACAAGATAAACCCCGCCTCGCTCAACGATTGGGACTTCGTGATTGCGGGCATCCCGACCTGGGACGTCGGTGAGCTGGAGTACGGCTGGAGTGACATCTATGACGGCCTTGACGACGTGGAGCTCGACACGACGGTCGCGATGTTCGGGCTCGGTGACCAGGGCAGCTACCCGGACACCTATCAGGACGCGATGGGCATCCTCTACGAGAAACTCATCGAGCGTGGAGCGACCGGCGGCATCGGTTTCACGCCGACGGACGGGCACGACTTCGACGAGTCGAAGGCGGTCATCGACGGGTGTTTCTGCGGATTGGCGCTGGACGAGGTCATGCAGCAGGACCTCACCGAAGAACGAGTCGTCGCGTGGGCGGCGGAACTGAAGCGTGTGTTCCAGTCGAAGGGGATGGGCGAATCGTCTTCCCAGGATGCCAGTGAACGTTCTCCGGCGTGACGGCGATTCGAAAAACTTCGGATTCACTTCCACCGCAACCGGTTTCGCTCCCCGCCCGCAAGGGACTCGCGGTCCTCTTCGGGGCGCTTTCGGTCGCGACGCTCGCCGCCGGTGGCCTGCTCACGCAGCTGGGTCTCGGCCCATGGTACGAAGGTCTTCAGATCCCCTGGTTCCAGCCCCCGGCCTGGGTGTTCACGCCGGCGTGGACCTTGATCTTCATCCTGCTCGCCATCGCGACCTGGCGGATCTCGCGACACGGGACGATCGCCCGCATCGCCATCGCGATCTACGGCGTGCAACTCGTGCTCAACGCCCTCTGGTCCCTGTTCTTCTTCCCCATGCAGCGCCCGGATCTTGCACTCGTCGATGCGGTGGCCCTGATGGCGGTGATCTTCTTGATGATCCTGCGGTACGCGCGGATCGATCGCATCGCGGGCGTGATGCTGGTCCCGTATGCGTGCTGGATGTGCCTCGCGACCGCCATCAATCTCTGGATCGTCCTTCACAACTGACATTCCGTCGGGAGACTCCCTCGTGATTCGCACCCTTTTTCTCGCTCTCGTCGCCACCGCGGTCACCTCCGCCGCACAGGCTCACTTCCTGTTCGTCCACGTGCTTCCCGGCGACGAATCCCGGGTTGAAGTCCACTTCGCGGAGACGGGTTGGGACTTCAGCGCCGACGACCGGATGGTGTCGCTGATCTCGAACGTGCGGGTCTGGCATCCCGGCACCGGTGATCGGAACACCACGCGAGCGGGGCACGCGATGATCGCGACGCATCCCGAGGGTGGTGGTCCCGTCTGCGGGGCGTTCACCTACGGGCTCATGCGTCGCGGGGACGTCTTCCTCCTGGAGTACCACTCCAAGGGCGTGGCCGGACTCGAGGAGGCGGTCCGCGTGGGTGGCCTCGACGCGGAGATCCTTGCGACGGAACGGGATGGGCGTCTGGTGCTCACCGTGCTGTTCCGGGGGGAACCGGCGGCAGGGGCCGAGATCGTGGTGCCCACGGATCGATTCGGTGTGGAGACGCTGGCCACGGACCAGAACGGTGAGATCGAGATTCCGATGCCGAAGACGCCGCTCTACTCGATTCGCGCCATGGTCTCGGAACCACGCACCGGTGAGCACGAAGGCGAGGCGTACGAGGAGGTGCGTCACTACACCACGCTCACCGTCCATCCCGCGACCGACGATCGACGACGTGGCGGTGATGCCCTCGCCGCCGCGATTCTCGAGGATGCGATCGCCTGTGGTGATCCGGGATTCCCGACGGATGGCGGCTGGCGAGGCCGAGTGCAGGGGCGTTTCGGCGGTGAGGCGCTCCGGGGAAGCGTGGCTTCCTCGGGTGATGGTCTCGTGCTCTCCTTCCCGAAATCCACGCCCGTCTCCATCACGAACCGCCTCGAGGTCATCGAAGGTCTGGACGACTTCATGCAGATTCCGGCGTCGAGTGCCGTACTGGTGCCGGGGCGTGGGGCGAGGTCGGATCTCCGAATCCGGATGCCCGAGTCAAACACCATGCTTCGGATCCGCGACCGCCGAATCGTCTCCATGACGAGTCCGACCGACTCTGGATCGCGGCGGGTCGATGTGCTTGACTGGGAGACCGTCGACGATGGTCGGCATCTCCCGACCCGGGTGTTGGTCACCAGCTTCGATCAGGATGGTGCGATCGCCTCGACCGCGATCGTCACCACCACGTTCGCCGTCGAGGATGGCGTTCGTGTGCCGGGAAGTCATGCCGGAACCGTGATCGGAAACGGTGGCGACGCCGAGGCGTTCAGTCTGCAGGTCAGCGATGTTCGGATCTCCGGCTCCTGAACTCCGGCCCGCTCGGAGCCGTTGATGACACCTTCTGGGGGCAGAAACACCGTCCGACCGGCGACGACTGGTTGATCACGCCTTCCTGGCCAGCCACGAAGGAAGCCGTCGATCTGAAGAAGATCTCCGCGATCGATCGGCGATTCGTGTCCGCGTGGAGTCAGCCGGCGTCGGGGCGGCGCGGGGCCGTCCGGGAGAAGCCTTCATGGCTCGGCATCGCCTCCGATCGAGGATCCGGATCATCAGGCGACGATGAATCAGCGTCGGCTGTGACTCGTATCGAATTCGAGGCCATCTCTCCACTGGAAACCCCGAGCCGAGGTTTTTCACGGGACCCCGGCGTGACCTCGAGCGGATCGCCGTGAACCTTCGGCGGATCGGCAAGGGTCCTGTGGCGAGGATGGTGCCGCACCCTGTGGCGTCTTCGGTCGACCAGGCGGCGCTGCCGGACGCGTTCCTCTTCGGTCGGATGGTCGTTCCCGTTGGTGGAGCGGAAGCGTTCAGATCGAAAAGCGGGGCTTCGAGAGGGTGTCCCCGCTCGCGATCGCCCGAATCGCGGAGTCCAATCCGTCGCCGATGTGATGAACGGTGTTCATTCCGCCTCTTCGGGCTTCATCAGAACGAGGTGAGTCATGATCTTGGCGATCCGCTCCTGCCCTTTTCGCACGAGGTCCAGATGCGATACCGGAATGGGGTGCAGGCGCAATTCTCCGTCGATGAGCTTCTTCCATTCCGAAACGAAGCGGGTTTCAGAGGAGGAGCGTGCGGCGGGATCTTCGATCGAGGCCACGATGTCCACGTTTCCGACGTACTTTTCCGGTCTGTGGCGGGCGTACGCATCCTGAGTGGTGGCGAAGGTGTCTCTGATGGCGTTCCCCAGCCTCCCGGCTTTCGGGAGGGCGGCGATCGCGGGATCATCCTCCGGGAGCACGACCTGAAGACGATCGTGTCCGAGTCCGGCCTTTCGGAACAGGCGGCGAGTGATCGTCCGCTTCACCCTCCGCAGGAGGCGGTGTTGAAGTGAGAAGAAGTTGGGCGGGTAGGTGTCCAGGAGAAGGAGGGATCCGACGGTTCCGCCCGATTTCTGGATCAGGCGTGCGACCTCGATCGCGATCGTCCCACCGAGCGAATAGCCGCAGAGGTGGTGCGGCCCGGTCGGTTGGATCGCGAGAATCTCATCCAGCATGGTCGACGCCATCTTCTCGATTCGATCGTCGGGTTCTTCTCGTCCGTCGAGGCCCCGCAGCTGCAGGCCGACGAGCGAAACCCGTCCCTCGAGGCAATGTCCGATGTCGCGATAGGTGAAAGCCGCGAGGCCACCGATCCCCGGGAGACAGAAGGTGATCGGCCGGCCCCGATCGGCGGTGATCCAGACCGATCGATCGATCTCGATATGCCGGCCCGACTTCTCGATCCGGGCCGCGACCTTCGCGAGGGTGGGTTCGCTCAAGAGGACATCGAGTCCCAGGTGGGCGCCGAACACCTGGTGAACCCGCTCGATGAGTTGAATCGCCATCAAGGAGGAGCCGCCGAGGTCGAAGAAGTCATCGGATCGGCCGATCGGATGAACCCCGAGGATTTCGGTCCAGACTTCGGCGAGGCGGGTTTCGAGCAGGTTGCCGGGTTCGGCGTGTCGCGGGCGCGGGCCGGATTGCAGGATCGCCGGCGTGCCGACGCCTTCGGCGAGGATGGGGTCGAAGGGGAGATCGGCCACGATCGTCTCGGGGTCTTCGAGGATCCGCTCCAGCATCGACACGAGATTGTCGAGCAACGCCTCGATCCGTTCGCGACGGAAGAGGGTCTCGTCGTATTCGATCTTGAATCGAACGGAGTCGGTTCCGATCACCGTGCGGATACCGATTTGCTGGAAGGGGTTCACGTGTGATGCGGGGACCCGTTCCACCGTCAAATCCTTGATTCGCAGGGTTCCCTCCTGTTGTAGTTCATACAGGGAGACGAAGACGGGCATCACCAGTCGTCGACTTCCGATTCTCTTCATGGAGAGGGCGTCGGCCACCTTGTCGAAAGGGGTGTCGAGGCGATCGGTCGCCCTGCGAATCGCGGTCTTCATCCGCCTCAGAACCACCGAGAAACGCTGGCCCGGATCGATTGCAAGATGGATGACGGATTCGTTGGCGAAGTTCGCGATCACCCTTTCAAAATCGGCCCGCCGTCGATTGGTCAGTGCGAGTCCAGTGGTGATCCTGGTTTCGCCGGACGCGCGGGCGAGCAGGCAGGCGATGACGGCATTGATGATCGCGAGGGAGCCGGCTCGCCACTGCCGTCCTCGCGCGAATAGGTCGGATGCGACTCGATTCGTGACCGTCAGGTCGACCTCCCCGAAGCTCAGGGGGCGCCGCTCATGACGATTCTCGTCTGCTGGAAGCACGGTCGCGGTCAGTCCAGGCTCGATTTCCGACCGCCACCGATCGAGCTGTTCCCGGCAGGCATCCGAATCCTCCCACTTCGCCATGCGCTCCACGTAGTCGTTGAATCGACCGGGGTTCGATTCCCGTCTTTCGTGCTTCCCGGCGCGACATTTTTCGTACAGGTCGGTCAGTTCCTCGAGCAGCAGCGAAACGCTCCACCCGTCGAGCATCAGGTGGTGACTCACGATCACCATGACGTGATCTTCGGGGGCGGCTTCGATGACCATCACCCGGAACAGTCCTCCAGATTTCACGTCGAACGATTTCGCGATGCATTCTTCGATGCAGGTGTCGATCACCTCCCGCGTTTCACCGATCATCGACCGGCGAACGATTTTGAAACGATGAGGCGGGAGGGTCCGCTGGAAGGTCTTCGTTCCGTCGGACTCGAACCGGGTGCGAAGGCCGGCATGCCGGACCACGATTTCCTGAAGCGCTGATTCCATCGCATCCAGATCGACCGGCCCCCGCAACCGATGGATGATCCGGACGTGGTCACCGGGATCCGTGCCGGCGCCGCCGTCCGCAATCCGAAATCGTCTCTGGGTACGGGAGAGCGGGCGAGCGATGCCATCGTGAGGATGGTCTTCGAGAAGATTCTGGAGGACCTGTTCGTGGAGCTCGGTCAACCGGCGGCGAGCCGAGGCATCCAGACTCCCCTGGGGTGCGGCATGGTGGATCCGGGTTCCGAAAGTCGAGAACCGCACGCCCCGGCCCTGAAGGTCTCGAAGCAGATCCCGCGCCGATTCCATGCGGTGGTCGACCTTGCCGTTTTCGGTCACAGAAGGCCTTCTTCCCAGGTGAAGAATCTCGGGACCTCGACCGAAGGGATGCCTCCGCCCAGGAGGCTGTAGATCAGGTGATCTCGTGGTTGGAGGTCGAGGATCTGATGAACGGGTTCGTAGTTCATGTTTCCGATCTGGCAGAAACCGATGTCGGCGTTGGGGCCCTCGGTCTCGAGCAGCTGGGCCATCAAACCCGCTTCGATCAGGGCGTATTCGCGAGCGCGATCCCCGTACATCGGTTCGATGGCGTCGGCATGGAGTGCAAGCATGATCGCGAAGGCGCAGGACCTGACGATCGGTGCGTTCACGAAGCGGTCGTACAGATCGGGTCCGTAGGTGCCAAGACCTCCGATTCGACGCAGGCAATGGTCGTAGGGATCGATGTAGTAGGCACCGGGCGCCAGGTCCTCGACCCGCCCGGGCATGGCCATCAGATAGGCCTGCACCGGGTAGAGGCCGCCGGCGGACCCGTACCGGAATCGGAGTCGGTCCTTCCCGGTGTTCGCAAGGCATTCGAGCACGTGTCCCAGCCGATCGAGACTCACGGGATTCTGGTCGAAGCAACGATGGGTTCGGCGGCGGTCGTCCGTTTCGAGCGTGCGTTCGGCGTCGGAATTCCGGGGTAGCCCGATCCGTTCCAGATCGCCGGCGTCGGGCCTTCTTCCCTTGCCCGCGCTCCGGAACCGCATCCGTTCGGCCGGGTCCTTGAGGATTTGGAATGCCGGAGGCTTCGGGTCGTCGACCGCGACCGGTGGCGGGTCCGAGGGGGGTGAGTACGGATGTGCGGTGAGCAGAAGGGCGATGCCCGCCGGCGTCGGGGCATCATAGATGTCGTCGAGTTGAGGTCTCACGCCGTCGAACGCCAGCTCGATCCGGTTCGCGAGCCTGATGACGTCGACCGAGTCGGCGCCGAGATCGATGAGATCGGAATCTTCGTGGATGTCCGGAATGCGCAGAATCTCCTCCGCCAGACCGCGGATTTTCGCGATGGCGGTGGGGCTGGCCTCTGGTGGGAGCGACTTCGTGGGGTCTTTCCGAGAGATCGTCGAACGATCCTCTTCGTCGCCACCGGCGGGCGTGATCGACCACTCCGAGATCAGGGCATCCAGATCCGTGGATCGGTCGATCTTGCCGTGGGCGCCGAGCGGCAGCGTCTTCATCCGAAGCCAGCGTGCGGGAACCATGTATTCCGGGAGCATTGAAGCGACATGCGCGCGAAGCGATTCGAGATCCTCTTCTCCATGATCCGGGGCGGTGATCACGTAGGCGACCAGCCGGCGTTCGCCACAGGGAGGGCCGACGGCCTTCACGATGCAATTCGACACCGCGGGGTGGCTCAGAATCGCATGCTCGACCTCGCCGATCTCGATTCGAAAACCCCGGATCTTCACCTGGTGGTCCATGCGGCCGAGGAACTCGATGCGACCGTCCGTGTCGTACCGACCGAGATCGCCCGTCTTGTAGTGACGACATCCCTCGGAGTCGATGACGAAGCTGGCATCGGTCTGCGCTTCGTCTTTCCAATAACCTCGGGCCAGGCCCGTACCGCTGATCATGATCTCGCCGATCGCGTCTCCGGAGACCGGCTGCAGATTCGTATCGCGCACCTCCATCGTCTGGTGGCGCATCGAGCGTCCGTAGGGGATGCTCCGCCATCCCGGGTCGATCTCGCCCACATGATGGATCACGGACCAGATGGCGGCTTCGGTGGCGCCGCCAAGGCTGATGATCTCGGCGCCGGGGAGCACGCCCCGGAGTTGGTCAGGCAAGGTGACCGGTATCCAGTCACCACTCATCATGATGGTGCGGAGGGTGCAGCCGGCGACCGTTTCGGGATGTGATTGGAATTGTTCGAACAGCAATTGTGCGAGGGTGGGGACGCTGTTCCACAGAGTGACCCCGTGTCGTTTCAGCAGTCTTGCCCAGTCGGACGGATCCTTGGCACGTTGCGGAGAGGGGATGACCACCGCGCCGCCGCGGCTGAGGGGACCGAAGATGTCGTAGACCGAAAGATCGAAGGAAAGCGAAGAGAGCGCGAGGATGCGGTCGGAAGATCGGACGTCCAGGCGATCATTCACGTCATCGATCGTGTTTCGAGTCGCGGCGTGGGTCATCGCGACCCCCTTGGGTTCGCCGGTGGAACCCGAGGTGAAGATGACGTAGGCCAGGTCGTCGGGGCTGACGGAAGCATTCAGCGGTTCCATCGGGACCTGCAGGGCGCCACCGCGGTCGACTTGAATCAGGTTCAGGTGCTCGGGGATATCCAGGGCATCGACCACCTCCGACGTGGTCAGGACATGGGCGACTCGACCGCGGTCGAGAAGGTGATGGATTCGTGGATTGGGAGTGGTGGCATCGATCGGGAGATAGGCGGCGCCGGACATCTGGATTCCCAGCGCCGCGATCACCTGCTCCCACCCCTTGTCCATCACGATCGCGACCAGGTCGTCGCGTTCGACCCCGAGCTCCGTGAGTCGCTTGCCGATCCACATCGCGCGTTCGCACATCTCGCGGTAGGACATGGTCCGATCATCGGTGATGATGGCGGGCGAATCCGGTCGTTGCTGCGCCTGGTGGGCGATGTCGTCGTAGAGGAACCCCGGCTCGGTCTGGTCGCCTCGCGCTTCCGCGGCGGCCTGCACCACCGGATCCCGCTCGGTCGGGATCGAAGCATCATCCGTGGTGGCGAAAGTCTCGAGCCGCTCCTCGAAGTCCCGGAACATCTCCTCGGCCAGCGAGGTCGGAACGATCTTCGTGCAGTAGTCCCAGTTGTAGAGCAGACGGCCACCGACCTGGAAGATCTGGAAATCGATTCCCACCTGGGGAGTCTGGGTATGGAGCTCGAGGCGTTCGCCCATCCACTGGGTTCGCCACTCCTCGCGGGAGATGATGCTCGATCCGATGGTGCTGGTGAGTACGCAGGTCACCGCGTTCCGGGGAATTCGACGGCCGGAGTTGCCGAAGTCCCGCATGACTCGGATGCCGCTGTAGTCGCTTCGGGGAAGCAGTCTCTTGAGATCCTCACCGACCCGCCCGGCGAGCGCCTTCATCGATGGATCATCCGAGCAGTCGATCGGCAGGACCAGGGTCGAGGTGAAGTCGCCGATGACATTCTCGTACGTCTGGTCACGACCGAGTCGGTCGAAGATGGTCAGGATGATGTGGAACCTCGGATCCTTCGCCCAGTCCGCGAGGACGCGGCCGAAGATCGCGGTCAGCAGGGCCGTGGGTTTCACCCCCCATGCTTCGCACCGATCGAGGCAGATTCGCCAGCGATCGGAGGTCATGGTCGTTTCAAGTCGCTTGAATCTTGGAGTCGCGGCTTCGATGGATGGCCGGACGGGAAGGACCGGTGGATCCGGCAGTCCTTCGATCTCCTGGGTCCAGAATTCCTTCGACGCCCGGTATTCGTCGGTGAGCCGATGTTTCGCGGCGGCGTCGAGGAAATCTCCGAACCCGGCGGTGAGGGCCTCCAGTTCGGAGGAAGGATCCTGATAGAAGCGCTTCCAATCCGCGTACATGACCGAGCGACTTCTGGCATCGCAGGGAATGGCGTCGAAGCTGAGGAAGATGCGAAATCGCCGGTCGGTCAATCGGGCCGTTCGCACCCGCCAGAGCGGCCAGGTGTCGCTGGGCAGGACCTCCTCGCGATGCCGTTCCCGGAGGACCCGGAGCCGGGTCTCCTGTTCGTCGCGAGTCAGTCCTCTCAAATCATCATTGACGATTCGATAGTGGGGGACCTTGTCATGGATTCTCAGGCGACCTTCGTCGGACACGGTGCTTCGCAGCATCTCGTGACGATGGATGACCTGGTTCCAGGCGTTCTCGAATCGAGCATGATCAAGGTCGACCGAATCGACTTCCTCGTAGATATGAGTGGACACGCCGCCTCCCGAGACGTCGGCGCGGCGTCCGACCCAGTACGCGGACTGGATGTCGGACATCGGATGTTCCTGGTAGCCACCCAAGGCTTCTCTGTTCGTATCGCTCATGTTGGAGACTTCGTCTTACTCCGACAGTCAAAACCTCGGCGTCGTGACCCTACCGGGCCAATCGGGATGCCAAACGCGGAAAACGATTCAAATCCGGAGCGTTGATCTGAGCACAGATTTCGGGGAACGAATCCAAGTGCCACCCAAAATTTTAGTTTCTTACGTCGCGATTGGTGGCCCCTATTTCGGCGTATCGAGGACAGAACCACCCGCCCTTTGCGTCTCATAACGATCGTGTCGTGGGAAGGTTGGGAATTCGAAGGCCGTACCCATGGTCACCGTTCGTTTTGGAGGGGATGGTCGATCGACTTCGGTGCGAACGACGATTCGAATGGGCAAAGGGTTTCCACCATCGATCTTCCCGTGTTTCCGTTAGGGTTGAAGGCGTCATGACCGCACGAGGATGGTGGAGGCGATTCTTCGCTTCGATCGTGGTTCGTCTGCGATGGCGAACGTCGGGTGGAGAGGATGTTCACCCGATTTCGGTTTTGAATCGTGGTCCGAACGAGGTGATCGATGACCGAGATTGAAATCCCGACCGCGTCCCGCCGGTCCCGTGATGTCAGCGTCTGCCTGTTCCTGCTCGCCTTCGGCACGGTCTGCGGGCTGTTGTTGGCCACGGCCGTCGAGACCGGTGTGTTCGCCTACGGGGAGTACCACGCGTCCAACGGCAGTGCCGTTCTGTCGCAGTTGACGGGCGATTCGATCCAGCCGGTGATCAACTCGGCGGGACCGGATCATCCGGCCTGGCTCGCGTTCTGTGGAGTCTTCCACCGTGTCGCCGCGGCGATCGGTCGGCCGGTCACCGACGTCTGGCTTCACGCGACGGCCGTGATGCTAGGCGTCAACCTGATGTTGCTTTTCCTGATTCTTGGCCGGCTTCGATTCCGAACCACGGAGCGCCTTGCCCTCGTCGCGCTGCTGGTCTCTCTGGGGGCCACGGTCAACTGGAGCATCGTGGTCGAAACCCACGTGCTCTCGCCCACCAGCCTGATGCTGGCGAGCCTCCTGGTCCTCGGCAATCCCGCGCTTCGACCGCGGGGTCGATCCGCTCGCGCGGGTGATGCGATCACCTACGGGATCGCGATGGCACTGGCGGCTTCGGTCACGATCACCAACGTCATGATCGGCATTCTGGCGGCCCTGCCGCTTGCGGCGCTTCGGAACGGAAGGATTCGGAAGGCCGGGCGGATCTTCAGTCGTCGATTCCCACTGATGCTGACGTCGGGCCTGGTCGGCATCGGGCTTCTCGCCCTGGTGAATCTCGTGGGTTGGTATCTCTGGAAGGACCCGGAGATGAGGCAGTTCCTCGACGTGCTCGGCGAGCGTCGACTGGTGCAGCTCATGGAGGGATCCTGGTGGGATTCGGTGCTGTCCCTCGCCTGGATCGCGCCGCCGGCCGATGCCTACTCCGGCCCGTTGGATGGGTTCCGTTCGTTGGATCGGGGCTGGTCGACCGTACCCGCGTACGCCTCGGGTTTCCTGGTGCTCCTCGTCGTGCTGCTTGCGTTGAGACTGGCGGATTCCCGGTCGATATTCATCCCGGCGTTCGCACTGTTCGGGTTCGGGCTCCACGCGATCTACGGCAAGTCCGAGTCCTTCATCTTCGCCCCCGCCTATGCATGGGCGACGGTGGTCGCCTTCGGCATCGTGGGACGCCATTGCTTCGGGAAGCGTCTGGTGATCGTGGGATTCACCACCGCCGCGACGCTTCTCTCCATCAATCTGACGATCTGGCTGTTGAGCGTCGCCCGCCTGCAGGAGGCGGGGGTCGAGTTGACGCCACCCTGAGCCGCGGAAGAGATTCTTTTCGGGTCGGCCCGGGGCGGAGCGACCTCACGCACCGGAATTTGACGCCGTTTCGGCTTCGTTCGCCTTGCCGCCGCGATCCGAATCGCCGGCGATTCCCGGCAGGTCGTATCTGCAGAAAAGGGGCAACGGTCCGATGTTCAGATCGCCGACGGCGACCGGCGGGCGGTTTTTCGTGATCGCATCGAGCAGCAGGTCTAGGACCGGGCGGCGAACGAGTCGAGCGCCGGCGGACGCACCGTGGGGAGCCTCCAGGCGGCCAGCGTCGAGATGAGCAGGAATCCTGCGGAGACCAGAAGGCAGGTGGACAGTCCGCCGACCAGGAAGCAGACGCCGGACAGCAGCGTTCCGAACAGACGCCCCGTGGCGTTGGCCGCGTAGTAG
>NYSY01000028.1 GCA_002683215.1 Planctomycetaceae bacterium
CGCAAGAGCGGAAATCAGGTCTTCGCGGAAGCGGAGCCATGGAGAATCCCCAATGGCGCGAGGTTCTGGTGCCGGTACCGGCGTGATCGTTGCTCTGGTCGTCAGCGTGGTCTGCAACGTCGGCCTGTTGACCATCACGTTCATGATGTACTCCGGCAAGGCGGAGGCACTCGAGAACGAGGCCAAGGCGGAG
Source organism: Planctomycetaceae bacterium (assembly GCA_002683215.1). Classification (GTDB taxonomy): domain Bacteria; phylum Planctomycetota; class Phycisphaerae; order Phycisphaerales; family SM1A02; genus UBA12014. The sequence continues at coordinate 194 of NYSY01000028.1, forward strand.
GCGGAGATGACCCAGTTCGTCAAGTCCTCGGATCGAACCAACGAGTTCGAACGCCAGATGGACGCGGCGAAGAACAACCAGCAATCGCTGTACAAGTATCTCCAGGCGCAGCGGGGCGACGTCGCCCAGTTCGTCGCGGGGAATCCCAACGCGGACGTCACCGAGATGCGAAGCAGTCTCGGGCTCGCCGAAGGCGACGTGGTCCGCAACGAGCTGGGTGACCTTCGACGACAGCTCGCCTCGGCCAAGGTCGACAACGACAGCCTCCAGCGTCAGCTGGCCGATGTCCAGTCCGGCAGCGTCGAACTCGAGCAACGCGTCACGAAGATCGAGAAGCTCGCTCAGGACAAGATCACCAAGGTCGAAGATGAGTTCGACGGGTACAAGACCGCCGCGGTCCGTTACCAGCAGGAGATCGAGCAGGCGATCCAGAGCATCGAAGAGAGCCGGGTGAAGCTCGATCGCGACTACCGGAACCGCATGGCCGGCCTGCAGAGCCGGCTCGATCGCTCGAACCAGGACAACAGCGTCTTCCGAGCCCAGATCGAGGAGCTTCGCAAGAAGACCGAGGCCTACCGCATCAAGCCGGCGAGCCCCGCGGAGCTCGCCGACGGCCGCATCATCAACGTGCCCGGCACCAACGGCCAGGTCTTCATCGACCTCGGACGCAACCAGCGAATCGTTCCGGGGATGACCTTCGAGGTCTACCAGGACGTCTCGGCGATCCGGCCCGATCCCCGCACCGGCGACTACGTCCGAGGCAAGGCCAGCATCGAGATCATCAAGGTCGGTACCGACACTTCGACCGGCCGGATCACCCGCGAGCTCACCGGCCGCCCGGTCGTGAAGGACGACGTGATCGCGAATGCGGTCTTCAATCCGGACTACCGATTCAAGTTCCTGGTCCACGGCCTCTTCGATGTGAACGGCGACGGCCGTCCCAACGAGGAGGAGACCGACTACGTTCGCCGTCGGATCATCGAGTGGGGTGGCGAGGTCGTCGAAGGCGACACGCTCACCGGCGACCTCGACTTCCTGGTCCTCGGCGCCCAGCCGCCGATGCCCGCCCCGCTGCCCCCGGATGCCGGCGACGACCAGTTCCGTCGCTTCCTCAAGCAGCGCGAGTCCCGCGAGCAGTACGACCGGCTGTTCGAACAGTCGAGCAAGGCCCAGATCCCGGTGCTCAACTGGAACCGCTTCGAGATGCTCACGGGAATGAACGCCAGCTGATCCCAGTCTCGAACGAGTACGTGCCACTTCTCGCGGACCGGACCGATTCCACGGTCCGGTCCGCGACTTTTTTCCCGAGGAGCAGCTTGAACCGTGCTCACGCAGGTCCGGAATCCGCCGACCCACCCCAAGGCAACGCTTCGTGATCTCGCGGAGTTCCTGCCGTTGCGTGCCCTCGCCGCCGCCATCCAGTGCGTGGATTCCGACCAGAACCTCCGGACCGCCGCGACCTTCGGAACGATCTATGGGCGACTGACGACGACTCGAACCGCTCGCGCGAAGACCAACATCCTCCGCTCGCTGCCGGAGACCTCCGAGTCGGAGGCGGATCGAATCGCCATCGAGTCGATCCGGTACATGTTCAAGCTCTTTCTCGTGGACAGCCTCGCGATGCCGCGGCTGATCAATCCGTGGAGCTGGCAGCGGCACGTCGAATTCGACGCCTTCGCCTCCGGTGCCGAACTGCTCGCCACCGACAAACCCGCGCTCTTCATCACCGGACACTGTGGCAACTGGGAACTCCTCGGATTCACCCTCGCCGCGCTGGGGTTTCCGATGACCGCGCTGGCGAGGCCGCTGGACAACCCCTTCCTCGATCGCTGGCTCCTCGGCCTGCGGGAGGCCCGCGGCCTCCGGGTCTTGACGAAATGGGGCGCGACCGACCGGATCGTCTCGATGCTCGAAGGCGATGATCCGGCGGGCCGGCGGATCGGCTTCATCGCGGACCAGAATGCGGGCGACGGCGGACTGTTCGTCCCCTTCTTCGACCGGCTCGCGTCCAGCTACAAGTCGATCGGCCTGCTCGCGATGCGATACGAGCTTCCCGTGGTCGCCGGATTCGCCCGCAGAATCGGTGACCGTTTTCAATACCGCCTCGAAATGGTCGACTCCTTCGGCCCCGAGGACTGGTGCGATCGACCCGACCCGCTCTTCTACATCACCGCCCGCTTCAATCGGGCGATCGAGAAGATGGTGCGATCCGCACCCGACCAGTATCTGTGGATTCATCGTCGCTGGAAGAGCCGCCCCCGCTGGGAGAAGGCCGGCAAGCCGATGCCGGGCTCGCTTCGGACCCGACTCGAGGAACTGCCGTGGATGGATCAGGCGTCGATGGACCGGCTGATCGCGGATGGAGGAAGCTCATGAACGCCCTGCCCGGCCGATTTGCGGGAACCCTCATCCTCGTCGTCGACGACGACCCGGACATTCTCGAGTCGACGAGCCTGGCCTTCGTCGCGGAGGGCGCCGAGGTCGATCTCGCGGCGGACGGCAACGAGGCGGTGGCGAAGTTCGAGGAACGACGCCCCGACGGCGTGGTGCTCGACATGATGCTCCCCGCACGCTCGGGATTTCTCGTCCTCGAGAAGATTCGATCGCACGAGGATCCTCCGCCGGTCGTGATGGTGACCGCGAACCAGGGGCGTCGGCACCTCGCCTACGCCCGTAATCTCGGGGTCTCCGACTACCTGGTGAAACCGGTACCGCTCCAACGGCTCCTCGCTTCGATGGGCGAGCTTCTGGACCTCGGATGACCCCGTTTTTCGTGGCCGGCGTCCCGCTACCGCGAGGTTGTACGGTATTCTTCCGATCCGAAAGGCGGTCATGGCCAAGTTGACGCACTGGAGAATTCACAGCCCGAAACCCGCGGACGCGGAAGGCCGGGCGGCGACGATGGCCTCACGGGCCGAGCTCGTCGGAATGCTCGCGCCCTTCAACGTCGGTCCGGAAGACGGATCGCCGGAAGCCGAGGTCCTGCACGGGCCGGGGATTCGCATGCACCTTCCGTTCGAGGATCCGGTGCGACAGATCCTGGTCGAAGAGGATGACGAAAGCATCGCACCCTTCGTGCTCATGGCCCTCGCCCGGCGTTTCGACTGGAAGTTCACGGACGTCGACACGGACCGCACCCTCTACCTCTACCGGGGCGACGAGGAATGACCGCGGAACCGATCCCGGACGTGATCGTGCAGGGAACCACCCTCTCGGGCACGGAACCGGAATCCGTTCGAGCCGCGATGGACTTCGCTTTCGACTACCGCGGCGACGTGACGATCGTGCTCCGGGACGGTTCGAAGGTCCAGGGGTACGTGTTCGACCGCCGGAACGAACGAACCATCGAAGCCTCCCGCGTGAGCATGTTCCAGGCCGGCTCGGACACCCGCGTCGACATCGGCTATCCGGAGATCGCGGAAATCAGTTTTTCAGGACGGGATCCCGCGGCCGGCAGGAGCTGGGAGAACTGGGTCCGCCGCTACGCCGAGCAGAAACTCGCCGGCGAACAGGCCGGTATCGACAGCGAACGGCTCGATTGAGCTGAAATCGACCGCCCTCAGGGTCGCCGGAGCAGATCGTTCGCCGCGGGCGTGGTCTCGATCAGGGCCGACGCACGGCCCGCATCGAGTGCATCCAGCCGCCGATCCACCGCCTCGAGCATGGCCATCGTGCCACGCTGGTTCGCGTCGAACGCATCTCGGCCCGTGACCTCCCGGATCGGATCGATTCGAGACGCCCGTTCCAGCCGCGCCCGGATCAGATCCGCGTCCCGCTGATTCGCGGAGACGGTCCTGACCAGCGATGCCCGCAGTTCGAGCAGGGCGGCTTCCTCGGAACTGACGGGCCCCGCCGAGGTTCCGGTGAGCCGGAGCCGAGGGGTGACGGGATCGGCCTCGGATCCATTACGGGCCGGGCCGAGGCTGGGCGGTGCGTCAGTCATGCGGGCGGAATCTTCCCCCGAAGTCGATGGCGGGGCAAGTGGCCGGAAACGGCCGAAAAGTCCGGTTTCACGATTTACGCTCACCAGAGGCATGCTCGGATCATCGGCATCTGGTGTTTTTTTCGATAAAGAAGACCGATTTCACGGTGCGGGCCGGTTTCACCCCGGATGACGGCCATCACGAAGCGGCGGCGGGAACATCTTCAGAATCCGCCGGATCCCCATCCCGACCGAATCGGCCGAGCATGATCGACGCCAGACCGCCGGCGAGCACCAGGCCCACGGCGCCGATGATCCGTCCGGATGACGGCGCGTAGACCTCCGTCGGCCAGTACTTCAATTCAACCGCCTCGGCCGCTTCCATCGTCGTGATCACCTCGCCGCGAATCACGCTCCCCACCTCCGGCAGCACCGCCGCCCGAAACGGCCAGAGCCCCGCGACGGCCCCGAGCAGCAGGCCGAGCAACACGCCGAGCGTGATCGCCCGATACCGCTCCAGCAGCCAGCGCACGATGTTGCTGACCAGGATGATTCCGAGGAGGACCCCCACCCCGATCGCGGCCAGCGGCCACGCGGCGTCGATCACGGCTGCCAACTCACCGCTCCGAACCGCGAGCTTGAAGGCGTCGATCGCATCGAGCACCGCCACGTACTGCCCGAGCACCAGCAGCAGGTACCCCCCGCTCACCCCGGGCAGGACCATGGCCGCCGCGCCTGCGAAACCCGCGAGGAGCAGACCGCCGAGACCACCTCCGCCATCGGACGCGGCCGGCTGCATCTCCTGCATCAAGGCCAACGCGACCATGCCGGCAAACGCGACGATGGTCGCGACCACCGCCCGCGGCGGGATCGGTCGCAGCATCGCCCACAAGGTCGGCGCTCCGCCGAGCGTGAGACCGATGAAGAGGCTGTAGGCGACCCATCGATGTTCGAGGACCCCGTCACGGACCGTACCGGCCAGCAGGCCGATCGCGATGACCGCGGGAAGCCCGACGCACGCCAGGACCAGCCAGGGCCGAAGTCGCCGAGCCAGCGTCGTCGCCGCCGCCACCGACTCCACGAATGCCGGGTAGACCCCCGCCGCGAGCAGCATCGTGCCGCCCGAGATGCCGGGGACGAGGTTCGCGAGTCCCATCAAGATCCCACCGATCACGAGCCGACCGATGAAAACCGGACTCAAGGAACGCGCTTCATGCTTCATCGACACGAAAGGATCTCCGGGGATCATTGGAGCGGGGACCGAGGAAACCCAATTGATATCATCGGCCGTCCCTCGCTCATCGGCTCCCCCGACGTCGAACCTCAACCCTCCAGCGAAAAGGCGACATAAGTTGACACCCCCCCCGACTCGGATCCTGGTCACCGGCGGCGCCGGATACATCGGCTCGCATGCCTGCCTCCGGCTCCTCGAGGCCGGCCTCGACGTCGTCGGACTCGACGACCTCTCTCGCGGACACCGCGGGGCATTCGAGGCGATCTCGGCGGCCGCGGCCGATCTGCCCGGCTCGTTCTCGCCGATTGAAGCCTCGATCTCGGACCGCTCCACCTGCGAAGCCGCCCTCGGCGACCACCGGATCGAACTGGTGATGCACTTCGCCGCGCTGGCGTACGTCGGCGAATCCGTGGAAGAACCGCTTCGGTACTACGACAACAACACCGGCGGCGCCATTTCGCTCCTTCAGGCGATGAACTCGACCGGGGTGAATCGATTCATCTTTTCGAGCACCTGCGCGACCTACGGGGAACCCTCGACGGATCGGATCCCGATCGCGGAGGACTGCCCCCAGGCACCCATCAATCCCTACGGCCATTCCAAGCACATGGTCGAACGCGTCCTCTTCGATCACGCGTACGCCCGCCGCGCCGCCGACCCCGCCTTCGCGTTCGCGGCCCTCCGGTACTTCAACGTCGCGGGAAGCGATCCGAAGATCCGGATCGGCGAGGACCATCGTCCCGAGACGCACCTGATTCCCATCTGCCTCGAGGTCGCCGCCGGGCGACGGGAGGCACTGGTGATCCACGGCGACGACTATCCCACCGACGATGGCACCTGCATTCGCGACTACGTCCACGTCTGCGACCTCATCGACGCGCATATCGCGGTCATGAACGGCCTGGCCCCGGGCGATGCCCGCGCCCTGAACGTCGGCCTCGGACACGGCTGGTCGGTCCGTGAGGTTCTCGAGGCGTGTCGGAAGATCACCGGTCATCCGATTCCGGAACGCCCCGGCCCCCGACGCCCGGGCGACCCGCCCCGCCTCTTCGCCGATTCATCACGAATCAAGGGTGAATTCGGCTGGGCGCCACATTTCACGGAACTCGAGGAGACGGTCGCCACCGCCTGGGCGTGGATGAAGGCCCGACCGAATGGGTACGCCGGCTGACGCACCTCAGAACGGAAGACTGATTCGCGCGGTCACCGCAAGCGCGTCGATCCCGAAGTTGGTGTCCGTGGTCCGTGCGTTCGAAAGGTGGTACCAACCGATGCCCAGCAGCAGCCTGGTTCGATCGTCGAGGGCGATCGAGCAGCCGATTCCGGCTTGCGGCGTGAAGTCGAGCCGGCTGCCGTCCGGCGGGACCGGCGAGGTCGCGTAGACGAGCCCGATCCCGAGATCCGCGTAGAGCGACCAGGAGGCATGCCTCAGAAAGTGCCACCGGAGCATCACCGAGACGCCGGCGAATCCGGCATCATCGCCGGCGTCCTGCCCCACCCATCCCAGATCCGCGTCAAGCCCGAGGCTGAACGCGTCGATCGGGAACCACTCGAGCCCGCCTCGAAGGCTGACAACACGCTCGTTTTGAAAATCAGTCGCCACCATGCCACCGATCGACCACCGGCGATCCCCCTGGTCCCCGTAGGCCGGCCGGAGCCCCGTCGAAGCGGCACCGACCGTACCCTCCGGGGGTTCGGATAGAAGCAAGGCGAGGGCATCAAACGGCGCCGCAGACCGCGAGGAACGAGCGTCCGCCGAAAGCGACGGCGTGACGCCGCCCACCGCAGCGATCAGGGCGAGAAAAATGACGGCGGGAATTCCAGCGTTTCGCATCGAGCCTCCCGTGACGTCGGGTGCGGTTCACCGCGACGCCCTGCAAAAAAGACCGCCCGGTCGCTCCGACACGACCGGACGGGTTTCTCAGCCATGTTGCCATGGCTGCGAAGAAGACCTTGAAATACCATTTCCTCTAACCGGAAATGGGCTGCGAAAGTCGATGAAACCACTTTTGCTGGCCTCACACTCGCATTTGGCCCGAAACGGGCCCTAAAGCCGCTTTGTCAGCGAAATTCGATGCATTTCGCCGCAAGTTCGCGTAACTTTAATCCTGAACGTCCGAAAACGCTCCCGAATCCACGAAATCCAAGGTCTTTCGACTCACGAAACCGGCTCGGAAGCCTGAATCGCCCTTGGAATGCCTTGAACATCGGCACAGTATCGGCATCAACCGGCCTCGGTCAACGCCTGAGCCGAACCTTCTCGAAGTAAAATATAAAATGCTTCGAGCAATGGACTTATGAGTATGGATCCCGCCGAAAAAGTCACTCGTGTCTCCATCGCCGCTATCCTCCGACCCCCGAATCCAGCGGGAAGGGATGCGGTCGCGGTCTTGGCGGCTTGGCGTCCGAAGGAATCCATTCGCGGGGGTGTCTGGGAGCTCCCGGGCGGCAAGATCGATCCGGGCGAAACCGCGGCGCAGGCCGCCGTTCGCGAGGTCCGTGAAGAACTCAACATCGACATTCACGCGGGCGAGTCGATCGGCATCGCGGAAGATCTCGACGAAGGCTTGAAACGCGAACGTCATGTTCACGTCGAAGCGGTGATGGCCAGGCTCGTCGGTGATGAACCGGTGAACGACACACGAACCTGGCGTTGGATCCCGATCGATCGACTGCACGAGTTCGAGTGGCCACGTGCGAATCGCGCGCTGAATCGGATGCTGCAGGCACGATTCGATGTCGAACCGACCAAGGAGTCCGACTGATTTCGCGAATCTCGTGCTACGCTCTTGGGTGAGGTCACGATTGCGTCACGACCGTTCCTCCTCGCGCGAGCGCCCGACATGCCCCCAGAAAAGAACCACCCCCGCGATGGGGGCCGGAAAGATGGCGGCGTCTCCAGACGTCGATTCTTCCAGACCGTCGGTGTCACCGCGGCCGGTACCGCCGCCGAACTTCAACAGGCGAATGCCGACGCCGCCGTCCGCGACGACGGCCCGAAGATCCTCGGGCCGAATCCGGTGCGGACCCGCCTGAACGTCAATGGACGACCGACCGAGTTCGTCGCCGAACCCGCCACCACCCTGCTTGAGGCGTTGCGGGAGCGATGCGACGTCACCGGCCCGAAGGAGGTCTGCGATCGCGCCGCGTGCGGTGGCTGCACCGTGCTGGTGGACGGCGAACCGATCGCGAGCTGCATGATGCTCGCGCTGGACGCCACCGATCGCCCCATCACCACCGTGGAGGGAATCGGGTCGGTGGAGAATCCCGATCCACTGCAGACCGCCATGGCGGAGTTCGACGCCATGCAATGCGGATTCTGCACCCCCGGCGTGGTGACCGCCACACGCGCGTTGCTCGATCGGAATCCGAAACCCTCCCTTCCGGAGATTCGTTCCGCCCTCGCCGGAAATCTCTGCCGTTGCGGCACGTATCCGAACATCTTCAACGCCGTGCTCGTCGCCAGTGGACAGCCGCCGGTGGATGAACCGACCGACCGCGGTGCGAACGGAGGCGAACGAGCATGAGTGGATCGAATCCCGACCATCGGACCATCAATGCCGGCCAGTCCCTCGCCGACGACGCGACCAGACTCGACGGCCTCGCCAAGGCGACGGGAGCCGCCCGTTATTCACGCGACCACCTCCGCGAGGACATGCAGTGGGTCCGACTCATCCGCTGCCCGTGGGGCAAGGCGACGCTCGAATCCCTCGACCGTGATGCGGCACTCGCCGTACCGGGCGTGACCGAAGTCGTGATCTCGGGCGATGCCGGGGACTACGACGGTGATTCCATCGGCTACCTCGTCGCCGAAAGTCGCCGAGCCCTCGAACGCGGGCTCGACGCGCTCGACGCCCGCTGGGCCCGCGCGGAATGCAAGACGAGCATCTTCGATGATGCGCGGGTTCGGGCCCCGATCGGCGAAACCGAAGGCGACGCCGCCGACGCGATCGAAGCTTCCGACTTCACCTTCGAGGCGACCTACTCGACCCCCGTCCAGACCCATTCGTCGCTCGAGACGCACGGGATGATGATCGAACCAGATGGCGAAGGAGCCACCGTCCACGCCTCCACCCAGGGAACCTTCCTGGTCGCCGATCAGATCGGCCGCTTCCTCGGCAAGCGACGGTCCCGGATCGTGGTGGACTGCGAGTACATCGGGGGCGGATTCGGTTCCAAGTTTCAGATCGGCAAGGAAGGCGCCGCCGCCGGACTCGCCGCCAAACGCTCGGGCGGGCCGGTCTACTCCTTCTGCGATCGTCGCGAAGAACACCTCGACACCGGCAACCGACCCTCCCTCCTCTGCAAGGTCAAGCTCGGCCACGACGCCGACGGGACCATCCGCGGGGCCCGGATCGAGACCTTCGGAGGTACCGGCGTCTCCCGCCGTGGCGGTGGGGCCCGGATCCCCAGCGGCCGATTCGATCTTGGCGAGATCGACGGGCGGAATCATCAGGACGTGCAATTCAATGCCGGTGGCCCCCGGGCGATGCGGGCCCCTGGTTGCCCCCAGGGCGCCTTCGTCGAGGAGCTGATGCTCGACGAGATCGCACACCGCTGCGGCATCGACCCGCTCGCCCTCCGACGCCGCCTGGACGACTCCGAACGACGTGGAGCGATGTACGACGTCGCGGCCCGACTGATCGGCTGGTCGGAACGGCCCGACACCGGATCGCAGGACGGACCGATGCGAACCGGCTACGGCATCGCGACCTGCGACTGGGGCAAGGGCCGCGCCCCCGCGAAGATCGAGGTCGTCGTCCATCCCGACGGCCACCTCGAAGTGCGGACCGGCACCCAGGACGTCGGCACCGGCCAGCGGACCGCCATGGGCGCGGTGGTCGCCGAACGAATCGGCGTCCCACTCGCCAACGTCTCGGTGGCGATCGGCAATTCCAGACTGCCCTCCGGCCCTGCCTCGGGCGGTTCGGTCTGCACCCCCAGCACCGCACCCGCGGCGATGGCGGCGGCGGATCTGGCCCGCGACCGGATCCTCGCCGACGTCGCCGAACGGGACGGCCTCGATCCGACCACCCTCCGCATCGACGACGGTGTCGTGAAGTCGGGCGATCGGTCGATCGTTCGCTGGGAGGACGCCTGCAAGCGGCTCGCCGAACCGATTTCGGTCATGGGGGAATTCGATGGACGCCCCAACGCCTACTGGGGCGACGGGTCCTCCGAAGGGGTTCAGGCCGCCCGGGTCGAGGTCGACTGCGAGACCGGCCAGGTATTCGTCCGGGAGGTGGTCGCGATCCAGTCCTGCGGCCTCCCGCTGGTTCGCAAGCCCGCCGAGAGCCAGATCATCGGCGGCGTGATCCAGGGGGCCAGCTACGCCCTCTTCGAGGAACAGATTCTCGATCCGGCGACCGGCGCCGTGCTGAACGCCAACTTCGAGAACTACAAGGTCCTCGGCGCGAAGGACTGCCCCAAGATCATCCCGGTGCTCTGGCGCGACGGCCAGACCGGCGCCCGGGCGCTCGGTGAACCACCGGTCATCCCGACCGCGGCCGCGATCGCCAACGCGGTGTTCAATGCGATCGGCCGACCGGTTCGAGATCTCCCGCTTCGGCCGGATCGAGTCCTTGCGGCACTCGCCGAGCCGGTGCCGGAACGCATCGCGACCGCGACCACCACGAAGACGGAGGTGCGGGCATGAATCCCTTCGCTTACACCAGTCCCAAATCCACCGGCGAAGCCAGTTCGCTCGCGACGTCGAAGGACCACTCGCTGCCGGTGCTCAAGAGCGGCGGCATGGACCTGCTCGACCGCATGAAGGAAGGGCTCGATACGCCGGGGCTCGTGATCGATCTCACGCGGATCGACGACCCGGCGCTGGATCGGATCGAGGCCGGCCGGATCGGCGCCCGCGCGACGCTCGCCGCCGTCAGCGATGACGAGGCGATTCGCGAGTCGGCACCGATGATCGCACAGGCCTGCGGAAGCGCTGCGACGCCGCAGGTTCGAAACGTCGCGAGCGTCGCCGGAAATCTCCTGCAGGAGACACGGTGCTGGTACTGGCGGATGGAGCGGTTCGACTGCGTGCGCAAGGGCGGTGAAGGCTGCCCCGCCCGCGAGGGCGAGCACCGCTTCCACGCCCTGTTCCCCGAGGGACCATGTCTGATGGTCCACCCTTCGAACCTGGCGCCCGCCCTTCTTCTGCTCGATGGATCGGTCGACGTCGTCGGCGGGCCGCGTACGTCGATCCCGATGGCGGACTTCCAGCCCGATCCCGCGCGGGACTGGCGATCGACCAGCGTGCTCGCACCGGGCGAAGTGGTGACCGCCATCCGGTTCGACCCCGCCCCGAATTCGGGCTTCGTCGCGCTGAAGCAGAAACAGTCCTTCGACTGGCCGATGGTCAGCGGCTACGCCGTCCTCGACCTCGATGGCGACGTGATCCGATCGGCCCGGACCTGCGCCGGTGCCGTCGCGCCTCGGCCGAGGCTTCTACCCGCGGTGGATGCGGCGCTGGCCGGCGTCTCGATCAGGGACGACGCGGCGATCCGGAAGGCATGCGATGCGGCGACCGAAGGTGCCGCACCATTGCCGGGCACGATTTACAAGAAGACGCTGCTCCCGGTGGCGATCCGCCGGGCGGTGATGGCCGCCGCGAACCCGGGAGGTGACGCATGAGCGACTCCGAGACCGACCCCACCGTCCACCTCGATCTGGTCGAGACCTGCGTGAACCTGCGTCACAAGAACATGTACGTGATGCTCGAGCACATGCACCGAGGCCTGGTGGACGACTCGAGCACCACCCGCTGCTTCTGGTGCGTGGTGAGCCAGGACGACCGCGGCCCCGATCGCCAGGGCGTGACCCCGGGCGGCTGCAGCGGCGGTCGGGCCTGTCACGAATCCGCGTGAGCGACGCCGCGAGAACCCCCGACCGCACGATCGCGGTCCTGCTCGCCGGCGGCCGTTCACGGCGGATGGGACGCTGCAAGCAGACGCTCCCCTGGTCGAGGGGAGGGCGTGCCACGACCGTCATCGCGGCGGCCTACGACACGGTCGCCTCCGTGGCCGACGAAGTCGTGGTCACGGTCGGACACCACGCGACCGGCATCATCGCGGCGCTCGAGGGCCGGACCACCACCGTCGTCGAAGTCGATCCCGACGGGTCCATGCTCGACTCCGCCCGCGCGGGAATCCGAACCGCCCTCGCGGCCGACGCGGCCCGGATCGTGCTGCATCTCTCCGATCACCCCGCGGTCACGACGACCACGGTCCGCCACCTGCTCGACGCGGCCGAGGATGCGGACTACGTCCACCCGAGGCTCGGCGATCGCGGCGGGCATCCGGTGATCCTCTCGAACGCCATCGCGTCGTGCATCCTCGAAGCACCGCTCCCGGACGGCCTGCGATCCGCGCGCGATCTTCCCGGGTTCCGGATCCGCGCCGTGGACCTCGACGACCCCGGGGTGCAGGTCGACCTCGACACCCTCGAAGACTGGCGCGGCGCCACCCCCCCGAAATGAGGATCGGCATCGCTTTTCCGGCTCAGCCGCAGAGTTCGTCGAGCTGACGACGCAGTCGCGGCCGGGTCTCCTCGACGTACCGCTTCATGATCCGCTGCCGGTTCTCATCCTCACCGACCGGCCCGAACGGCTCCGGCGCATCGAGCCAGGACGCGGCGCGACGGAGTCTTGCGCACTGCTCGGCGGTGGGCTCCACCGGCTCCACCGCCCCGTCCTCCCGAAGAAGATCCGTGAGCCCCCAGCCGAAGGAATCGACGGTGGCGAGCGTCGCGATGAGCCCGCGGGGCACCGATCCGTCGAAGCCGTGCGCCACCCGCGGAAGATTGGCCATCGCGACGATGACGTCCATCGCTCGAGCTTGATCGCCCTCGACGAGTGCGTAGCGGAGATCCGCCCAGAACGTCTTCCCGATGCCCCGGATCGCCTGCGGCCGGATCGCAGCACCGGTATCGGGAACACCCCAGTCACCCGCGAGGTCGGTGATCGGCGTGTTGAAGGTTCGAAGATCCTCGATCAGGACCACCACCTGGGGATCCCGCGGCATCACGGGTGAGTATCGGGCGTCAAGCCACTGGTCGAAGCTCGACCGGACCACCGAGTCGGAGGCGACGATCTGTGAGTTACCCTTCTTCGGCCACGACTTCAACGCCGTGCTCCACGCCGTGGACCCGACGGGCGTGCCGCCCTTGGCGGCCGGACCGGTCCCCGCGACGCCGGAAGCGACCCCCACGGTGATCCCGGAGTCGGCGTCACCACATCCCGCGAACAACGACGAAACGGCGAACGCGACGACGACGATCAGTGCGTGGTTGATGTATCTCATTGGAGTATTCGACCCGGAGAACGTCCGCCTGTAAAGCGAGCCGGTATCCGGGGATCAGCCCCCGATGCTGCTCATGGCCCGATCACCACGCTCACCGTGGACTTCCGGCTTCATGGCGGTGCAATCCCGGAACGCCCGATGGAGCCGGTCGTCCACATCACCCTTCGCCGTGGTCCGCAGCAACGGAGCGAGATCCACCTCACCGCCGTCGAAGAGACAGCTGCGAAGAACACCGGCGGCAGTGAGTCGAAGTCGATTGCAGTTTTCGCAGAAGGGCTTGCTCATGGCGTGGATGAGTCCGATCCGACCACGCCCGCCCGGCATTTCGAGGAGTCTCGCCGGCCCGACGCCGGGGTCGGATCGCGCGTCGATCGGTTCGAGCCGTCCGTGGGCCGCCTCGATCGACGCGACGATCTCATCGGCTTCCACGAGGTGTCCCGCCGGATCCGCATCGGCGAACACGCTCGATCCGAGCGGCATGAATTCGATGAAGCGGACCGTCCAGTCTCGCTCGCGGGCGAGGGCGGCGAATGCCGGGGCCTCGTCTTCGTTCACGCCCCGGATCACCACCACGTTCAGCTTCACCCGGCCGAACGCAGCGGCGGTCGCCTCGAGCCCGCGCTGGAAGATCTCGAATCGGCCGCCTCCCGTGATCTCCCGATACCGGTCAGGTTGAAGACTGTCGACCGACACCGTCACCCGATCGAGCCCCGCCTCGCGAAGCGGGGCCGCGAGACGATGCATCTGAAGCCCGTTGGTGGTCATCGAGATCTCGGAGTCGCCGATGCCTCGAAGCCGCCGAATGATCTCCAGCAGTTCCCCTCGAACGGTCGGTTCGCCGCCGGTGATCTTGAAGTACCGGACGCCGATTCGATGGGCGTAGGTCGCGATTCGTTCAAGCTCGGAGACCGAGAGCAGCGTGTCCTTCGGTTCGAACGCGACGCCACCGTCCGGCATGCAGTAGCCGCAGCGGAGATTGCAGCGGTCGGTGATCGAGATACGCAGCATCCGCACCGAATCGAGGGATCTCGGTCCGGCCGCGAATCGAGGTCTCGAGGTCGCGGCCTGGATCACGTCGAGCGGGATGTTGGCGGCGGATGTCGTCACGACCTGATGGTACTCCGGGGAGGATCCGGAGGGCACCATGATCTTCGCCAGGTTCAGGCGGCCGCGGCGGGCGGCGTGCGCGGCTGGCCGGGGGTCAGCACGAGGCGAAGCTGTCCCTCGATGGCATCGCGAAGGTCGGCGGCGACCAACGGCTTGGAAACCACCTCGATTCCCGCCATGTCGTCGATGCGACAGATTTCGAGGCTTGCCGCGCCGAGCTCACTCAGCAGCAGGAAGGGGGTGGTGGATCGCGTTCTGACCCTGCGGGCAAGGACCCCGCCGTCACCGCCCGGCATGTTCAGGTCGGCGACGACCAGATCGAAGCGGCTGCGGGAGAACTCCCGCCACGCCGTCGCGCCGGTGGTGGCGGTGATGAAACCACATCCGAGTCCACTCACCACGTTGACGATGGCCTGGACGTCCTTGTGGTCGTCGTCGGCGATGAGCAGGGTTGGCCCGGTTCGATTCCGCATGGCGGTCGAGTTCCCATTTCCCCGGCGTCGATGTGCGATCATTCGATTCGGCCAGGAGTCCGAAATCAGGACCCACGTCGCCGTACGAGACGCATCGACGAGCAATGGCAACGTCTTCAGGAGTTCCCGGCATTTCGAGCGCAATCCGAAGCCCGGGGTTCAGAAGCCGCGGCTCGGACCGGTCGATGGATCCATCGACGGATCCCGCCCGGGATCCGCGCCTGGCTCGAGCCCGGGATCGGTTGCTTCCGGCAGCCCGGGATCCGCCACGCCGACCGGCGCTGGAGCACCCTCCACCGCCGCCCCGGGGGTCCCGGTTCCATCCTCCGCTTCAACCGCTTCCGCAAGCCCTCGGGCGGTCGCGTCCGGCGCACTCGCGCCGGCCCTGGCAAGTTCCGCGGCGACCCTGTCGCGGGCCACTTCCGCACGCAGCAGCACCGCGTCGGCGTCGGCGGATTCGACGACGAGCTGGAAGTGCCAGACATTTCGACTCTCGATCTCCGCCGGTACGAGCTCCGCGAGGAAATCGGGGCCCGGCAGGTCCCAGATCGGCGCCCGCGCGGAACGGCCGGTCATCACCGGCTCCCAGCCGGGCTTTTCGACACGAACGTCGTAGGTGCCGTAATGGAGGATCTCGACTTCGCAGGGCGTCGACCCCACTTCACGATCGTTCATCCAGACGACGGCGCCATCGGGGTCCGAGGTGATCTGAACGACCCGCCGGACGCACCCCGCCCCGAAGGCGAGCATCACCCCGAAGAGCACCATCGAGAGCGATCGCGGAATGTCGGCGTTTCTGGTGTTCACGCCTCGTTTGTAACGGGCCGCGGGAAGGCTGGCAAGCCGTCGCCGGAACCAGCGGCCGTCCCCGGTTAGAATGACCGTCGATGGCACTCCTCGAAGTTCAAGATCTCCAGAAGACCTACGGCGGCCGCCGCGTCGTCGATGGCGTCGGATTCACGGTCGAAGCGGGCGAGATCGTCGGGCTGCTCGGCCGGAACGGCGCCGGGAAGACGACCTCCTTCCGGATGGCCATCGGGATGCTGACCCCGGAGAAGGGCCAGGTGGTCTTCGACGGCCGGGACGTCACCACCGAGCCGATGTACAAGCACGCGAAGGCCGGCATGGGATACCTCAGCCAGGAGCCGAGCGTCTTCCAGAAGCTCTCCGTAGAACAGAACATCATGGCCATCCTCGAGACCCGGGGTCTCGATCGCGATGCCCGAAATCGACGATGCGATGAACTGTTGGAGCAGTTCGGACTGATCCACAAACGGAAGGAACAGGCGAGAACCTGCTCCGGCGGCGAACGCCGACGCCTGGAGATCGCGCGGGCCCTCGTGACCCGCCCTCGGCTGATGCTGCTCGACGAGCCCTTCGCCGCGGTGGACCCGCACACCGTCGAGGAACTCCAGACCGAGGTCCGCAAACTCGCCGACGAGGGAATCGCGATGCTGGTCACCGACCACAACGTGCAGCAGACCATGCGGATCTGCGACCGCGCCTACATCATCCATCAGGGCAAGAACCTGCGGGACGGCGATCCTCGGACGATCATCAACGATCCGGTGGTGAAGGACGCGTATCTCGCCAGCACGTTCCGTGGCGACGAATTCGACTGATCAACAGGACTCTCGAAGACGCGGACCGAATTGAGGCTGCTGGAACGCCAGACGCTCAATCCCTTCCGAGCGTCGAGACTTCTCTCAGCAGATCTTCGATCCCGCCCAGGAAGGCGTTCAGGCCGAAACTCTCGTTCACGAACCCGCCTGCTTCCTCCGCACGCTCGACGCCACCGACNGCCCCCGCCGGCTATCCGATGAATCGGAAGGTCATCGGATAGCGGAAGTACTCGCCGCGGCGTCCGGTCGCGATCGCCCCGCGGATCGCGGACACGAGGGTGACCGGGATCCAGAGCAGCAACGCGAGCCACCCGATGATCGGAATCACGACCAGCACCATGAACGTCAGCATGACGTTCATGAGCTCACGCCCCTGATCGTCGACCAGCCTCGATCGGTCCTTCAGGATCCCCCAGAAGATGATCACACCGATCCAGAGCAGCGGAAGCGTCCCGGTCACCATCCCGATGAACGGCCAGAGGTGGCTTCCGACCAGCACCGTTCGAACGGTGCTGCAGACCGCGGGCTGACGGATCTTCCCGGACGAATCGACCACGAAGCCATCCCGAGGTGGGTCCTGCCGCTGCCCGTGGTTCCACACCGGCCCCGCATCGTTCATGATTCCGGATCCTTGCATGCCCACTTCATGGGAAACCCCCGGTCCCGATTTCACGGCTCCAACCGGGAGACCTCAGACCTCGGGGCCACCGACATCCTTGGAAGCTTGAAGCCTGGTGACCGCGACCCGCTCGATCCTCGTCGGTTCCGCCTCGAGCACCTCGAAACGAAGCCCGAGATCCTCCACCGCCTCCCCCGGCTCCGGTACCCGCCCCAGGCGTTCAAGCATGAACCCCGCGATGGTGTCGAAATCGTCGTCCTCGGGCAGGGCGGTCTCGAGCAGCTCGTTCAGGTCGTAGATCTGGAACCGGGCATCCATCTCCCACCGATCGTCTCCGACGCGGGCGATGGCCGGCGGGAGTTCCTCCTCGGTGTCGTGCTCGTCCTGGATCTCCCCGACGATCTCCTCCAGAACATCCTCGATGGTCACCAACCCGCTGGTCCCCCCGTATTCGTCGACGACGATGGCCATGTGGACCTCGCTCCGCTGGAAGTCACCCAGGAGATCCTGGACGGGCTTCGTCTCCGGAACGCGGATCGGCTGCCGGAGCAGTCGGTCCAGTCGGAAGTCCTCGACCTCGGTGCCCAGATACGGCACGAGATCCTTCACGTAGAGGATGCCTCGGATCTCGTCGAGGTTGTCGCCGTAGACCGGAATGCGGGAGTGCCCGGCCTCGATGATGATCGTTCGGATGGCGGCGAGGTCGTCGGTCGACTGGATTCCCTCGATCTCGGTCCGAGGCGTCATCACCGTCCCCACTTCGGTGCTGGTGAAGTCCACCACGTTCTCAAGCATCTCCGCGGCGACCTCGTCGAGATCGCCGCCGAGCGTCGTGTCCTCGATCGAGCGACGCAGCCGGTCGCTGGCCTCCGCCTCCTGCAGGTTCGCGCCGCTCAACCGACGAACCGCCTCGTCGATCACGCCGCTGATGCCGGCGAGGGG